>CALRWE010000006.1:0-45322 GCA_943371745.1 Rhodoferax sp. OV413
CGCCTCCCCCGAAACATCCCCCCGCATTTCGTTCAACTCCCACAGTAAGTCATTCCATGCACTTAAACGAACTCAAGGCACTGCACGTGTCCGAAGTCCTCAAACAAGCTGAAGAGCTTGAAATTGAAAATACAGGGCGCATGCGCAAACAAGAGCTGATGTTCGCCATCATCAAGAAACGCGCGCGAACGGGCGAGCAAATCATTGCTGACGGCGTACTGGAGATTTTGCCCGACGGTTTTGGCTTTTTACGAAGCCCCGATACAAGCTATACCGCATCAACTGATGACATCTACATCAGTCCAAGCCAAGTGCGCCGGTTCAATCTCCACACGGGCGACATGATTGAAGGTGAGGTGCGAACACCCAAGGACGGTGAAAGATATTTCGCGCTAAACAAGTTGGACAAAGTCAATGGCGGTGGCCCGGAAGACAACAAACACAAAGTGATGTTCGAGAATTTGACACCTCTGTTTCCGAAGGTGCAAATGCGTCTGGAGCGGGACAGCATAAAGACAGAAGAGAATATTACTGCGCGCGTCATTGACATCATTGCACCTATTGGGAAAGGGCAGCGAGCGCTGTTGGTCGCACCGCCCAAGAGCGGTAAAACCGTGATGATGCAGCATATTGCTCATGCTATTTCAGCCAATTACCCCGACATCCACATGATGGTTTTGCTGGTTGACGAGCGCCCGGAAGAGGTTACGGAGATGCAGCGCACCGTCAAGGGTGAGGTGATCGCCTCGACATTTGACGAACCCGCTGCACGTCACGTCCACGTGGCGGAAATGGTGATCGAGCGCGCCAAGCGTTTGGTTGAGTTGAAAAAAGATGTCGTTATTTTGCTGGACTCGATCACCCGCCTCGCACGTGCCTACAACAATGTGGTTCCCTCCAGCGGCAAAGTGCTGACGGGTGGCGTTGATTCCAATGCACTGCAGCGTCCCAAGCGCTTTCTGGGCGCTGCCCGCAATGTTGAGGAGGGTGGGTCGCTGACCATCATTGCAACCGCTTTGATTGACACCGGCAGCCGCATGGACGAAGTAATTTTTGAAGAATTCAAGGGCACGGGTAATTCCGAGATCCACCTGGACCGGCGTCTCTACGAGAAACGCGTGTTTCCATCAATCCAGCTCAACCGCAGCGGCACACGCCGCGAAGAACTCCTGCTCGCCCCGGAGATCCTTCAAAAGACCCGCATCCTGCGACAGTTTCTCTACAACATGGACGAAATTGAGTCAATGGAGATGGTTCTGAAACAAATGCGTGCTACCAAAAATAATAGTGAGTTCTTTGACATGATGCGCCGCGGTGGCTGATCTATAATCTAAGGCTTTTCGCGACAAGTACGTTGGCTTTGAATTGTGCAATGGTTTGCACAAGGGCGCGACGCGGCTGGCGCAACTGATGGAGATGATATGAAAGAAGGAATTCACCCCAATTACCGCGAAGTGTGCTTTTTGGACACGTCCAATGGTTTCAAATTCGTGACCCGGTCTTGTGCCAGTGCCAAAGAGATGGTGAAAATGGAAGACGGCCGCGATCTGCCACTTTTCAAGCTGGATACCTCCAGTGAATCGCATCCTTTCTACACAGGCACTCAAAAATCTGTGGACAACATGGGCGGACGCGTTGAGCGCTTCCGCAACCGTTTTGGAAAATCCAAATCGGCCGAAGTCGCAGCACCAGCAGCAGCCGAATAAGCTGGCGTACGCGTTCAGTTAGAGGCAGCCCGGGTTACCGCGCTGCCTTTTTCTTTGCTTGAGCCATTTATTTTGTCCACACTTTAGCGACAGCATGTGAGTTACCTAACGCCAGCCATCGTAGCCCAAGGCGCAGTGCGAAGATTGCCACGTGTGGCCTTGCTTCTGCTTTGTATCGCGTATGTCATTCCAGGCTTTGTTGGTCGAGAGCCGTGGAAGTATGCTGACATCACAAGCTTTGGCTACATGCTGGAGCTCGCGCGCGGCACGACCGATTGGCTGGCACCTAAAATGCTGGGACTGGCTCCAGAAGTGGACGCACTGCTGCCCTACTGGCTGGGTGCGTGGGCAGTACAAATCGCGCCATCGTGGATCCCGCCTGACTTCGCAGCCCGGATTCCGTTTGGTCTTTTACTCACCTTTGCCTTGTTGTCGACCTGGTATGGCACCTACTACCTGGCACGCAGCCCGGAGGCGCAACCTGTTGCCTTTGCATTTGGTGGTGAGGCAGCACCAATTGACTATGCGCGCGCTCTGGCTGACGGTGGGCTGTTGGCATTTATAGCGTGCTTGGGCCTTGCACAGCTGTCCCACGAAACCACGCCGGCGCTGGCTCAACTGTGTTTCAGCGCGCTGATTTTTTCAGCACTGGCAGCCCTCGCCCATCGACCGCTGGCCTCCGCTGTCATTGGCTCAATCGGGCTGGTTGGCCTGTCCCTTTCGGGAGCCCCAAGCATGGCTGCAATGCTTGGCCTTGGCGGCTCTTTGATTCACCTGCTGAATCGACCGGCAGCGACCGACATCACCAGTCAAAAATACAGACGGGCCGCAGGCGTTGCGCTGGTCACTGTCTGCGTTGCGTTGATGTCTACAGCTCTGGGGCTATGGCGTTGGCGTATCGACTTGCCCCAAGCCGATTGGATGGAGTGGCGGAGTCTGGGGCGGCTCTTCCTCTGGTTTACCTGGCCTGCATGGCCGCTTGCGCTCTGGACTCTTTGGCAGTGGCGTCGCCAGTTGATTCGTGGTGATATCCCCAGCCTGCACCTTTCCATACCGCTTTGGTTCACGGCTGTGGCCGTTGGAGCGACTTTGACGACGCCATCGACCGATCGTTCATTGTTGATGTCGCTGCCAGCGCTTGCCGCGCTAGCTGCATTTTCATTGCCCACGTTGAAACGCAGTGTTGCAGCTCTGGTGGATTGGTTTACCCTGGTATTTTTCTCAGGTTGCGCGTCCATCATCTGGATCATTTGGCTTGCAATGCAAACGGGTTTTCCCGCCCGCCCCGCAGCCAATGTTGCCCGACTTGCTCCAGGGTTCGAACCCGGGTTTTCCTTTTCACTTTTTGTTGTTGCGCTTGCAGCAACATCCGCTTGGGCCTGGCTCGTCGTGTGGCGCGCGGGTCGCCACCGGGCCGCGATCTGGAAAAGCTTGGTGTTGCCAGCAGGTGGGGCGACTTTGTGCTGGCTGCTGCTGATGACGTTATGGCTGCCGCTCCTGGATTTCGCCCGCAGCAATGCTCCTTTGGTGCGGCGTACGATGGTGGTCATGAAACAACAACCCCCGTGCGTTGTGGCCCACGGTTTAAGCCGCAGTCAAATCGCAGCATTCAAATTTCATGGCAATCTCGTTATCAAACCCACTGACAGAGGCAATACGTGCCCCTGGCTGATTGCAGATAAGGATGCCGTGCCGACACTGCCGACGATTGTCAAGAGCGCGGATTGGGTTTCACACAGCGCGATCCGGCACCCGGCAGATCGAAATGAAGACCTGTTCATTTACCGGCGAGTGACCACCGCGGAACGCTGAACGACTTTGAACGGATGTTTGATGGTTCCCTTGCCTAGGGGCTTCTTTTGCTGCCCAGAGCCAGCCGAAGTTGGGGTAACAAGGCTGCCATGGCGACGCGCCCAGCCTCAATAGCCTGACGTCGGGCAGAGAAATTGGAACTCCCGACACCCACCAAGAGCGGGCGAACCACCACATCCGCGTCTTTCAACTCAAAGGTATTGATGCTTTTGCTCATGATGGAAAAGGTTTGCATCAAAATTTCCAATGTGTCGCTTGCAGCATTGGCTTCTGGTGCGCTGGAAATATCAACGGCGATCACGAATTCAGCGCCCATCTGACGCGCGTACCGGACGGGCACCGGGGACACAAGACCCCCATCGACATACTCACGACCGGCGATTTTGACCGGCTGAAACAACGCTGGAACCGCACTGGATGCTCGCACGGCTGTGGCAGTATCTCCGCGCTGGAACAAAACACCAAGCCCGCTATTGAGATCTGTCGCCACGATCCCGAGAGGCAGCGGCATGTTTTCAATCAGGCGCCCACTCACCTGAGCACCCACGTAGCGCGCCAATGCCTCGCCACGCAACACGCCACGGCTGAAAATCGGCAGGGTCCAATCGGCGAATGCCGCTTCTTCCATGGTTTCTGCGACTTGCTGAAGTTGGCGCCCGGTCTTGCCGCTGGCGTAGAAGGCCGCCACCAAGCTTCCTGCCGACGTCCCGACTACCAGACTTGGACGAATCCCAGCCTCTTCAAGGACTTGAATAACGCCAACATGGGCAAAACCTCGGGCTGCGCCGCCTCCCAAGACCAACCCGATTTTCAATGGCTTCTTTGGAACACCCGCAATCACCACGGGAACATCTGGCAACGGTGTCACTGCTGGGCCAGAAGCACAGCCGACCAACACGAACGTTGACAGCAGAGCAGACAGGTACTTCAAATGGATTTGAATAAATGACATTATTAAGAATGATTCGTGTTTGTGTTACAGTTAATTATTGAATTTATTAGAGAATCACATGTTCAAAAAGCACATCTGCGTCGCTTGCGCCATTTTGCTCGCTTGCACGGCTGGGTTGGCACAGGACCAAAACGTCAACATTTACTCAGCACGCCATTACCCGACCGACGAGGCCCTATATGTTAATTTCACCAAAACGACGGGGATCAAAATCAATCGCGTCGATGCCGACGATGCCGGCATTTTGGCTCGCCTGAAAGCAGAAGGTACGGCTTCACCTGCAGATGTGATTTTGCTGGTGGATGCAGCCCGCTTGTGGAAGGGCGAAGTTGAAGGGCTGTTCCAGCCTGTCCAGTCAAAAATGTTGACTGACGCAATCCCGGCTCAGTTCCGGGGCAAGAGCACCGCTGACGGTGCGTCTCCCTGGTTTGGTTTTTCAACCCGGGCCAGGGTAATTGTGTACAACAAAGTCAAAGTATCCAAAGACGACGTAGATACCTACGAGGAACTGGGTGATCCAAAAAACAAGGGGGAACTGTGCATCCGCTCTGGATCTCACCCCTACAACCTGTCTTTGTTTGGCGCCGTACTTGAACATCTGGGCGAACAAAAAACAGAGACATGGCTCAAGAGCATGGTCGACAACATGGCGCGCGCACCCAAGGGTGGAGACACAGACCAAATCAAAGGTGTTGCGTCAGGCGAGTGCGGCGTGGCGGTCACAAACTCCTATTACCTCGCTCGGATCATGCGGTCAGACAAGCCAGAAGACAAGGCCATGATGGACCGCGTGGGTGTGGTCTTTCCGAATCAAGCGTCATGGGGAACCCATGTGAACATCGCAGGTGGTGCAGTCGCCAAACACGCCAAGAATCAGATCAACGCCGTGAAGTTCCTTGAATATCTGGCAAGTGCCTCGGCGCAAGACCACTTTGCAAATGGAAACAACGAATGGCCAGTCGCCAAAGGCGTCAAGATCAACAATCCTGCCCTCCAGGCGATGACCGGAGGCAACTTCAAGAGCGAAACGATCCCGATCAGCATCGTGGGCATGAACCAGGTCAAAGTTCAGCAAATGCTGGACCGGGTGGGCTTCAAGTAGCCCAGTTCTGAATCACCAAAAACAATAGTGAACTAACCAATGCACACGCCGGCAAGACGCAACCTTGCCCACTGGCATCAAACAAAATGGCCGCCTTGGGTAGACCCAGGGCGGCCATTCTCAGATCTGACCTATTTTAACCGGCCGCCGCTTCTTGTGCCTCAGGCTTTGGCTTGCCTTCCTTTTTAGGCAAAGGCTGGATGTCCAGCAAAACCTCGGTCTTGCTTTCATCCTTGTCGTCCAGATCCACCGTCAGGCGACCACCATCCGTCAGGCGACCAAACAGCAACTCATCAGCCAGCGCACGGCGGATCGTATCCTGAATCAGGCGCTGCATGGGTCGAGCCCCCATCAATGGGTCGAAACCTTTCTTGGCGAGGTGCTTGCGCAACTTGTCTGTGAAAGTCACGTCTACCTTTTTGTCAGCCAACTGCGCTTCCAGCTGCAACAAGAACTTGTCGACCACACGCATGATGACGACCTCATCCAGCGCCTTGAAGCTGACAACCGCGTCCAGGCGGTTACGGAACTCTGGCGTAAACAATCGCTTGATGTCTGCCATCTCGTCGCCCGACTCACGCACAGTTGTAAACCCCATGACCGACTTGTTGATCGCCTCGGCACCAGCATTGGTCGTCATGATGATGATCACGTTGCGGAAATCCGCCTTGCGGCCGTTGTTGTCTGTCAACGTGCCGTGGTCCATGACCTGCAACAGTACGTTAAAAATAGCTGGGTGGGCCTTTTCGATTTCATCAAGCAGCAAGACACAATGGGGCTTCTTCGTGATGGCTTCAGTGAGCAAGCCACCCTGATCAAAGCCGACATAGCCGGGCGGCGCCCCAATCAGCCGACTCACCGCGTGTTGTTCCATGTATTCGCTCATGTCGAAGCGGATCAAGTCAATGCCCATGATGTAGGCGAGCTGCTTGGCAGCCTCGGTTTTGCCAACACCCGTAGGGCCGCTGAACAAAAACGATCCGATCGGTTTGTCGCCCTTGCCCAAGCCGGAGCGAGCCATCTTGACCGCAGACGCCAGCATGTCAATTGCTTTGTCTTGACCAAACACAACGTTCTTGAGGTCCCGCTCCAGCGTCTTGAGCTTGCCCCGATCGTCATTGGAGACGTTGGCTGGGGGAATACGGGCAATCTTGGCCACGATTTCCTCAACTTCCGCCTTGCTGATGATTTTTTTGCGCTTTGAAGGGGACAAAATGCGCTGTGCCGCACCTGCCTCGTCGATGACGTCAATCGCCTTATCCGGCAGATGCCTGTCGTTGATGTACTTGGCGCTCAACTCGGCTGCGGCCTGCAGGGCAGCTACTGCGTACTTGACGTTATGGTGCTCTTCAAAACGGGACTTCAGGCCCTTGAGAATCTCCACCGTTTGTTCCACGGTCGGCTCCAGCACGTCGATCTTCTGGAAACGACGAGACAAGGCTGCATCTTTCTCGAAAATACCCCGGTATTCGGTGAAGGTCGTCGCTCCAATGCACTTGAGCGCACCCGAACTCAAGCCCGGCTTGAGCAAGTTGGAGGCATCCAGCGTCCCGCCCGATGCTGCACCCGCACCAATCAAGGTGTGAATTTCGTCAATGAAGAGTACGGCGTTGGGCTTGTCTTTGAGGGACTTCAACACGCCCTTGAGGCGCTGCTCAAAGTCGCCCCGGTACTTGGTGCCAGCCAGCAAAGCACCCATATCCAGAGAATAAACAATGGAGTCCGCCAGAATCTCGGGCACGTCTTTTTGTGTGATCCGCCAGGCCAAGCCCTCCGCAATGGCCGTCTTGCCAACCCCGGCCTCGCCAACCAGCAAAGGGTTGTTCTTGCGACGGCGGCACAAGATCTGGATCACACGCTCGACTTCGTAATCCCGACCGATGAGCGGATCTATCTTTCCGTCCTTGGCGAGTTGATTCAAGTTGACGGTGTACTGCTCCAGCGGAGACTGTTTCTCGTTCTTTTCGCCACCCTGCTCCTCGGCTTCAGCCTGCGATTCGCTGGGTTTGCCAGCCTCAGGCGGATCCGTCTTCTTGATGCCATGCGCAATGAAATTCACGACATCAAGACGCGTCACACCTTGCTGGTGCAGGTAGTAGACCGCATGCGAGTCCTTCTCACCAAAGATCGCCACAAGCACATTGGCCCCCGTGACTTCTTTCTTGCCACTGCCGGTAGACTGCACATGCATGATGGCACGCTGGATAACACGCTGAAAACCAAGTGTGGGCTGGGTGTCAACATCGTCAGAACCCGCCACTTGGGGCGTGTTGTCCTTGATGAAATTAGCAAGCGACTTGCGCAGGTCATCAATACTGGCAGAACATGCCCGAAGCACCTCGGCGGCACTCGGATTGTCGAGCAAGGCGAGCAACAAGTGCTCCACCGTAATGAACTCATGGCGCTGTTGTCGCGCCTCTACGAACGCCATGTGAAGGCTGACTTCCAATTCTTGGGCAATCATGTGATTTCCTTTATAGCCTTGCTTTGATGATTAACTGTAATCCGATTTCCATATCATTTTCGAAAAAATAATACCATTTCCCGACGACCCAGGGGCTCAACCGGCACGCCGAGCGATTCGCCTTGCATGACGGTCATTCCGTTCAAAAATCGACCGGCTCACTGACGCATTTCAGAGGATGCCCAGCCTTGTTGGCGGCCTCCAGAACCTGATCCACCTTGGTTGCGGCCACATCCTTGGAGTACACGCCACAGACCCCCTTGCCGTCCAGATGGATCTTCAGCATGATCTGGGTCGCTGCTTCAAGGTCCTTGCCAAAGAACTCCTGAATGACGACCACCACGAACTCCATGGGTGTGTAGTCGTCATTGAGCATGACGACCTGATACATCTGCGGTGGTTTGGTTTTTTGTGTTCTTCTTTCCAATACGACCGAGCCGCCATCGTCCTGATCAGGCATCCGGATCGGCGCAGCGGGTGGTGTGAGGGGGGGTTTTGTTGCCATGTTTTGATTCTATCGGCCGCACCGAAGCACTGCATCGTCAAGGTGAATTGGAGACTGTTTCCCAGCGTTCAAGCGATGGGCACAAAAAAACCGCTCAAAGCAGTAAAACTTGAGCGGTTGACGTGCGCAGAGGTGGGGGCTCTGTGCCAGCAGTCAGGCTGAGTTACATGTTGTCGATCATGACCTGCCCGAACCCAGAGCAACTGACTTGTGTTGCCCCGTCCATCAGGCGCGCGAAGTCATAGGTGACTTTTTTGCTGTTGATGGATTTCTTCATGGAGCTGATAATCAGGTCGGCCGCTTCGATCCAGCCCATGTGACGCAGCATCATCTCGGCAGAGAGGATTTCGGAGCCTGGGTTCACATAGTCTTTGCCGGCGTATTTGGGGGCTGTCCCGTGCGTAGCCTCAAAGCAGGCGATCGTATCGCTCAGGTTGGCACCTGGGGCAATACCGATACCACCCACTTGGGCCGCCAAAGCGTCTGACACGTAGTCACCGTTCAGGTTCAGGGTGGCAATCACGCTGTATTCAGCGGGGCGCAACAGGATTTGCTGCAGGAAGGCATCTGCAATGCTGTCCTTGACGAGGATGTCCTTGCCCGTTTTGGGGTTCTTGAACTTGCACCACGGGCCGCCATCAATCAACTGGGCACCAAACTCTTTTTGAGCCAGTGCGTAGGCCCAATCACGGAAGCCACCTTCGGTGTACTTCATGATGTTGCCCTTGTGAACGATGGTCAGGCTTGGCTTGTCATTGTCAATGGTGTACTGCAGCGCCTTGCGCACCAAACGCTCGGTGCCCTCCCGCGACACGGGCTTGATACCGATGCCCGAGGTGTTGGGGAAACGAATTTTGTTGACACCCATCTCCTCCTGCAAGAATTTGATCAACTTCTTGGCTTTGTCAGACTCGGCTTCGAATTCGATACCCGCGTAAATGTCTTCCGAGTTCTCACGAAAGATCACCATATTGGTCTTTTGGGGCTCTTTCACCGGGCTGGGCACGCCGTCGAAGTATTGAATAGGGCGCAGGCAGACATACAAGTCCAACTCCTGACGCAAGGCGACGTTGAGCGAGCGAATGCCTCCGCCCACAGGCGTCGTCAACGGGCCTTTGATGGAGACAACGTACTCGCGCAGCGCCTGAAGCGTTTCTTCGGGCAACCAGACGTCAGGGCCGTACACGTTGGTAGATTTCTCGCCGGCATAGACCTCCATCCAATGGATCTTTTTCTTGCCACCATAAGCCTTGGCGACCGCTGCATCCACCACCTTCAGCATCACCGGCGTGATATCGAGCCCGGTACCGTCGCCTTCGATGAAAGGAATGACAGGTTCGTCCGGCACGTTGAGTGACATGTCGGCGTTGACTGTGATTTTTTGGCCTTCTGAGGGAACCTTGATGTGCTGATACATGTGCTTTCGTCTCCTTTGAGGGGGGTCAATTTGAGCTCTTGGGCCTGACACCAGAACCGCGCGAAAAACCATGTTTCGAGCTGGCTCCAGCCCAACGAAATATTTTAGTCCCAAATAAATGTTGGATTCTGTCAACTCGGGTTGAAGGCCCCCCGTTACGAATGGGCCTTCCATTGGATTGGGGGGGATTCTAAAAAACAACGTTATCCCAAGGAAATTGAACATGAACAAACTTATCGCTGCTTTGGTTGCTGGTCTCTTTGCTGCTGGCGTTTTCGCCGCTGATGCGCCCGCTCCAGCGGCGGCCAAGGCAGCTGCCCCGGCAGCCGCCAAAGCAGCTGCACCCGCCGCCGTTGCTGCTACCGCCGCGCCTGCAGCAGCAACCGCTACAGCAGCCAAGGTCGAGACAAAAGCAGAGAAAGCCGCTGCTGCCAAGGCAGCCAACGCAGAGAAAGCGGCCGCTGCAAAGAAAGCCAAAGAAGACAAAGCCGCCGCCGCCAAGCTGGCTAAAGAAGAAAAAGCAGCTGCCGCCAAGAAAGCAAAAGAAGACAAGGCTGCCGCTGCCAAATTGGCCAAAGAGGAAAAGGCAGCCGCTGCCAAAAAGTAACCCTCTACGTGAGATAAAAGTGCCCGCTATTGCGGGCATTTTTGCGTCTGAATGGACATGTCGAAGAAGCATCCATCAAAATATAGCCATGAAACACACCGCTATCGCAACCGTTCTCGTCGGATTGGCATCGTTCTTCGGTCAGCCCATCCACGCACAGGATGCTCCTCAAATGAATCTTCCGCGTCTCAAGCTCTCCGCTGGCATGCATTTAATCGACGCGCAGGTGGCAGCATCCGACGCGACCCGTGCCACCGGGCTGATGCATCGCAGGGACATGCCTCAAACTGAAGGCATGCTGTTTGTGTTCGAGCAACCGACCGTTCAGTGTTTCTGGATGAAAAACACGTTGTTGCCGCTGACCGCTGCGTTTGTTGCAGACGACGGCACCATCGTCAATCTGGTTGACATGAAGCCCCAGACCACCGACTCCCATTGTTCAGCCAAGCCTGTTCGCTATGTGCTTGAAATGAACCAGGGCTGGTTCGGCAAGAAGGGCATCAAAGCCGGCTTCAAGCTGGGCGGTACGCCATTTGATGCCCGATAAATAAAAAGGCTACCTCACAAGGTGGCCTCTGCGTGGCTTGAAACTTTAAGCGAAGTTGGCCTCTGCAAAGCTCCAGTTCACCAGTTTGTCCAGGTAGGTCTCGACAAACTTGGGGCGCATGTTGCGGTAGTCAATGTAGTAGGCATGCTCCCACACGTCAACGGTCAGCAGTGCCTTGTCAGCGGTGGTCAGCGGCGTGCCGGCAGCACCCATGTTGACGATGTCCACCGAGCCGTCGGCCTTTTTGACCAACCACGTCCAGCCCGATCCGAAATTGCCCACAGCAGATTTCACAAATGCTTCCTTGAAGGCTGCGTAAGAACCCCACTTGGCATTGATCGCTGCAGCCAGCGCGCCTGTTGGCTCACCACCGCCTTGAGGCTTCATGCAATTCCAGAAGAAGGTGTGGTTCCAGATTTGAGCTGAATTATTGTAGATGCCGCCTGTGGATTTCTTGATGATGTCCTCCAGAGACATGTTCTCGAATTCGGTGCCTTTTTGCAGGTTGTTCAGGTTCACAACATAGGCGTTGTGGTGCTTGCCGTGGTGGTACTCCAAGGTCTCCTGAGAGTAGCTGGGCGCCAAGGCGTCGATAGCGAAAGGCAGCGGGGGTAAAGTGTGTTCCATGAGGTCCTCTTGGGTTGTTGTTAACTGAAACATTGTAGAAACTTTGATCAACCGGTTGCCACAACCGTCAAATCAACCGCGCCGTCAGCAAGGATGGCTTGCACCCGTTGCCCTGGAGAAGTTTGACCGGCGCTGGTGATGGTTTCGCCCCGCTCATTGGTCAGCCAGGCGTATCCGCGCTGCAGCACAAGCGTGGGGTCCAGCAAGCCCAGTCGCAGGGCGGCGCGCTCCAGGCGCTCGTCCCGGCGCTCCAGGCCACGCTGCATCGCAGTCGGCAGGGCGCTCTCAAGATTTTGCAACTCTTGCGATTTTTGCTTCAAAAAATGCAGGGCAGACGATTGCAGGCGCTGGGCGCTGGAGGCCAACCGCAGGCGCTGACGGCCTACCAGCGCTGACGGACGGCCCAACCGGGCCACCGTCAAATCCAGCCGCTGACTCTGCCGGTCCAGGTGCCGAACCACCGCATCTTGAAGACGGCGCGCAACGATGTCGAGAGCGCCCAGCCACACATCGCGGGGCTGCGCCACCAACTCGGCCGCTGCCGTGGGAGTGGGCGCGCGCAGGTCAGCTACAAAATCAGCGATGGTGAAGTCGGTCTCGTGGCCCACGCCGCAAACAATGGGTACCGGGCTCATCGCCAGCGTGCGGGCCAACTGCTCATCATTGAAAGCCCACAAATCCTCCATGGACCCGCCCCCGCGCACCAGCAGGATCACATCAATGACCGGAAGCGATTTTGGGGCCTTTTCAGATGGAAAATTGACCAAATCCGCCTCTAGCCAGCGTGTTTCCTTGGCTAGCGCATATAGATTTAATAGCGACTGCATCAACTCGGCCGGGGCATTGTTGCCTTGCACTGCCGCGGGGGACAGGATGACCGGGATGTGAGGCGCGCGCCGCTGCAAGGCAGTCATCACGTCGTGCAGCGCCGCCGCACCCAGAGAGGTCACCAGGCCAATGGCGCGGGGCATGACTGGCAGGGTGCGCTTGCGGGCGGTGTCAAACAGGCCTTCGGCCTCCAGCTTCGCCTTGAGCTTCAAAAACTGCTCGAACCACGCGCCCTGCCCTGCCCGGCTCATGCCCTCCACAATCAACTGCAAGTCACCGCGGGGCTCATAAACCCCCAGACGGCCGCGCACCTCAACCAACTCGCCGTCGCGCGGGCTGAAATCAAGCGAACCAGCGGCCCGGCGAAACATCGCGCACCGCAATTGTCCGGACTCGTCCTTGAGGGAGAAGTAACAGTGTCCACTGGAGGCACGTGAAAAACCAGAGATCTCGCCGCGTACGCTGACCGGGTTGAACCGGGACTCCAGCGCATCGGCAATGGCGCGGCAAAGTGCGCCAACTGGCCAGATTCGGGACGTCAACGGGGACTGAACGGGTTCGGACATGGGTTAGGTCGCCGGTTTAGACGGTGTTAGGTGGGGGACGTGAGCCATAATTACAGCGCTATTCATCTGCGCGGAGACCCAATTTGTTTTCAATCATACAAGCCGCAGGCTGGCCGATCTGGCCCCTGATTGCCTGCTCCATTCTGGCCCTAGCCCTCATCATCGAGCGGTTTATCAGCCTCAAGACCTCGAAAGTAGCACCTCCGAAATTGCTTGATGAAGTGTTGAATGTTTCCCGCAACTCGGTGCCGTCACCTGATGTGGTTTCACAGCTGGAGCAAAACTCGGCTTTGGGTGAGGTGCTGGCCAGCGGCTTTCGGACCCTGAACGCCAGCCCGGGTTGCAGTGAAGACGACTTGCGCTCGTCCATGGAAGGCGCAGGCCGGGTCGTGGCACACCGCCTGGAGCGGTACTTGAGCGCACTGGCGACCATCGCCTCGGCCGCGCCGCTCATGGGTCTCTTTGGCACGGTCGTGGGCATGATCGAGATTTTTGGCTCCCAGAGTCCGGCCAGTGGCGCTGCAGGCGGCAATCCGGCGCAGTTGGCGCACGGCATCTCCATTGCGCTGTACAACACCGCGTTTGGCTTGATTGTGGCTATACCAGCCCTGATTTTCTGGCGCTACTTTCGGGCGCGGGTCGATGGTTATCTACTCACGCTGGAGCTGGCTTCCGAGCGGCTGGTCCGACACCTCAACAGGCTGCGCAAACCATGAACTTTCGACCCCGCCAAACCGAAGCGCCCGAAATCAACCTGATCCCCTTCATCGACGTCCTGCTGGTGGTGTTGATCTTTTTGATGTTGTCCACCACCTACAGCAAGTTCACCGAACTGCAACTCAAGCTGCCGGTGGCCGACGCGGATGCGCAGCGCGACTACCCCAAGGAAGTGATCGTCACGGTGAGCAGCGAAGGCGCCTACACGGTCAACCGCGTCACCGTCCCGGGCCGCAGCCCTGAAGAAGTGGGTGCGGCGCTGCTGCAGGCGGCCAAGGCTGGCAAGGATTCGGTGGTGATCATCAGCGCCGATGCCAGCGCCCGTCACCAGGCCGTCATCACGGTGATGGAGGCGGCGCGGCGCACCGGCCTGAATCAGATCACCTTTGCCACCCAGTCGGCCAACGCCGCTGCCGCCAAATAGCGCCATGTCATTGGCAACGCGTGAGCCTGCGTTGCAACGCCTCCTGACCCGCGCCTGGACGCGTCGTGGCACTTTGGCTTGGCTGTTGTCACCCATCGCCTTGTTTTTTGGCGCGGTAGCCGCCGTCAGGCGCTGCCTTTATCGGTGGGGCGTGCTTCAAGTCGCGCACCTGCCGGTCCCGATCGTTGTGGTGGGCAATGTGGTGGTGGGCGGCTCGGGTAAAACACCGGTGGTCATGGCCGTGGTTTGCCATTTGCAGATCCAAGGCTTGAAGGTGGGCGTTATTTCAAGAGGCTATGGCCGCACAGCCAGGGACTGCCGCGAGGTGTTTGAACAGAGCCCGATTGCCGAGGTCGGCGACGAGCCCGCGCTGATCAAACGCAAGACCAGCGTCCCGGTTTTTGTCGCGGACCGCCGGGTAGATGCCGCCCGGGCTTTGCTGGCGCATTACCCCGACACGGAAGTCATCGTGTGTGACGACGGCCTGCAGCACCTGGCCTTGGCCCGCGATCTGGAGATTTGCGTATTCGACGACCGGGGTGTTGGCAACGGCTGGCTTTTGCCGGCTGGCCCGCTGCGCGAGCCCTGGCCACGCCCGGTTGACCTGGTGTTGCACACGGGCGCACACCCTGCCTTTGCCGGCCTGACCGCGCAGCGAACCCTCGCACCCTGTGCTGTTCGAGCCGATGCAAGCCTGGTGGCCTTGAGCGATCTGGCCCGGCCAGGCGGTCCGCCCCTGCTGGCGCTGGCTGCCATCGCCAAGCCGGAGGTCTTTTTTTCCATGCTGCGCGCCCAGGGACTGCCCTTGGCGCAGACACTGGCCCTGCCAGATCACTATGATTTCAGCGGATATAAAGCCAATGAATCCGCTGGCTACATGGTTATTTGTACTGAAAAAGATGCGGTGAAACTCTGGTCAGTTCAACCGGACGCGCTGGCCGTTCCCCTGATCTTCACGCCCGAACCCGAGTTCCTGGCTCAACTTGACGCAAGACTGGCCGTTTTGCTGGCGACGCAGGCTCCCCCAACGCTATCATTGCCCCATGGACACACGACTTCTTGAACTGCTGGTTTGCCCCGTCACCAAGGGCCCCCTGGAATACAACCGCGAGAAGCAGGAGCTGACCTCCCGCAGCGCCCGGCTGGCCTACCCGGTGCGCGACGGCATTCCCGTTTTGCTGGAATCCGAGGCACGTCCCATGACCGATGAGGAGTTGGGGTTGTGAGCTTCACCGTATTGATCCCGGCACGCCTGGGGTCCACACGCCTGCCCAACAAGCCGCTGGCAGACATCGCCGGTGTGCCGATGGTGGTGCGTGTCGCCCAGCGGGTGATGTCGGCGGCGAGCGGGCGCGTGGTGGTTGCCGCCGATGACGCCGCCATCCTTTCGGCATGCTCCCGCCACGGTGTTGATGCGGTGCTCACAGGCGCCCACCACCCGTCCGGCAGTGACCGCCTGGCCGAAGCGTGTGACTTGCTGGGGCTCCGGGACACCGATATCGTGGTAAACGTGCAGGGTGACGAACCCTTGATCGACCCCGCGCTGGTCAGCGCCGTCGCCCAGTTGCTGGAGCAGGAACCAAAGGCCAGCATGAGCACTGCGGCCCATGCCATTGACAATTGGCCCGACTTCATCAACCCCAACGTGGTCAAGGTCGTACTTGACGCGCAGCATCAAGCCATGCTTTTCAGCCGCGCAGCGATTCCGCATTGGCGCGACCACCCCGGCACACTGCCCAGCCCGGCGCCCTTGCGCCACATTGGCATCTATGGCTACCGGGTGAGCTTCTTGCGGCAATTTCCTGGTCTGGCACCGGCGCCCCTGGAGGTCACCGAAGCGCTGGAGCAATTGCGCGCCATGTGGCACGGCTACCGTATAGCGGTTCATGTTGCAAGCCATGTGCCCGGTGGCGGCGTTGACACCCCCGAAGACCTGGAACGGGTTCGCAAGCTGTTTGAATTGCAAGCCGTGACGTAAGTCAGGCGCAGGCTGTGCCGTGCTATTCTCAAAGCACAATAGAGTATCGCGACCCGGGTCGAACCAAGGCAGGCTGCGGTGCTGAATAATTAAACCAATCCGAGGACAACCATGAGACTCATTCTGTTGGGCGCACCAGGCGCTGGCAAAGGCACACAAGCCACCTTCATCTGCCAAAAATACGGCATTCCCCAAATCTCGACCGGCGACATGCTGCGCGCTGCTGTCAAGGCGGGGACGCCTCTGGGCATTGAAGCGAAGAAAGTCATGGACGCCGGTGGCTTGGTCAGCGACGACCTGATCATTAACCTGGTCAAGGAGCGCATCGCCCAAGCCGACTGCGCTGGCGGATTCTTGTTTGACGGCTTCCCCCGCACCATTCCCCAAGCCGACGCCATGAAAGCCGCAGGCGTCAAGCTGGACTACGTGCTGGAAATTGATGTGCCCTTTGATGCCATCATCGAGCGCATGAGCGGGCGCCGCTCCCACAGCGCCTCCGGTCGCACCTACCACGTCAAGTTCAATCCACCCAAAGTGGAAGGCGTGGATGACATCAGCGGTGAGCCCCTGATTCAGCGCGAAGATGACAAGGAAGAAACCGTGAAGAAGCGGCTGGACGTGTACAGCGCCCAAACCCGTCCGCTGGTGGATTACTACGCCAGCTGGGCCAAGAGCGACCCCGCCTCCGCCCCCAAATACCGGGCCATCAGCGGCACGGGAGGGGTGGACGAAATCACTGCTCGCGCGTTCGCTGCATTGGCTGAATAGCCAAATCGCCTGCCAACCAGCGATGGCTCGGTCAAAGTAGCGCGAGCATCAACGCAACTCTCGCCTTCACAGGCGTGAGTCCCTCTGAGTCGGCAATGGCACTGCCCGGTGTCGGCAACACACGCCCACGGCTGCAGCGGGTAGAGCGCACTATCCTCACCCCCGCCGACTGCGCCCTGAGTAGAGCTGCTTCAAGGTCGCAATGTACCGTGCCATTGCCGGTACCTGCCACCACAAGGCCCCGAACCGAATCGGGTGCTGCGCCTGGCTCGGCGGTACCGGAGGATCGGGGTAGCTGGGCCAACAAGGCATCCACTATCGCGCTGCTTGCACCAGCGTAGCTCATCACTATTTCGACCCGCGGCCAAGCACTGGTCGGATTCAATTTTGCTATATTTTTAATATAGCCGTAATATGGATTGGAAATAGTCAGAGGCCAATTTCGCACCAGGCGGACACGGCCCTCCTCCAGGTAACCCAAAGGGCCTGAGTCGCCCGAATCAAAGGCATCGACCCGATAGGGATGGACTTTCTGGACCTCGACCGCCCCGTGAAGGGCTCCGGCACACACCACCACCACGCCACGCGCGCCCGGCGTGGTCGCTACCGACACGGCATCCATCAGATTCTGAGGGCCATCCGGCGCCGCACTGGAGGCCGGACGCATGGCACAAGTCAGCACCACGGGTTTGGTCAGCAACTCCTCTGGCAACACCGCGTGCAGGAAGAACGCGGTTTCCTCCAGAGTATCAGTCCCGTGAGTGATCACCACTCCGTCCACATCAGCCTGCGCAAGATAAAAACACAGGCGTTCAACCAGGCGCTGCCAGACTGAAAAACTCATGTCCTTACTGTCGATCTGGGCCACTTGCTCGCACACCAGGGAGCGACCAGCCAAGGCCGTGGGCAATCCTGGCACGCCATCCAACAATTGGGCCACGCCCACCTGCGCCGCCGTGTACCCGATGTTGTCGGCGCGGTTGGTTGCCGTCCCGGCAATCGTGCCGCCGGTTCCCAAAACAACGATTTTTTCAGAACTATTCATGTTGATGACTTGCAAACTTTTTAAAACTGTTTAAAAATACAGTTACTGGTTATCAAGACAGTGTGTATAAACCACCAGTAAGACCGACCCAACCTTCAGGAGCCCGAATGCTTGAAAGCCCCAAACTCACCGCCCGCCAGCAACAAATCCTGGAGCTGATCCAAAGTGCCATCTCCCGCACCGGGGCACCACCCACCCGGGCTGAGATCGCGTCCGAATTGGGCTTCAAGTCTGCCAACGCAGCCGAAGAACATCTGCAAGCCCTGGCCCGCAAGGGTGTCATTGAACTCGTCAGCGGCACCTCGCGGGGTATCCGCCTCAAAACCGACACCTTGCGCTCCATCAATGAAAACCGGAGCAAGCTGCACGCACTGTCACTTTCCAGCTTGTCTCAACTGATGCTGCCCCTGATCGGACGCGTCGCCGCCGGGTCACCCATTCTCGCCCAGGAGCACGTCGACCAGACCTACTATCTGGAGAGCAGCCTGTTCCAGCACAAGCCAGACTACCTGCTCAAAGTACGAGGCATGTCCATGCGCGATGCCGGCATCATGGACGGTGATTTACTGGCCGTGCAATCCACCAAGGAGGCCAAAAATGGACAAATTGTGGTCGCCAGGTTGGGTGAAGAAGTGACCGTCAAGCGCTTTCGGCGTAACAACAATGTGATTGAACTGCACCCGGAAAATCCGGATTACCAAACCATCGTGGTCGAGCCAGGTGAAGCCTTTGAAATTGAGGGCCTCGCCGTTGGATTGATCCGTAACACCATGTTGATGTGAACACTCGCCCAAAGGTCTCGATATGAACACTTCCTCATTTGCAGTGCCTGGCGTGTTGGCTTCCGTGCAAGGCTTGTGGCGCTGGTTTACCGCTACTCCGGTGCTCAGCAAGTCACTCCGGCCAGACACAAGCCACCTGACCAGCGATCCCCGCGTAAATTCTGTAACAAATATTAGCCGCTGCGGCGCAGTCAGGCGTTGCGCAGTGGGCGGAGCACCCTTGGGCAGACCTGTGCGAATCATCCGCGTCCTGGAAGCCAGCCTGGCGCCGGCCCAAGCGGGACGTATGGTGATGTCGGGTCGCATGGCCGACGTGTGTGCTGAACTGGATCGCCTGGCCGCCAGGGAGACAGCGCTCCACTAAGATGTAGCACGGGGCCGCGAGTCGGCACCCGCAGTCCCATCGGCGAGGCACAATCGCACGGTATGAATATTGTGATACTCGATGGCAGTATTCCCTAATGGAAAACAACATAAAAATCAAAAAGCTACGCCAAAAGCTACGCCAATTTAATGGCGACCTCTACCTCAAAGCGTCCCGGGCTTTGCCGTAGGCAGTTTGACACTGGGCGAGGTCAGCGAGTAGTCGGTCGGCTCGGGCAGACTCCCGGCTAAGAAACTGGCCATCCTCGCGCCAAAGGCTGGCACCTGTGCAGCCGGGGCCTGCTCCAGATCCGGCAGGCGCGGGCAAATCGACTGCACCAGGACGCGGGGCGCGGTCTGACAGCCCAGCAAGGGCAGCAGCAAGATCAGCATCAAGGCGGGCAATTTGCGCATTTTTGGACTTTCGGAGTTTGTCGGCGTCGGTTTTGAGTTTGTCGGTAGCGGCTTGGGCCTGGGCTTGCAGGGCTGCGGATTGCTCGGCCTGGCTTAGCTGCTCAGCCACCCAGGCGGCGCGCACCTTGTCAGCGCCCATTTGGTAGGCCTGCCAGTGCGTGGCGGATTGCACCGCAGCCAGCAAGGCGCACACAATCAGGGCTTGCCACGCGCGTGGATTGATCACGCTAGCGCCTCAGTGGCCGCACTGTGCAGGGCCATGCGGTCATCAAGACCGTTCAGGCCGCCATTAATACGGCGCGTCAGCGTCACAAAATCCCCACTGTCAGCCAAAGCATTGAGCTTGCGGCTCTGCCAAAACCAGGCTGCGCTGCGGGCGGCGAGTACCGGCTCGGCCAATTGCTCCGGGTTGGCGATCAGGTCAACACCCAAGGCGCGGCCCGTGGCGGCGTAGTTGGCGCGCCCCGTGGTCTGGATCAAGCCCCGGCCCTTGTACCGGATGCCGTCCCCCGTTTGCACATTACCCAAGTCTTTGCGGCCCTCATACCGAGACTGGGCCGGGGTTGGCCCCCATATCTCGGTCGTGTACTTGAGGCCACCCGATTCATGGCCTATTTGCGCCAAAAACGCGGCTTGCCTGGCTGGGCTGTCAATGCCGAATTCGGCCATGGCCGAGACGATGTGGGGCAAAAAGGCGGTGGCCCGGTCAATGCGTGCGCCCGTTGCCAGAGCCAGTTGTTTGGGTGTCATGGGCGGTCCTCTTTTCGCCGGCCACGCGGCAAGAAGCGGGTATTAACAAAACGATCCGGCACGCCGTGGCTCCAGTGCTGGGCCATGATGGCTTGCATGAGCGCCGCTGCACCAACGATCAGCAGCGTGATGCTATCCGGCTCCCACCCATAAAGCGGTGCACCAAAGCCAGCGAGCGAGGCCAGCCCCAGCAGCCAGATAGACACGCGAATATCAATCTTTGTGGTCTTGTCCATGCGCACGGACCGGCAAAAAACGGACCAAAACAGGGCAACACACAGCATCTCCCACACAATGAGCTTGGCAGTCATGGTTTGTTGCCCCCAATGATGACGTTGCTCATGCGGGTTTTGATGGCCTCGATAATCTCCAGCCACTTGTTGCCTAGCGCACCGATGATGAAAGCGACCGCAGCATAAGTCTCCATTGTTGAGACACCCAGCCATGGCCCCAGCAGGCCCGCAATCATGGCGGTCAGCACAATGGCAGTCACCACGCAGCGCAGCATCAGCCAAGCGCCTTGCATGCGCGTCTCCAGCGTGGCACTGGAGAGTGCCCACAATCCACCTCCCAGACTGCCCAGCACAATGACGATGTACGGCCCCGCATTGGGGCCAAAGACCGCCACGGCCAGTGTGACCAGGCTCACGCCTGCGACGGTGGATTGAATGGGTTCAGCCATTTGATACCTCTGCGTAAATATGCGCTTGCCACTGCCAAGCCTTGCGGCAATGGTCTTTTTCCATCCAGCGGAATAAAAAATCAATCAGGGGTCGGGTCAGCTTGCCCTGCCACTTGCCCCGGCGCTCCAGGTGCCAGGCGGCGGCGCTCATGGTCTCGCCGGGACGGGCGCGGCCAAAAGTGATGACGCGAAAAATCCACACGTCAACCGCAATCAAGACCTTGAGAAGTGGGCTCATTTACAGCCCCAGCTTGGCACGCTCTGCCCTGCCCCACTGGCGCACGCCTTCGCAAAATGCGCCAAAGGCGGTCATTTCTTGCAACTCCCCGGCGCTGGGGGTGTACATGCCGGTGGCAGCGCCTACGCCGATGCGGGCAAAGTACATTTCGTCATCAATGCTGTAGCTGGCCCGGATGGTGTCAATCATGCGCTGCGCAATCAGGCGCACATGCGGGCTGGCGGCTTTGATTTGCTCACGCAGTGCGTCAGGCAATGGCGTTGGCAGCACTTCAATGCTGGCGGCAATGGCGGCGGGCTGGCTGCTTGGCAGCGTGACGCCTTCAAAGAGGGCGACCACGGTGCGGCCATCAGGCAGGGTGCAAAGCTCTTGCCCGGTGGGTTGGCCTTGGGCTGCAATGGGCAGACGCAGGGTGTGGGTGGTGATGTTGTCCACAAGCTGGCGGTAGGCGATTAAAGAGGTCATGGTGATTTGCTTTCAGGGTGGTTAACAGGTGGGTGTGGCTGGCTGTGGCCTTGGCGTGGCCCAGGATGGAGATCACAGATTCCAGTGCGCCCTTTTTGGCAGACTGGGTGAAGGTGTAAATGCTGTGCTTGCGCACAAAGCGGGTGCTGCGCCAGGTGCGAAAACCCACAAAGTTCAGGCCACGCTTGACGGCGTGCAGGGTGTAGCGCGACAGGCTCAGGCCCAAGTTATTGGCAATAAACGCCTGAATACGGGCAAGGAAGCCGGCGCAGGTTTTGCGGGTTTCGCCAAAAATCACAAAGTCATCCACGTAGCGGCAATACAACCGTGCGCCCAACTCGCGTTTGATAAAGTGGTCCAGCGGGTTGAGGTAGATCAACGCGTAAAGCTGGCTCAGCAGGTTGCCGATCGGTATGCCTTTGGGTTGGCCGTATTCGGCAAACTGCAGCATGACCCCGACAAAGCGGCAGTCTTTGATCTTGCGGGCAATCTGTGCGGCCAACACGTCGCGGTCAATGCTGTAAAAAAACTTTTTAATGTCAAGCTGCAGCAGGTAGCTGCCAGGCGCGCTGGAGCGCAGCGCGGCTTGTGCATAGTCAGCGGCGGCGTGTGTGCCCTTGCCTACCCGGCAGGCATAGCTCTGGTCGATAAAACCGGCATTGAAGATGGGGTACACCAGCCGGTAAATGGCATGCTGCACCACCAGGTCACGAAACGCGGGGGCAAAGATCGTGCGCTCTTTGGGCTCATACACTTTAAATTCGATGTACGGCTGCGGGCGGTAGGTGCCGGCGTGTAGCTCGGCGTGCAAGGCGTCCAGGTTGGTAGATAAGCAGCGGGCAAACTCCAGCGTGGCCCGCTTGCTGCGCTTTCCCTGGCTTGCATCCAGCCAGGCTTGGTACAGGGCCTCGGGTGTAAAGGCTTGTTCAAATAAATGGCCGATGCGCTTCATGGCATGACCCCCAGGCGGTCGAGCACAACATGGTGCCTACTGGCAAAGGGGCGTGCAGCAGATTTTGCGAAGGCTTTCGCCAAGCGCAGGAAAACGCCTCCCTTGATTCCACATGCCGCTTGCACGGTACGAGGCTTCGAGTCGGAACGGCAACCGTAGTTCTCGTTCGAGTTGGCGCGAACATTGTTGAAGTTCAAGGCCCACACTCCCGCAATCGAGGAGTTGTTCCAGTTCGCGCTGGCTATCGGGCACATG
The DNA here is from genome assembly GCA_943371745.1 of Rhodoferax sp. OV413. Taxonomy (GTDB): domain Bacteria; phylum Pseudomonadota; class Gammaproteobacteria; order Burkholderiales; family Burkholderiaceae_C; genus Rhodoferax. Next base: position 22,967 of record CALRWE010000006.1, read on the forward strand.
TCAAGACGCTTCCCTTGGGGTTCCAGCCATCTGGATACGTTGCTTGTCGGAGGCAAGCCACCCTCCGATCATTCGGCCCAACTCATCTACCAGGCGGCTGATGGTCAGGTAGCGGTGCGCGGCAGTCTTATCTGACCCGCCATCAAGCGCCCCGTCTTTGAACTTGAAATAACCAAGCTCAAACGCCAGGCGCAGCAGCATGCGCAGTTGCTCGTGGCAAATGTCTAAATTGGTCAGGCTCGTTTTCTTTTGGTAGCGTTTTTGAGATTCCACGATGAAGCCATACACCTCATACGCCTTGCAGCGTATGGCCTGAGACAACCCAAATTTCTCGTGTTTCGGGAAGTGGTTGAGGTACATGTTCATTTGCTTCGCAAAATCAATGAACTTGACATCGAGCCTGGCTTCATCGTGAGCTCCCATCGCTATCGCTCAGTCACTCAAAGATACAAGGCGGAACGGCAACCGTAGAACTCGCCCGAGTCGGCGCGAACAGAGACGAAGGCCAAGGCCCACACTCCCGCAATCGAGGAGTCGGCCCAGCTCGCGCTGGCCATCGGGCACATCTCATTCGGTCGTGCGTCATAAAAGTAATCGTTGCCAAACTGGTTGGATCCACCCACCCCGGCCAGCAAAGGAACGCCGGCGCCGGCCATGGCCCAGGCGGTGCCGCTGGTGGCTTCGCTTAACACCTGAGACGCAGAGCCCATGGTCTTGTTGCTGTTGCTGGCGGTGAGTGGGCCATAGGTGGCGCCCAGGCTGGTGTACATTGCGGCCAGGCCAGTGGCGCCCCAGGCGTCGGTGGCCAGGGTGGTGCCAGCAGTGACGGTGGCCACGTCTACTGCGGTGTTGAGTAAGTAGTAATTGGTGCTGTTGCTCGTCAGACCCAGCGGGGTAATCTCCCACACCAGGCCGTTGAGGTCAGCCACGCCGCAGTTTTGGCCGTTGTGAGTGGTTTTGGCAAAAAAGTTGGCGCTGCCTGTGCGGCCACAACCAGCATAGTCTGCATTGCCGTCCCACACATAGGCGATGGAGGCATCATTGACATCGCCAAGGGCATTGTTGTTATTGCCCTTGGGGAAGTTGGTAGCGCCTGCGCTGTACCAGGCATTGAACGTGGTGTTGCTTGATGCGCTGGCGTGTGCGTTGGCCAGCAAGGCCAGGGCGGCATTTTGGAATAGCGTCTTGGGGTGAAATGCTGCCCCGCGTGTTTTGGCCACGGCAATGGAGCCACCAAAGTTATCCGCCGCGCCCACGCTGCTAAAGGGCGACACAGCCAGCCCGCCACGGGTGGCGCTGGTGAGCACAATGCCGTTTTTGAGTGAGCTGGCCACGCTGCCGTTTTTGCTGACCAAATATTTGTCTACAAAAAAGCCGGGGCGGATGGCGCCGCCGTTGTAGAAGGCGCGGTGCAAAGCGTAGCCGGCTGCATTCGCGGTGGCTACATCGGCATAGCTGGCGAATGGTTTGATGTCCACCAGGTTGATGGCCAGGCCATTGGCGCCGGTGCCGTATTTGTAGAAAAACGCGGGCACGTAGACCATGACCGACCCGTCTGAAAATTGGTAATTGCCGTAAGCATCAGAGGCCGGGTCATCGGTGCCATAGAGCTTGGTCATATTGGCAGGCAGGCTGGGCGCAATGCCCACGCCAAAGCCTTGCTGACCGGCGACACCAATGTTATTGATAGCGCCCGCCCCAGTAGCGGTGCCGACTCGGATGCCATTAGGGAATGAAACGGGTGAGCCGTCAGGCGTTTGGACGGTGCGGATGACGAGTGTGGACATGGTTTTTCCTTGGGGTTATTGAATGGCGTAAGTGGCGTTGTCGCCCACGGTGACGGTTACCCCGTCTGAGATGGTGATGGGGCCGGTGCTGGTGGCGTTGTAGTTACTGCCCACGGTGAAATTGGCCGTGATTTCGCGCGGGTTGAGGCGAATGGGGCTGTCGGGGTTGGTGGCTTGGGCTGCGCTGGCATAGGTGGCGGCTGCAATGGCGCTGGCGGCAGCGGCGGCGGCATTGGTTATTGGGCTTTGTGCGGTGACGGCGGTTTGCGCCGCAGCACAAATGACTCGGTCAGACTGCACGCTGGCTGCGCTGGCTGAAATGGCGGCGGAGTTGGCCTCAATCCAGGCCAAAAATGCAGGGTCTTGCGTGCTGCGGGTTTTCTCCCAGCTCAGCCAGGCTTGCATGGCCGCATCAAAGGCGGCAGGGTCGCCGCCGTACACATTGGGTGTGCTGTCGGGCGCGGGCGATAGTGTGGGTATGGTCATGGATGGGGTCCTGGTTAGCGGTAGCCTGCAATGTCAAAGGCCAGGGTGATGTAGGCAAAGTTTTCAATGACCGGCACAGCGCGGGTGTAGCGGCCAAACACATTGGCGCCCACTAGGTCGGCTTGGTCCGGGCTGGCTGACCACAGCAGGGGCACGCCAATGTTGGCGGCTAAAAAAGCCAGCAGGCGGTTGTAGTTGACCCGCTCGGTCATCACGCTGCCGCTGGCCCCCTTGCTGTAGCCGCGCTCGACGTTGACGGGGTTATCAAGGTTGTCCAGGTAATGGCGGCCACGGTCTTCAATCGGGTTTTGAAAGCCGTACTGGGCGCGGCCTACAAAAAACTGCTTGCCAATGACCAGCAGGCCGCACGCAGCAAGGCCCACGGCGGCAATGCTGATCTGCACTTGGCAGGTAGGGCTGCTCAGCAGGCCCGTGAAGGTTACAGAGTCGGTTTGGTTGGGCTCTTCAAAAGCAAAACTGTAATAAGTGCCTTTGCTGCTGCTTAGCGTGCGCGTCATGGTCTGGATGACCGTAGCGCCATCGGTAATGGTCAAAGTAACGCTTTGGCCCTTGAGACCCATCAGGCCAATGGCAGTAAACCGGCCAGCGGCCAGCGTGAGTGTGAGCCCGCCTGTGCGGGTGGTGGCGGTTTGCACGGAAGTATCAAATAGCGCCAAGCTGTTGATGGGGCCGGCGTCTACCCACCACAGCGGCTCGGAGCCGGGGGTCTTGCCGATGTTGCCGGCCTGCACGCTGATCCAGTTGCGCTGGGCGCGGCTTACCACTGCGTCAGCCGCGTAGGTGGTGCCCACGGCCCAGGCGGTAGCGTCTACCGCATTGGTGGACACCAGCACGCCGGGGGATGTGCAATCAATCGGGGGTATGGCGATCATGCTACGGCCTCGGTTTTGAGTGGCTCAGCGGGGTCGGTGTAGACCAACACGCCGTTTTTATCCATGCGCCGGGTGCTGTCGGCGGTGAGGGCCGTATGGCTGGCAATGGCCGAGTTTTCAGCGGTATTGCTCTTGCGTAGCTCGGCTACTTCTTGCCTTAGGGCGCGGATTTCGGCTACCAGGGCATCATTGCTGCTGTTGCCCGCAAAGCGCACGCCCAGGGAGCCATTGATGTTGGCCAGCGGCATGATGGCCTCTGGGCCAGCTTCACCCATTTCGGCCACGTTGAAGGCGGTGGGGCGAGAAACGATGCCGTTGGTGAAGGCTCCGCCGGTGGCAAACCCGTATTTAACCCGCAGGTTGTAAGGGCTTCCATCCCATCCCACAGCAGTGGCCAGGTTGCCACCTACTCTGGCCTCTGCTGCGTTATACACAGCCGATGACACCCCGCCTCTTGTACTGAGGTACAGAACCTTGGCAGCGTTGAGCAAGGCAGAGTCAGACGCGCTCAAGGTCACCGGCTTACTCAGCAATGCCGTCATTTCCGGCGACTGCAAAGCGGCCACGGAGTCAATAAGACCCTGACGCCCGCCCGCGTTGATCTCGTCCATAGACCAGCCACCGGTTTTGTTAGCGTCGTACTTATCAAGCAGACGTTTGACAAATGCGTCAGTAATTAAACTTTTTTCCACGCCTGTGGCAGATGCCTGACCAAGCGCGGTATTTTTGAGATCGGCCAGGCTAAATATATCGTTTGCCGCTGCATTTGCTGCGGCGGTGCCGCTGGACACCGTTCCGGTGCCTGTCGTGCCGGTCCCGGTGCCCGCAGCGGTGGTGCCAATTTTTTGGGCAGTCTCCAGCGTGTTCAGCCGGGTTGCCTCCAGCTTGCTGATTAGCCCCGAGCTGTCCGAATCAAATTCGTTGAATATTTTGGTAAGCACCGAGTCCGAAGCGGTTCCATCAAAATATTTAATGAATTCGGAGACATCCACAGCGCCAGACAAGTTGGTGTCGATGGTGCCCAGCTTGTTCACCAAGTCTAAAGTGATTCCATCTTTGACGCCTTGCAGCAGGGGAACCAGCGCAGTTTGTAGATTTTGGATGGCTGCAACCATGGGGTCTTGGCGCTGCGGCACATTCACAGTTAGTGCGGCCAACTCTGCTGATTTGTTAGCAGCACGGGTTACGTCCACCATGATCCGGGCCTGTGCCAACGCAAAGTCAACGCTGCTTGCGGCCCGTTCTTTGGCAAAGTCAACAGCTCCTGTTGCAGCGCCTGGCAAAGATTGCATGGCCTGCGCATCGCCAGTCAACGCTTTTTTGAGCAAGTCGCCAAACAAGGCGCTCGGCTGCAGCGTCTCGCCTGACACAAAGTCCTTGAGTGACTTGCTCAGGTTACCAAAGTTTTCGGCCAGGGCGTTGGTTGCATTGGCTGCGTCAATGTCAGATTGCAGCCTGATGTCTGCAATAGATGCCAGTGCGCTGTCTACATCAGCCGCAAGAGATTTAACTGAGGTGGCCAGGGTGGCTAATGTTTCTTGAAGCTGTCTTGTGGTATTGACCGTATCCACCTGAGCCTGCGTCCAGCCAGCAGTTATCAGGGCGGCATCAGAAGTGGCTTTGTCGAATGCTGCGAGTCCAGAGGTATTGCCGGATGCCTCCAGCATGGCGCGGTTGTAGTCGCTGGTGACTTGGGCTGCGGCTTTGTCTGATGCCACTTTGGCTGCGGAAGCGGCTGTATTTGCCTTGGTGGCATTCACCAAATCCACTTGCGCCTGTGTCCAGCCAGCGGTAATCAGGGCGGCATCAGAAGTGGCTTTGTCGAATGCTGCAAGGCCAGAGGTGTTGCCCGATGCTTCCAGCAATGCTCGACTGTAGTCCGAAACGACTTTGGCGGCGGCTTTATCGGATTCGATTTTTGCCGCATCTGATGCTGTTTTTGTTTTTGCAGCGTCAATGGCGTCTATCTGAGTCTTTGTCCAGCCCGCAGCAATCAGCGCTGCATCAGAGATGGCTTGGTCAAAGGCTGCAAGGCCAGAGGTGTTGCCGGATGCCTCCAGCATGGCCCGGTTGTAGTCAGAGGTGACTTGGGCTGCGGCTTTTTCGTCTTGCTTGTCCCAGACTTTGATTTGTGCCCCGCTTACCATGCCAGTAGGGTCGGCTGCATTTTGAGCAAGCCAAATTTTGTTCCGCTGCTGCGCCTGCGTCAGCGTCAGATCGTCATATTCTTGCTGCAAGCCCGCCAGGGTGTTGAGTGTCGTGATCTGGTCGCGCAACCCTTGGTTGTAGTCGTACAGTGCCACTTGCGCGGCGGTGTAGTCCTTGGTGTCGAGCGCCCGCTGTGCAGCCATTGCCTGCGATGTTTTGCCCTGCGCTTTGAGTAACTCGATAGCGAGGTCTTGGCCGCTTTTAGTCAGTCCCTCGGTGATTGTGTCGATCAACTCCGTCACGGATGTGGCTGCGGTGTCAAAAGCCGGGGCCAACTCGTTCATGGGGCCTTGCAGCGCGATCAGTCCGGCGTAATACACTCGGTTGGCCTCCACGGTCATGTCCAGACCGGCAGCGGCTGTGACCATGCCGCGATAGACTTTGCGGGCGTTTTCGTCTAGCACGGGCATGGTCTTGCCCAGTGCTGCAAATGCTGCGCTGGTCGTTTCGGTCAGATAGGCGGTCTGCTCTGCTTGCGTGTAAAAGCTGGAGTAGTAGCCTGCCATGTTTTGCGCATAGCTTTCAGCACCACCGAAGGCATCAATCAGCAGGCTGGCGGTGTTGGCGCCCGACAAGCCCACTGCCATCAGCTTGTTGCCCAGCATGCCGGACATACCGTTAACGAGCGTGATGCTGGTGGCAAGGCGGGTGAGCGTTTGGCTGGCGGTTTCGCCTTCACGCGCAAACTCGCTGGGGGTGTAAGAGGTGGTCTTAACCTGGCGCTCTACGCTGGAGAATGTAGCGTCGGTGCCATCTGACCAACTGCCGGTCTGGATTTCCTCAATCACAGTTGCAATGGTTTCTTTGTAGCTGCCCAGAATGCCGCGTGCGAGATCGTCGGCGGTGCCTGCCAGCAAGTCTTTGTAGAGCGCTTCGTCTTTCGCTTTGTCGCCCGTGAACTCGATGCGGAAGGCTTTGGTAAATCCAGCTACCGAGGTGGATGCCAGCCCCAGCGCATCAGCAGCGCCCGTGGCTGCGGCTTTGATGGCGGCGAAGTCTGATGTGAGCGCCTTTGCCATCAGTGGATCAAGTGCTTTTAGCTCGTCCCGGTACTCAGGCCCGCCAAAGAGGTAGCCGCTTTTGCGCATCTCGTTAAAGCCGGTGAGCGAAGCATCGTTACCGAGCGTGCCGCTTATGCCGGTGCCGGTTTGCTTGGTGGTGCGGAATGCGCCTACCGCGGCGAGGGCAGCGACTGCGGCAAGGGCGTAGGGGGCCATTGCGCCCAATGTGCCAGCGGTTGAGCCACCTGTTCCAAGCGCCATTGACTGCGACAACTGCGCAGCGGTGCCGCTCATGCCAATCAAGGATTGGGTGCTTGCCAGCGCAGCGGTGCCAAACTCGGTCATCAGGCCAGTGACGGTGCCAAAGGCGTTGTACATGCTTGCGCCTGTGCCAACTGTGCTGAGTGCATTTGCGCCACCTGCAGCCTGCGCTGCACCCGACAAGCCCAGCCCGCCCGTGATAGCCGCTGATATAGGCGACATCACAGCGCTGATGATCGGACGTAACACCAACGTCTTGAACATGTTGACGATGGTATCGCGCAGGTTGCGGGCGAAGCCTTTTCCGCTTTCAAAGCCGCGCATGAGGGCGTCGGTCAGCGTGCTATTGATGCTGTCGCTGGTCTTTTTCCATTCGGCTGCTGCGTCGGCTGCAGATTTGGTGGTGAGCTTTGCGGCCTCGTCGCTGGCGGTGCGGCCCTCCAGCCCGCGCGTGGCAGCGATCAGGCGCTTTTGGGCTTCGATGCGTTTTTCAATGCCGGTGACATCTTCTTGATTAGACAGGGCTGCATTACGCGCAGACTCAAGGCGCACCAACTCCAGCTCTTGCACGGCGCTTTTCAGCAGGCCGTAATTTGCCAGCTCTGTTTCAGCGGCAATCGCTGATTCCATGGCTCTTGTGGCGGTGGATTCTTCTGCTTTTTGGTAAGCGGCCCAGGTCTTTTCGGCTGCAGCAAGGGACTCTGCGGCTTGCTTCATGGCCTCGCCCTGCGCCTTTTCGCGCAGATCCATCATGATTCTGGCGCCATCGATGTCGGCCTTGACGAATGCGGCGTTGGCTTTGGCTGCATCGGACAAGCCTGGTGCAGCGCCTTTGCGGATGCCACCTTCTTTTTGGATAAGCGCGGCCACGTCTGAGACGTAGCGCTCTTGACTCATCAGGCCTTCGTCAAACCCGGCCTTGAGGGCGCTTAGGTGCTTTTGGAAGTTGGCGTCAACCCCGGACGCTGCAACTTGCACGGCCACCATGCCGGCTTTGATCTTGCCCAGGCGGGCTTCTTCTGTGGCGTAGCTTTGGCTTCGGCTGGGGTATTGGGCTGCAATGTTGGATACGTCCCCCGGGCCGGCGTTTGAGGGCGATATGCCTTGCAGGGCGTCTTGCTTTTGCTTTGCCGTCTCAAGCTCTTTGATGTAGGCGCGCATTTCTGCAACGGCTGAGCGAGCGTAGATGTTGGATGGCGCTGCGGCCAGGTTTTTGTCTAGCTTGGCCAGGCTGTCTTTGGCTACATTCAATTCAAGGTCAAGGCCTTCAACGCTGTAAAAGGCGGAATAAAACCAGTCTTTAAAACCTGTGCTGCTGGCCATGCCGCGCACATTCAGCGCCCAGGTGCTGAAGGTGCTGGCTATCTTGTCATTCAAGCTGGCAATGGCCTGGCCGGCGCCTGCATCTTCTGCAAGGGATGTTTTAAGGTCGGTCCAAGCGTTTGAAAGCCGGTTCATGCTGGCTTGCATGGATTGAGAGGCTTTCTCAAAGCTGCCGGCAAATTCCTTCTCCATCTGCTCGGCAAACTTTGGCAAAAAGTCGGTGCTCATGACTTGGCCGGTTTCCAGCAGCTTGCCAAACTCGGCCGTGGTCACGCCCATGGCGCGGGAGGCAATGGCAAACGCACCAGGCAGGCGCTCGCCTAACTGGCCGCGTATTTCTTCGGCCTGGACGGTGCCTTTGCTCAAAATCTGGGTTAGGGCCAGCATCACGCCTTGCATCTCGCCTGCGCCCAGGCCCATGACGGTTCCGGCCTTGCCTATGGACTCAAACACGTCTTTAACGCCCTTACCCTCCAGCGCCGTGCCGCGTGCTGCGGCGGCAAACTTGGCGTAAAGCTGGGAGGTGCTGGCAAACTCCAGGCCCATGGCGTTGGTGGCTTTGCGCAGGTAGTCAACCTCTTGCGTGACTGCCGCGCCGCCCATGCCGTAGGTCAAGGCGTTGCGCAGTTTGTCAATGTCAACCTGCGCGCCCTGAATGGCGGTGCGGAATTCAAGCACTTTTGAAACGGCAAAGCCCGCGCTCAGGGCAACACCCATTTGGCCACCCAGCACACTCACAGCAGAGCCCAGGCTTTGGGACTCGTCTTTTACCCCGCGCAGGGATTGCTCGGCTTGCTTACTAAATTTGACAACCTCTGCGCCGGCTTTTTGAAGTTCGCCAAGAAGGTGAGCGCTGTTGCCCCGGAGTATTACGCCAACTTCGCTTGTCATTTGGTGGGTGCTCTGGTGGTTACGGGTTAGCTGTTGAGGTGTTTGAGGGCTTCGCGCTCAAGGGTTTGGATTTGGCAAAACAAGGCGCAGCTATCGGGCTGGTCATGGCAATCGGGGTCTGTGGGTATTCGGCTGGCCACCAGGTCGAGCACTTCATATTTGAGGCCCAGGTGGCGGATGCCGCCATTCATGCCGTTGTGCCCCGCCACCACATTCCACTGTGTAGCCATGGCAAAAAACACGGAGGCAGCGCGCCAGTGCTCGGGCCAGATTTCGACCTGTTCACTGTCTGTGCTGCGCTTGAGTTCTGCACGTTTTAGCTCCAAAACTTCGGGCGGGGCGCCTGCGGCTTTGAGGCCGTCAAGCGCGGATTCGTCTACCGTTGCGCGCCCACCGGTTGCCCAGTGGCGCGCAACGGCTTCTAGTTTTTTGAGGCCAGGTGGGCGGCCGCCTTGGGGTTGAGGGTGTCAAAAAAGGCCTGAGCCATGGCGCCAATCATGCCCACGTACTCTTCACACAAGGCCTCGCGTTCTTCTACGCTGTAGGGAACGGGCGCCTTGGATTCATCGGTTACGCCACGCCAGCCGGTCATGTAGCTGTCAAGCACGTCTTTGTGTTTGATGTTGCCGCCCTCATGGGCTTCAAATAATGCAGTTACCTCGGCTTGCTTGAGGCGCTTGAATTGGGCGTCAAACTTGAGCTCTTGCAGCGCGCCTTCGGCGCTGAGGCATTTGTGGGTAACGGGGGAAAACTGGGTTGCGGATGCGGTGCGGACGATAGCCATTTTGGGTTATTCTCTATTTGGTTAAATTTGATAGCACTCTAGCCAACAGTTTTGCTGGCTAGAGGCTTTTTTGCTTAAAAATTAAGACTTAGAAGCTGGTGACAATGCGCAGCTCGTTGTTGCCCGTGCCTGTGGGGGGCAACACGAGCTTGTAGCTATTCATGAGCTTGCCGTTGATGTCGCTGTAAGACGGGGTGGTGAGTTGCACGTTGGGGGCAAAGAGGAGGGTTTTATTGCCCGTAACAGTGCCATGCACCAGGCCCATGCTGCCCATGGTGTTGGCTTTGACATTGCCCATGAAGGTAACGTCTTGGGCGGCGGTGAGGTCAACCTCAAGATCACCCGTGATTTTGCGGTCCATGATCTCCACGGACTCGCCACCAATTAGGGGGATATGGGGTGCATCAATGCCAAAGTCAAACATGAGCTTGCTGTAAGGGGTGGCGGTGCCGCCGGCCAGCGCGGGGGCGCCGGTGGGGGAGTGGGTGCAACCCATCAGGAGGTCAATGGTGTTGGCGTCTGTGACGACTTGCGGAGTTTTCCAGGTGGTGTAGTCAACGGCAGTGGGGGTGCCAGCAGCCAAGCCGCCGTCAACGCCTTTGAACTGGAACTTGATTTTCGGGATGGCGCCGGCACTGAGGTCGAGCGAGGCGGTGCCACGGCAGCCCAGCAGCTTGTGCAGCACGCCATCGGCAAAGTAATACTGGTCAATCCACTCAAACGCGGTGCTGATGGGGAGGTAGTCAACCCGGGTGGTGGCGGTGAGGGTTTCAGAAAAACCGCAGGCGCGCAGCAGCGGCCCCCAGGATGGCGCAATGCCTGCTGTACCAGAGCCCACCAGCTCAACGCTGTAGCTCAGGGACTTGAAGGCGGTGCCTACCAGGTTCTCGCTGGCACCCATGTAGACGCGGATGAAGTTGCGGTCTACATTGGAGGCCTCAAGCGGGGCAAATGACACGTCGCTGACCAAAATAGCGTTTGCTGCGCCAGTGGGAATGGCGTCTGTGCCGTAAACGGAGCCAATTTTGGCAAGGATGGTGGTGTTTTTAAGGCGGCGTTGGGCCATGATTTACTCCTGAGCGGGGGTTGATTGGGGGGTTTCGGGGGTGGCTTGGGTGGCTTGCGGGTGGCCGGCACGCACAATGAGTGCAACCACGCCCGTAGCGGGGTCTTGGCTGTAGCTGCCGCCCATGCCAAAAAACGGGGCGTCTGACTGACCCGCAGGTTCAGGTGAGGCAAGCGCTGGCTTGGACTGGGTGGTTTTGGTTGTCATAAGTTCAGGCTATGAGGTTTGAGAACGGCGCGCGGTGCACCACGGTAAAGATGGCCTGGCAGGCAATGAGGGTGGTGTCGGCCTCGTCCTCAGACCACTGCATGGGCGCGGGTGTTACCTCGATGGCCATGGCTTGCAGTGCGGCGTCTTGCAGTACGCGGCCCTGCACTTGGGCGGCGAGCAGGCTGGCTGCGTCAAGGGCTTTGGTGCCAGGCACATCACGGGCCTGACACTCCACGCGGATGCGAGTAACCCAGTCAACCGGGGCGGTGCCGCCCACCAATGGGGCGGGCAGGCTTTGGACAAGGAAAACCCGTATCTGGCGGGGAACCTCTGCAGGCATGGCCCGGTTGGTGGTGCGCATGGTGTTGACGCGCCCATCTGCCAGGGCGGGGGCCTGGGTGATGGATGCCACCAATGCGTCATACACCTGCAACTGGCTGGTGGTGCTCATGCCAGTTCCAAAATAAGGGTGCTCAGGCCAAAGCCGTCAGGCTTGTGGCTAACCACGGTGTAGCTTGTGCCGCGCGCTACTACGGCCTTGCCATGCACGCCAGCGGGCACATGGGCGCTAGCCAGGGTGACTTGCGGGGCGCTGGCCTCGGCGCTCACGCCGTCCATGTAGGCTTGCGCGTAGGGGGCTGCAAAATCGCCCCGAACGGTGATCCCGTCAAGCAACACGTCTTCACCCAGCCGCTTGAGGGCTGTAGCGTTGACGCGGGCCTGAAGGGCTGCAAAGCTCATGGTGTGGCGCGGTTTGGCTTAGGCGTTGATGCTGACTTCGACCGTGGTCACGCCATTGCCGGCGGCCTTGAATGCGTAGCCGGCTACCTTGTGGGTGCTGGCGGTGGTGGTTAAGCGGGTGTTGCCGGCGTCCCAGTAGAGCAAGTCACCCTGGGCGACCACATCAGTGGTTAGCTTGGCAATGGTGAAGACGCCTTGCACGCGCACGGCGCCAGTGGCCCCGGCTGCAATGGCGGTCAATGCCACACCGATTCGGGAGCCAATCAGAAGAATCTGGCCGGATGAAACCGCAGAGGCTGCGGGGTAGTCGATAACGTCGCCGGACATTACGTATTTGGTGGTCATGGTGGTGGTCCTTGGGGAGTTTTTGGGGTGGCTTTACCGGGCAGGGTTTGGGCTGCCCGGTGGTGGCGCTTTAGGCGCCTGTGCTGCGCACTGCGCCGCGATAGTCGAGGCCGGCAATGCCGTAGTCCATGCGGACTTTCCAGCGGGCGCCGTCTACGCTGAAGCCGTTTTCCAGCTCCAGGTAAGGGGTATCAATGCCGTCCAAAAAGGCGACTTCGAGAACCGGCGCTTGCGATGGAGCGGCAAAGATGAACCAGGGCGTGCCAGACAGGCGCGGGGTGCCCACAATGGTGCCCACCATGTTGGCGGCAATGTTGGCGCGCTGGAGCTTGTTGGCGGCATCTGGGTCGTAGGTGCTGTTGTTGACCACACGGGCCTGGCCGCTGATGCTGTCCGGGCCCAGCCACACATCAGGCGACAGGGCCAAGAAGTCATTGCCCGACACGTCTTTTTGTGCGCTGAGCATGACGCGGGCAGCCTCAAAGGCGGTTACGGTGGGGGCGCCTGTGCTCACGTTGTTGTGTGAGGCATGGAACAACGCCAGTCCATCGGCCAGTGTGGGGCCAAAGCCGGAGTTCAGGGCCAGGGTGGCGTACACATCGGCCTCAATCGTGCGCTTGGCTGCGCGGCCCAGGCTGGAGGCCAGGCCGGTGAGTGCGCCCATGTCGTCATTGATGATGGCCTCGCGGCTGATGTTGATGATGTTGCCTTTGGTGGCTGCGGTGATGCTGGCTTTTTCACCATCAGGGATGGTCTTGTTGCGGTACTCGCCCAGCTCGGTTTTGCTCTCGAGGTTGCTCAGGGAGCCCACGCGGTAGCGGTTGTGGGCGCGGAAGTCGCTCACGGAGCCACGGGCGCAAAAGAGCTGCCATGTGTCGGCCTGCAGCGCGTAGGCGCCCATCAGGGTTTTGTACATCACGTTTTCCAGCAACACGGGGAAGTCACTGCCGCCCTGGGTGAATGCGGAGGCCACGATGGCGCGTTGGTCCATGCCATCGGTCTTGATGCCGGCGCGGGCCAGGCACATCTCGGCCAGGTTCAGGAGCTTGCGGCCCCGGTAGGGGTTGGAGGCGTCCACGCGCACCGGGCCTTCTTTGGACACGGCAATGGAGGCACGGGCGAGCACGGCGCTGACCATGGCGTCACGGTGTTTGTCGGACTCGTCGCGCACGGTGTTGACGATGGTGTGGCCAGCCACCGGGGCGCTGGTGCTGCCCAGCAGGGCAAGCAGCTTTTGGCCGGCTTGCGCGTCGGTGCAGTTGGTGTCGTTTTGGCAAGATGCGCGCAGGGCGGCCACGCCGTCGCGGTCGGAAAACTTGGCAAAGCTGGCGTGAATGGCCTCGCGGCGGGCGCCGTCAGCGACCAGGGCGGCTTGCACTGCGGTATGCAATGCGGCTGCGTCTGGGGTGGCGGCTTGGTTTGAACCGGCCGCCGGGGCGTTGTGGGTGGGTTGCATGGTTTGCGCTTTCTGGGGTTGTGTGGCGGCTGCCACGGGGCGGGTGAAACGGGTGGCGGCCTGGGTGCGCAGGGCTGCGGAGGCAGCTACGGGCAGGCCGGTGGTGATGTTGTCAATGAAGCCAATCTCTTTAGCCTCAGTGGCGGTGTAGTAGTGGTCGGTGCCATCGGTGAGCAAAGCCAGCATTTCGGCAACAGGCTTGCCGGTTTTGGCGGCGTAGCTGGTGGCCATGGCGCTTGCAAATTGGTCAAGCATGTTGGCGGCTTCACGCAGGCCAGCACTGTTGCCGGCCATGCCAGTCCAGGGGGCGTGAACCATCAAAACAGCGTTTTCAGCCATCTCTACGGTGTCGCCGGCCATGGCGATCAGGCTGGCAATGCTCATGGCCACGCCGTCAACCACGGTGGTAACGGTGGCGCTGTGGCGTTTGATGGCGTTGTAAATGGCGGTGCCGTCTGACACGGAGCCGCCAAAGCTGTTGATGCGGATGGTGATGGCGCCCGCGTTCAGGGCGCCAATGTCTTTGACGAACTGGGCTGCGGCTACGGTGTCGCCGTACCAGCTCTCGCCAATGTCGCCATAGATGAAGATTTCAGCCTCGGCCTGCGCGCCTTGGGCTGCAGCGGCTGCAACAGGCGTTTTCTGGCGAATGCTGTACCAGGCTGCGGCTGGGGTTTGCGGGGTGGTGGTTTGCTGCATGGTGCGGATTTTGTTGGGGTTGTTGTCTAGTTTTTTAGTAAAAAGCTGGACTATTTTTAAAAGCCGAATCAATTGCCTAGAAACAAAATGTCTTGTTGGCGCTTGCGGCGCAGGTGCCGCCTGATCAGCCTGACGGATTTATAGGAGCCGCTTTGCAACACGGGGTTAAAGCCGCCGTCGCTGCTGATGTTTTCAGGCTTGGGCGGCTCATCTTTTGGTTTTTCAAGCAGCAGCCTGAAGAGCAGCAGCATGGGTTAGAGCGTGTTGAGCTTGTCGATGGTGGCCTGCGTCTCTGCAATCAGCAGGTCCAGGCGCTGCATGTCGTCGATCTTGCCGGCCAGCATGGCGGTGGAGTGCTCGCCGTTAAGCGCGGCCAGGCGGCTGCTGGCCAGGCGAATGAGTTCATGGATCGTCATACCAACACCACCATCTCTTGGGCGACCGTACTTAGGTGGCTTTGCAGCAGCACCACGTCATAAGTGTCCTCACCATCCAGTGCGGCATAGCACGCAATGCGCTTGCCTGCGGCAGCGGTGCCAGCCTGGATAAAGTCCGTACCCGTGAAGGGTGACAGAACCCGGTTTTGAGCGTCAAAGCGGTGCATTTGATTAAGTGCCGATGCGACGTAAATGTTCAAATAATGCATTCGGCCTTCGTTATCAAAAGGCGCGTAGCCGCCACATGTGCCCGTTGTGAGAGTGACCGCACCGTCATACACGATTGCGCCTGTCCACGTGCCCGTGATCGACCCCGAAATGTCCAGCACGTCAAGGGTAGTTGCGCCGCCCCGGAAAAAGTAGCAGAAGCTGTGGCGTGCGTTTTTATCGTCATCTGGCCGAATGCCCCAACTCGGAGCCCACAAGCCACCTGACGCATTGGCCGCTGGAGCAACCCCAAAGTAAGTGGTTGACCAGGTACCTGATGCAATGGTGTTGGTGCCGTTGGTGATAGACGCGTCACCATAGTTGTAAACGTAAACCGTGGTCGTGGCGCTGCTTCGCATGACGATCAGGTTGGGCAACTCAATCACAAACTTTGCGCTTGCGCTCGGTGTGACCGCCCACGCCGACCCCAGCGTGTAGACAGCGCTTGGCCCTGCCGTGTGGCTTGCAATAATGCGCCGTTGGCCGACTGCTGCCTTATTTGTCAAGTCCTCAACAATGCGGATCTGGAAGTTCCGGTATTCGTTTGCCAGTACCACCACATCCCCCAGCGTGGCTTGCCCGGTCAGGGACGACGCACCCGCTGCCGTGGCGGCCAGTGCGTAGCGAGACACCAGTCCTGCGTCATAGAGATACGCGCCCCGGATCATGCCTTCGCCTGGCACGGCATCATAGGGTGTGTACTGCTCATCCAGAACCATTATGTCGCTGTCAGTGCCGATGGCGGCTGGCAGGCCGGTAGTCAGCAGGCCGGTGGACAGTGTGTTGCTTGCGACCTCAAATGAGCGCCAGATATTTGCCGCCGTGGTGCCCGCGCCAAGCATGAACACACGGCCCGCCACGATCTCATAACGCGCACCTGTGGATGGCACAAAAGAAAAATCAGCCAGAACGCGAATCTTGGGGGTTGCGCCGCCGCTGTTGCCCACAATGTAGCGCTCCTCGGTCTTGCCCGCTACCGGGTCAATGATGCGCAGCTTGTAGCCAAACTCGCCAGACCCGCCCCGGTTAGCCAGCATGTTGACGCCGACTGCGGTGGGCAGCGCGGTTGACAGTGTGACGGTGGCCGCTGTAGCCCCAGCAGCGATCACGCCGACCAAGCCAAGGCTGGGCGCAAAAGCTGCGGCAGACCCTGCGCCAAAAGTGCCAGCCAGCGCGGGACTTTGAACAAAAGCCCAACTTTTTGTCACGATGTTGAAGCGGTTGAGGATGGCTGCTGAAATCAACTGATAAACAAACGGGTTGCGCGACACGTCAGAGCGCAAGTCTGAGGCCATGCTAGCGCCTGCGCCGTGGGCGTTGGTAGCGGGCGATACCTGAGCCCACATGAGCCTGTCGATTACTTTTTTAAATGCGTTTGCCATAGTTGTTTTCCTTAAGTTATTCGGGCGCGAACGCACGCTTGCCATGCGCTCAGGTTTTGGCCGTTTGGCAAAATTTGCGCCTGGATGCCGCCGATCAGGGCTTGGTTTGCAAGCGTGGTAACGGCGCTGACGGTGCCAATATTGCCGGTTTCAATGATCGTTGTCTGCCGGTAACGGCCTTGCGATTTGTCGTAGCCAACCGGGGCACCGAGCATATTCAGCAGGCGCACAAAGAGCGTGATCAGCGGGCCAGATTCCTCCACCAGAACAGGCGCTGCGCGTAGCTGCGCATCCGTCAAGCCGGTTTGCGCCGGGAAGTTGTCCACAGACAAGCTGCCACCCACAGGCATGGGGTTGGCGGCGCTTAGGTCGCCATCATTGACGCCATCGGCGCCCAGCGTCAGCTTGACGCGCTGGTATTTGATGCCGTCGATGTCATCGGCGGCGGCAATGTCGCCGCCCGCGCCCAGGTTTAGTTCGATGTTGTCACTCATTGGTATACCGTGGTTGTGCTGATGATTTCGTCGTTTTCGTCACGCTGCACGGTTTGCACTGCTGATGCGGGGTGCGCGTTGTTGACCACAACCTGGGCTGCGGGCGCGTTGACGGTGACGGGCGTTGGCTCAACGGTCAAATTAACCACGGCGGCGGGTGCCTCGGGCATGTTGATGTTGATAGGCATTTCTGGCATGGTGATGTTGATGGGCATTTCTGAGCTGATGTTTTTAATGTGGTCTGCGTGGGCTTGCGCCATGGTGTTGATTGCACTTTTGACGCTGCTCTCTATGTCGGTGGTGCGCAGCTCAATATTTACCGGCGCGGGGGATTGCTCTCGGCTGGCCATGGCCATGACGCCGGCTGCCATGCTGGTTATGGCGTGCTGTTGGGCTGCTGCGCTGGCGGCTGCATTGGCGGTGGCTTGTCCATTGGCATCTGGCGCTGGTGGCGCGGGGTTGACGCCTTTCTCGTTGGCGTGGTCGCTTGAGAAAATGAGGTCTTCACGCTTCACCTCTTTGCGCCATTGCTTGATTTGCTCCAGCACTTCACGCGGGTTTTTGCCCCGGCGGCGGATGCTCTCTACCTCGCTGGCGAAGCCGGCCTTGGTGAGCTCGATCATGGCTTGAGCCTCTTTCATGGGGTCAATCCACGGCATGGCCTGGGCCACAAAGAGGGCGTCGTCTTGGGTGCCGGGCTGCACGTCTTTAGGGATGGGCACCACGCCGCTGATGTGGGCGGCTTGCACAAAGCTGGCCCAGCCGGGCTGGATGCACAGGCCGGTGAATGCGTCTGTGAGGCTGGCGTAATTTATCCATTGCTCCACCAGCTCCTGGCGTTGGGCGCTGTAGGTGCCGTTGTAGTCCCGGGCGATGGACGAGTAACTGGCGCCCACGCCTGCTGCCACGGCGCGCAATTGGCCCTGGCGGAAGGTGACTACATTGGGGTTGGGCCGGGTGCTGTCGATCAAACCAATTTCTTCACCCACGGCCAGGCCGTCAATGATCATGCCGGGCTGCAGGCGCAGGTCTCGGCCTATGGGTTTGCCTTGGTCGTCTACGGCGGTGCCGTTGGGGTCGTAGCCTTCGGGGTTGGTTTTTTTGACGTAGGCGGTGAGCGCTGCGGCTACTTTGGCGGCGATGCGTTCGCTGTCTTCATAGTCTTTGATGTCTTCAAGGCGGCCAATGATGCTGGCAAATTCGGTGATGCCGCGCATTTGGCCAATGCGGTCGCGCAGGGCCACGTGGATGACGCTGGCTGCGGGGATGCGCTTGAGGTCTTGAGCTCCAAAACCCAAGGGCACCATGCCCTCCAGGGGGTTGCCTTTATAGCTGTAGTAGGCAATGGGGCGGCCCCAGGCGTTGCGCTCTACGCCTTGTTTAATGCGGGTGCCTTCGTCAAAAGTCATGGGTACGAGGTCGGCTTCAAACATCTCCACGCTGTAGGGCACGGCGCTGGCGTGGGTGAGGCCGGGTACGGTGCCCACCAGCTCCTGCAAAAACACCTCGCCATCTCGCAGCCAGGTGCGGCACAGCAGGCGCTGCATGGAGGCGTCGGTGTGCAGGCCGGTGACTTCGGGGGCTTTGCGCCACTCCAGGTGGGCGGCGCGCAGGGCGGCGGCGTATTCCTCATGTATGGAGCCATCACGCCTGCGGGGCTGGGGCTCGATGCCGATGCCGTTGGGGCCTACGATGTTGTTGGTCATGGTGCGCAGGATGCCGCGCGCGATGTCGTTGTTGCGCTCCATGTGGCGGGCTTGGGCCATGAGGGCTGCTGCGCCTTGCAACACAATTTGGTTGGGGCTGAGGCGGTCTTTGTAGAACTTGCGGTTGCGGTTGGGGGCGCTGTCGTCATGGGCGCGGGCGTTGATGCTGTCTAGCACTTGGCGCGCACCGTGGCGGCGCAGGCCGGCTGCGGGGTTGAAGAACCCGATGATGCGGTCCACGGGGTTCAGGTTGGGTTTGGGGCTGGCCATGGGTGCGGGCTCGGGTGTGTGCGGGTTTAGTTAAACCGGGCGCTGGTGAAGGTGAGGCCGCCGAAAGTGGGGCGGCCACTGGCGGCGGCGCTTAGCCGGTCTACGGTGCGCTGCCATTGGGCTATGCCTTTTTGCACCAGGGCGAGTTCGGTTTGCTTCTCCCAGCGGTCAATGCCGGGGCCGCCTAGGCGGACTTCTTGGGCCTCAAGAATGCGTGTCTCGGCGGCTTGGTATTCGGCCAGCTTGGCCTGGGCTTCTAGGAGGGTGGTCATGGCGCGACCATATCGCTGGTGCTGTCTAGTTTTTTAGTAAAAAGCTGGACTGTTTTCATGCTGTGGCAAACATGTCGGCTGTGCCGGTGATGACCTCGGGCACGCAATGGGGGCTGCACCACAGGGTTTCATCCTTGCTGTTTTGCACGGCTTCGTCACTCACGGCATAGCCTTTGCGGGCGGTCCAGGTGCGCAGGTGCCAGCCGTGTTTAAGAAGGGCGTCATGCTCTCCGGCGTGGCCGCATAGGACGATGCGCAGGTTTTTGTCTTGCCCGTTGGCAGCGCACCAGGCTTGCACTTGCAGGGGGAGGTCGGTGCCGACACCGCCAGCGGCGTAGTCCATGGCTCCCTTGGTGTAGGGCGGATCGAGAAACACGGCGGTCAGGCCGTGGCGGGTGGTCACTGAGTCTTTGACAATCCTGCCCCAGTCGCCACAGGTGACGCGCACATCACGCAGGCGCTGGTGTAGGTCTTGGAACCATTCTTGGATGAACTGGCGGCGGGGGAGTTCGGTTTGACAGTGGATACCGCGCCCAGCATTGCCAAGTGCGGGGAGTTGGCGGTTGATGCCTCGGCCGGCGTTGCCTAGGTGGGGGAGTTGGCGGTTGATGCCTTGGCCGGCGTTGCCTAGGTGGGGGAGTTGGCGGCTGTCAATCAGGCTGGTGCCGTCATGCACCCATGGACCGGTGCCGCTGCACCAGCCTGAGCCGATCCAGTTGCACGCGCCCCAGCACCACCAGCCGGCTATCTTGGTGTCAAACCAGTCGGGGTCGTTGTGCAGGCGCTCGGTCAGGCCAGCGGCCTGGCGTACCAGCCAGCTATGGCGGGCAAAGAGGTCTACCTCGTTGCAGGGCCAGTCGGCATGGTGGGCTACGTCTTCGGGGCATTGGGCTATGGCGCGCCAGAAGTTGGCCACAAAGCCGTCAGCGTCGTTCAGGGTTTCGATGCGCTTGCCCGCGGGGGCACCCAAGAGCATGGCGGCGCTGCCGGCGAAGGGTTCAACGTAGTTTTGCACGGGGCCAAAGGCTGCCCACACGGTAGCGGCGGCGCCTGACTTGCCGCCAAAGTAGGGGAATGGGGCTTTTAAGGGGGTGGCCATGGTTGCCAGCGCCCTACTCGTTCACGATCTGGTACAGCCGGCTGCGGCTGATGTCGTGGTCTTTGCAAACTTTCTCGCGGTTGGTGCCGTCAAACTCGCGTTTGATGCGCTGGTTGCGGGTTTCAAAGTCGATGGGGCTGGGGATGTAGATGGTTTGGGAGCCTGCGCGTTTGCGCCATCCGCGCACCAGGGCGGTGGCGATCATGGCGGCAAATTCGTCGTGCAGGCCGGTCTCGGTTTTCAGGATGTCTTGCATCTCACGCTGCAAAAACAGGGCGCTGGATTCTTCACGGGCGGGGCTGGTGGCGGGTGTTTGCATGGTATTTATTTAGAAAGAATGTCTGCCCAGGCCTTTTTTATTGTTTCGCTGTCAGCCAGCCTGATGCAAAAACCAATACGGCCTTCTTGAACCCAGTTCATGCACTCACCTGCAACACAGCGTGCTTTTTGTTCGAAGCGATCAATAGGTTCAAGTGTTTCTCCATCCCCATCGACCTCCACAGAAAATGGTCCAACCATCACGCAAATCTTTTTTTTGGCTTTTGCTGGCGTCATAAAAATGGTTGCTTGAATAGCTCTAAAAATTAAGTCTTGATCTTTCATGGCGTTTCTTTCTGATGGTTGGGGTTTACATGCGGCTGCTCCAGCCTGCCGGGGCAAACGGGCTGGGAGCAAATGGGGCGGGCTGGCGGCGGGGTTTGGGGGTGGTTTGTGGGTCTATTTGGGCTGTAGCCATCGTGTTACTTGCCTTGATAGCTATTAAATTTGATGTGTCTTGCGGGGCCATGCCGTTTTGCAGCAGGGGCGCGGGTTGCTCCAGCACCTGGGCCGTGGAATCCATGGCTTGCTCGAATAGGTTGGGCTCCACTTGGCGCTCCAGCTCGCGCCATTGGCGTTCGGTTTTGTCGTCAAGGCCCAGCAGGTGGCTTACAAAGATGGCGTACACGGTGCCATCAAGGGGTTCATTGCGCTGCTTTTTGGGGTTGACCCAGCGGTATTGGTCGCCGGTGGCGGTGCGGGCGAGTACGCGCACCTCAGCGGTGATGCCTTTGAAGTATTCAAGCGGCAGGCCGGCGCTGAAGTGCACGTAGCCGGGGCCGGGCTGGGTGACTTTGAGGCGGCCAAAAAACAAATCTTTGGCGGTGTCGGTGCCCACCATGAAGAGCTTGACGCCTTTTTTAATGATGCGCCCGGCGTGGTTCACGTCTTGCCATGCGCCCTTGCCTTGGATGGCCTCGCCATATTTGGAGCTGCCTTTTATGGCAACCAGGCGCATGTGGGTGCGCCCGGCGTAGGCGCGCACAAAGTTGTAGGCCTGGTGGGTGAAGTGGCCGCCCGTGTCTACGGCTGCGCCGGCAATGCTGAGCAGGGGGCCGTTTTCATGCTGGAGCGGTATTTGTAGGGCTTGCCAGAGTTTGTGCCAGTCGCGCTCGTCGGCGGGGTTGGCATCAATCACCAGATAGCCCACGGCCCACATTTCTTCACCCCGGCCAAAGGCCCACAAGATGACCTCAAAGCGGTCGTCTTGCACGTCAATGCCGGCGCACACTTGCAGGCCGCCCACGGGCACGGTCATGACGGGGTATTTTTCGGCCCGTTTTTGCAGCACATGGGCCTCGGCTTTTTCGGCTTCGTCTTCCCAGGTCTCGCCCAGCGTCTCATTCACAAAGGCTTTGAGCGGGCCGCGCATGCCGTTTTTGAATGCGGTGCGGGCGTCCAAAAACTCCCGCACGATGGAGCCCCAGGTGACTTGCGGGCTCATGGCGGTCCAGCCATAAAAGCCCACATGGCGCGGGGCTATGCAGGGGGTGCCGTCGCCGGTGGTCCACTGGGTGGTGGGTTTGTCAACGCCGGTCTCGGTGCGGCCCGTGGTGTGGGTCAGGCGCCAGTGGCCGCATTCACTGACCCATGCGCCGGCATCGGCTACGCGCAAATAGTCGGCCTGGGTGTAGCCAGCAAGGCAGTGGGGGCAGTGGTGTTGCACGGTGGTCTCGGGGGCTTGAGCATCCCATTTGAAGCCGTGTTTTTTGTCTTTGCCACCCCAGCTCAGGGGGTGCTCTACGCCGCAATGGGGGCAAACGGCCTGGTAGCGCATGCACACGTTGGCGGCGGTCATGCGGTTTTCGATGTGGCTCAGGCCTTTGATGCGGGGGGTGGTGCCGCAGATGAGCTTGGGGAAGGTGGCGCCCTCAAGGCGTTTGTGGGCAAGCGTCCAGGGGTCGCCGGCTTTTTCAATCTCCCAATCAAAGCCGTCCAGCTCGTCCAGAATTGCCACGGCAATGGTGAGGCGGCGAAAGTTGCCAGCGGCTTTGCCTCCGCGCAGCTTGAGCACGCTGCC
>CALRWE010000007.1:0-44658 GCA_943371745.1 Rhodoferax sp. OV413
GCAATGCCCCGCGCTGGTTGCAGATGTTGATCAAGCACGGGTTCGTTCCGGCACCAGCCTGATCTGATTTGCGATTAGCTTGATTTGGCAATCGGCCGTCGCTGGGCCAGGCTTTCGCTCGTCCGCAGGTACGTTTCTTTCACGTTAATACCTGCGTTGCCCCACCAGCTCCGATAAGCCACTCTCGCACGCCACCCAAAAACGGCTGGGCCACCGCCTGGACAGCTGGCCAGGACAGGCAGACTGGATGACCCCGCACACCATGGACCATCGGCACCTGTGCGTGTATCCGGGAGGGACGCTCCCGCCATGCCTCGAGCAAGTGCACAACATGTTCGCCGGTCAGCAGGGGCAGGTCGGCGACAAGCAGCATCAGGTCGCGACCGACCTGGTGCTGCATGTGGTCTTGCACTGCCAGCCGCTGCGACTGCACGAGCTGGGCATCGGGCACATGGTGGTGCACCACCCGGACTCCGCTGCGGCGGGCTAGCGGCACCAGAGTTTCTGCATACGGGCCGATCACGGCACTGATGTTGTCGATGCCGGCCTGCCGTAGGGCTTGCGCGAGCCGTTCGAACAGGCTCTGTCCGTCAATCAGTAAAGCGGACTTGGGCATGCCGCCTAAGCGCAACCCCAGTCCTGCGGCCAACAGGGTAGCGGCCGGCGGAGATGCGGACGAGGCGGGGCGGCTCATGGGTTCACAGTCAGCCCGCAATAGTTGAATCGGTACCGCTGGGCAACAGCCTGGCAACCATGCAGGGTTCATCTATCCCGCGTCATGAAAGAACTTCAAAAGATCGAGAGCCGCTGTGTTGGATTGCTGAAACGCTGCCGGGTCGAAGGATTTTTCACCAATGCGGGCATAGCCGGGCAATCCGGAAAACAATGCGTCATCCATATTCTTGAAACCCATTGCCCAATCGCTGAACATGCGGGTCTCCATATTGCCGGAGCCAAAGGTCAGGACCGTGTGGTGACGCTTGTCCCGCTTGATGGTGTCGAACAAGGTGCGCACTTCGCGCTCCTCACCTTCGAGCATCTGGATGAAGTGCCCGCTTTCAGATTCCTCTGAGTAACGGTAGAGCAACAGGCCGGTAAGACCCTTTGTGGTATTCCATTTTCGGCTGTGCGACAGCAACAGCTCGAGCTCCGCTGCATTCATCGGCTTTTTTGCTTGGCTAACGTAAATCATGTAGTACATCAAGTCTCCTTAGGTTTCCATGTCTTCAACTCGACCAACACTTCGTCAGGCATCTTCTTGGCGTCGCCGAAGAGCATGCGGTTCTTCTCTTTGTAGAACAGCGGATTATCGACGCCAGCGCAGCCCGATGCCAGGCTGCGCTTCTGCACGATGCGCAAAGTGGAAAACTAAGCGTTGGGGTCAGCGAGCACTTCCGCCAGTTGCACACGCCGGCCTTCACGGGCTGAAATGATCCCGGCCCGAATCACACCGAGGGAACGGGTGGCATATTCGCCCCCCGTTTCAGGGGTTCCGTGCCCTCGGACTGCCGCCGCGAACTCGTCGAGTTCGTCGACGAAGGTATCGTTTTTGGTGAAGGGCACCGCCTCTGGCTTTTCGGTGCCACGTTTGATGAAGCGCAGGCCGCCATGCAGGTCGTAGTAGGCGCTGGCTTCCTTACCGTAAATGTTCATGACATAATTTTCGGTGGCTGATGCGTAACTTGCATTGACGGTCGAGAGGGCCCCGTTTTCATGCTGCAGCAACAGCGTCGCCACATCAGGGTTGTCACCCGGCAGCACCAACTGCGCCGCCTGTCCACTGACCGCCGTGATGGGACCCATCAGGTATTCGAGCACATCGACATAGTGCACGCCAATTTGCAGCATCACGCCGCCAGGCATGCCTGCTGCCTGATAACGCCACGAATTGAGGTCGATCTTGCCCAGGCGGTCACGGCTAATGTTGGCTTCTGCGTTGACCAGTTTGCCAAACACCCCGGCGTCGATCTGCTGCTTGATCCAGCGGAACTGGCTCTCTCGCCGGCGCTGGTAGCCCAGGGCCAAAACGACGCCGGCCTTGCGACAGGCTTCGGTGATTGCGCGTCCTTCCGCCAGGGTATTGGCAATCGGCTTGTCAAGAAACACATGCTTTCCGGCTTCAGCGGCCTGGCGTGTGGTTTCCAGGTGCACGTTGTTAGGCGTGGTGTTGATGATGGCGTCAATCGACTTGTCAGCCAGGATCGCTTCGTAACTGCTCGCTTCAGTACAGCCGTACTTCTTGGCAAAGGCCGCGCGTTTGTCTTCCGATCGCGTGTAGCACGAGCGAATGACAAATTTGTCCGAGCGCTTCATGGCATCGGCCAGAACATCGGACCACCAGCCCATGCCGAGGCAGGCAACGTTGATAGGTGCAAATGACATCAGTTTTTCTCCAGTTGAGTAAGTAAATTTTGAATTCTGTAAAAACCGAGGCGCTATGTGCCTCAATTCCTGACTGAGCGAACTCGGCAAGATGGTCGCTTCAGCCGCGCAATGCAGCCAATACCTCGTCCAACATCTTTTTGGCGTCGCCGAAGAGCATGCGGTTGTTGTCCTTGTAGAAGAGCGGGTTGTCGACGCCGGCGTAGCCGCTGGCCATGCTGCGCTTCATCACGATGGACGTTCGCGCTTTCCAGACCTCAAGCACCGGCATACCGGCGATCGGGCTGGTAGGGTCGTCTTGGGCTGCCGGGTTCACGATGTCGTTGGCACCGATGATCATGGCCACATCGGTGCTGGGGAAGTCGTCGTTGAGTTCGTCCATCTCAAACACGATGTCATAAGGCACCCGCGCCTCGGCCAGCAGCACATTCATGTGACCAGGCATTCGCCCGGCCACCGGATGGATGCCAAAACGCACGTTCACTCCTCTTTCGCGCAGGTGCTTGGTGATCTCGAATACCGTGTGCTGCGCTTGCGCCACTGCCATACCGTAGCCGGGCACGATGATCACGTTCTTGGCCTCGCGCAGCAGCTCGGCGGTCTCCGCGGCAAGGATGGGGTTGACCTCGCCCACAGGCTCGGTTGCTGCACCGCTCGACGATTTGGGGGCGGCGGCCGTGGTGCCAAAGCCTCCGGCGATCACGCTGATGAAGCTGCGGTTCATGGCGTTGCACATGATGTAGGACAGGATCGCACCACTGGATCCCACCAGTGCGCCGGTCACGATCAGCAAGTCGTTGCTCAGCATGAACCCGGTGGCCGCCGCGGCCCAACCCGAGTAACTGTTGAGCATGGACACAACCACCGGCATATCTGCGCCGCCAATGGCCATCACCATATGAACGCCGAACAGCAGCGCAATGGCGCTCATGATGAATAACGGGAGCATGCCTTCGTCAATCGTGGGAGCCTGCAAGAACATCCTGCCAAAATAAATCACTGCAAGAAGGCCAGCCAGATTCAGCCAGTGACGGCCGGGCAGCAAGAGCGGGCTACCACCGATACGGCCTGACAGCTTGCCAAAAGCAGCCACAGAGCCCGAGAATGTCACCGCTCCAATAAAGATGCCTATGTAGATTTCAATCGCATGGATCGCGTGCGCCGCGCCCTCGAGACTTTTGGAAGCTTCAGGATCCACATAGGTGGCGTAGCCCACCAACACGGCAGCCATACCGACCATGCTGTGCATCAGCGCCACGAGCTCGGGCATTTGCGTCATTTGCACAGTGCGCGCGGCATACAGGCCAATGGCACCGCCCAGCAGCATGGCACCGATAATCCAAGGGATGCCAGCGGCAGTAACTTGTGGGCCAAACACGGTGGCCAGCACGGCCAGCGCCATGCCAAGCATGCCAAACAGGTTGCCGCGCCGGGCTGATTCCTGATTGGACAGGCCGCCCAGGCTGAGAATAAAGAGAATGGTAGCTCCGATGTAGGCGACCGTTGCAAGGCTTGCGGACATGAAAGTGTCTCCTTCTTATTTTCGGAACATTGCCAGCATGCGCTGGGTGACGGCAAAGCCGCCAAACATATTGATGGCAGTCAGCACGAGCGCCACCGCGGCTAGCGCAATGATCAACGTGTCGGGCCGTTGGGCAGCATTGGCGATGGGCGAGATTTGTACCAATGCGCCGATCGCGATGATGGAGCTGATCGCATTGGTCACGCTCATGAGTGGCGTATGCAGTGCGGGCTTGACGTTCCAGACCACCATGTAGCCCACGAAGCAGGCCAATACAAACACCGTGAAGTGCGACAAAAACGCCGCTGGCGCGTAAGCACCGATCATCGCGAACAACACGGCAGTGATGCCAGCCACGATGGCCAACTTGCCAGTGGGCATCGGCTTTGAGGATTCACCGTGACTGTGGCCCTTCTTTGCGGTGACCGCAGTGGCCGGCTTTACGGGCGGTTTGGGCGCGGCGGCCAGCGGGGGCGCAGGCCAAGTGATCTCCCCATTTTTAACCACAGTGAGGCCTCGAATAGCGTCGTCTTCCATGTTGACGTGGATGACGCCATCCTTGGTCTTGCAAAGCTCTTCCGTCAGGCGAAACAGGTTGTTGCCGTAGAGCGTGGACGACTGGCATGCCATGCGCGAGGCCAAGTCCGTGAAGCCGACGATGGTCACACCGTGTCTGACCACGGCTTTGCCGGGCTCGGTCAATTCGCAATTGCCGCCCTGCTCGGCGGCCATGTCCACGATGACGCTGCCGGGCTTCATGCTTCCCACCATGTCGGCGGTTATCAGCTTGGGTGCGGGTTTGCCGGGGATGAGCGCGGTGGTGATGATGATGTCCACCTCACGGGCCTGCTTGGCGTACATCTCGCGCTGGGCTTTCTGAAAGCCCTCGCTCATTACCTTCGCGTAGCCTCCGCCGCCCGAGCCTTCTTCTTCATAGTCCACTTTGACGAATTCACCGCCCAACGACACGACCTGGTCGGCCACTTCAGCGCGGGTGTCGTTGGCGCGCACGATGGCGCCCAGGCTGGCGGCAGCGCCAATCGCGGCCAAACCGGCCACGCCGGCGCCGGCGATGAAGACCTTGGCGGGAGGCACTTTGCCCGCGGCCGTGATCTGGCCGTTGAAGAAGCGGCCAAAAGCGTTGGCCGCCTCGACCACGGCGCGGTACCCGCTGACACCGGCCATGGAGGTCAACGCGTCCATCTTCTGGGCGCGGCTGAGCGTGCGTGGAAGCGCGTCAATGGAGAGCGCCGTGACCTTTTGAGCCGCGAACTGCTTCATCAAATCGGGGTTTTGGGCGGGCCACAAAAAGCCAATCAGCGTCTGGCCTTCGTGCATCAGCGCCACCTCGTCTGGCGTGGGTGCACGCACCTTGAAGACGATGTCGCAGCCACTCCACAGTGCCGAGGCGCTGGGGGCGATGGTCGCGCCGGCTTTGATGTAAGCGGCATCGGATAGGTCAGCGAGATCGCCCGCGCCTTGTTCCACGACGACGGCGAAGCCGAGTTTGACCAGCTTGGTCACCGCGTCGGGGACCGTAGCCACCCGTTTTTCGCCTGGGAATACTTCTTTAGGCACGCCAATGCATTGAGGCGTGGCAGCGGTATCGCTGGCCGCGGTGTTGATATCAGATGCGACAGGAGTCATAGGATGCGTCCTCAATACGGGGTTCTGCAATTGAATCAAAAGGGAATAAGACTACGAATAGTGAACATGAAGTTGTTCGGATTGCAGACACTGTTTTAATTTTCTGCTTCAAAAAACACTGCGGCCGCTGCAGCAAAAAAATCATAAATGGGATTGATAAAGCGGCCAATCCCCGATGTAATGCTTCAGCAGCTTGTTCTCATTTTCCTGCTCGGCGAACACGCTGCGAGCCACATCATGAAATGACAGAACACCGATCAGATCTTGCTTGTCCAGCACCGGGATGTAGCGCTGGTGATGATTGATCATGAGCCCTCGAAGGTCGTTCAACTCCACATCGGGCGTGGTGCAAATCGGCGTCGCATTCATGACATCTCGCACCTTGAGCTCAGCCACAGGCGGCGTTGGTCCAGAACGCAGTTCCTTCTGTCGCTGCGCCAACACGAGAATTACTTCACGAAATGTCAGCAAGCCAACCACGGTGTTGTCGTCACTCACGACCAGTGACCCCACGTCCTCATCGGCCATGGTGATGACGCATTGTGAAAGCAAGGTGTCGGAAGTGACTGTCAATGGACTGCGTTCTTTTGATTTCAGAATATCGATCACTTTCATTTTTATCTCCTGTTGTGACGATTAGTCAGCATCGTTGATGAGTATTCAGGCGTATGGCCTGCAAATACTGCCCCGCTGGGTATGATTGTTCAGATGGGTGGCTCGGTTGCCCGCAGGAAATCAAAATCGCACCCGGCATCCGCCTGCATCACATGGTCCTGGTAAAGCTTGGCGTAGCCGCGCTGCGCCAGTGCGGGCCGGGCAGGCAGATCGGCACGCCGACGCGCCAGTTCAGCTTCATCCACCAAAAGGTCGACGCGGCGCTCCTTCACAGACAAGCGGATACGGTCGCCGGTACGCACCAGCGCCAACGGACCACCTGCCGAGGCCTCAGGGGTCACGTGCAAAACGATCGTGCCAAACGCCGTGCCGCTCATCCGCGCATCAGAGATGCGCACCATGTCCTTGACACCGGCCACTGCCAGCTTCTTTGGAATCGGCAGGTAGCCCGCCTCAGGCATGCCGCTGCCACTGGTCGGACCGGCGTTTTGCAGCACCATGATGTCGTCCGCCTGGATGTCAAGATCCGGATCGTCGACCCGCTCAGACAGATCTTGTAGCGAGCTGAAGACAACTGCGCGTGCCTCTTTCTCGAACAAGGTCTTGTCGGCCGCCGACCGTTTGAGGATCGCGCCACCTGGTGCAAGCGAGCCAAAAAGTGCCACCAAGCCGCCCACCGGTTCGATAGGCTCCGAGAACTTACGCACCACACGGTGGTCGGCCCAGGCACCTTCCTCCGCGGCGAGACGATCTCCCAAAGTTTCCCCGGTGACCGAAATCGTGTCCAAGTGCAGCAACGGCTTCAACTCGCGCAGCAACGCGCTCATGCCGCCGGCGGCATAAAAGTCTTCCATGTAGTTGTCGCCGGTCGGCTTTAAGTCGACCAGCACCGGCGTGGTGTCACTCAGTTCGTTCAAATCATGAAGCGAGACGGGAATGCCCAGCCGCCCAGCAACTGCCGTCAGGTGAATGATCGCGTTGGTACTGCCGCCCAGCGCAAGTAACACGCGCAGCGCGTTGTGCACCGATTTAGGCGTGATGACTTGGCTCGGCCGAATTGGGTTGTGGATCAACCGCACCGCTTGCGCGCCGCTGGCCTCGGCCGCGCGCAGACGATCCGCGTGAACCGCTGGGATCGCGGCTGTGCCTGGCAGGGACATGCCCAAAGTCTCAGCGATGCAGGCCATGGTGCTCGCGGTGCCCATCACCGCGCACGTTCCTGCCGTCGTGGCCAACCGGCCCTCGACGATATCAATCGTCTTGCGCTCTATTTTGCCAGCGCGAAAGCTGCCCCAGAATCGTCGGCAGTCGGTGCAGGCACCCAAGCGCTCGCCCTCGTGGCGGCCGGTCATCATTGGTCCGGTCACGAGCTGTATGGCTGGCACGTCAGCGGCGGCAGCGCCCATCAGTTGGGCTGGTACTGTTTTGTCGCAACCGCCGATGAGAACCACCGAGTCCATTGGTTGAGCGCGGACCATTTCTTCGACGTCCATGCTCATCAGATTCCGAAACATCAGGCTGGTTGGACTGAGAAAAACCTCACCAAGCGAAATTGTCGGAAATTCGATGGGCAGTCCGCCAGCGGCGAGTACACCGCGCTTGACCGCCTCGACCAGCTCGGGCATGGCGCGGTGGCAGTTGTTGAATCCTGAACCGCTGGAGGCGATGCCAACCACCGGGCGTTCAAGAAGTTCAGTCGAATATCCCATCGACTTGATGAAGCTGCGCCGCAGGTAGAGTGCAAAAGCGCGGTCGCCGTAGTTGGTGAGGCCGCGTGCGATGCCGTGGTCGGGAATATCTGCCATTGGGACTCCTAATTGAAACTGCTGGAGCAATCGAGTTGTGTGTAGAGTCGATTGCCGATGTTGAACTGAATAGCGTGACGGCGAACCTACAGCCGTGTCTTTATGTATTTGGCCTCCAGATAGTCGCGCACCCCAAGTGCACCACCTTCTCGACCCATGCCGCTGTCCTTCACGCCACCAAAAGGCATCTCGGCGCTTGCGATGGCCAGTTCGTTGATGCCCACCATGCCGGCTTCGATGGCCTCGCTGGCCAAGGTGGCAGTCTTCAGCGAACGTGTGAACAGGTACGACGCCAGCCCGTAGGGCGTGGCGTTGGCGAGCTTGATGGCTTCTTCGAAGCTCGAAAAGGATGCTATGGGCGCCACTGGTGCGAATGGCTCATCGTGCATGATGCGCGCCGTCTGCGGTACGTCAGCCAGTGCCGTGGGTGAGATGTAGTAACCCTTGGTTCCAAGCCCTTTGGGGCGGTCGCCGCCAGCCACCAAACGCGCTCCATGTTCCAGCGCGTCGGCGATCAACGACTGTGCGTGCACCAGGCCGCGGCGGTTGGCCAAAGGCCCTACATCTGTGTCTGCCGCCAGACCCGGCCCCACCTTGAGCGAGCGAGCGACTGCGCCGAAGCGCTCAACGAAACTCGCATAAACGCTCTCGTGCACGAAGAAGCGCGATGGCGACGCACAGACCTGACCGCAATTGCGGTACTTGAAGCGCGCACATTGCTCGGCCGCTTCCTCGACGTCGGCATCTTCAAACACCAGCACTGGCGCGTGACCCCCGAGTTCCATTGACACGCGCTTGATGCCTTCAGCGGCTAGATGCAGCATCTTGCGGCCCACGGAGGTGGAGCCGGTCAACGTGATTTTTGCTACCTTCGGCGAGCCGACCAAGACCTCAGAGATGAAGCCTGAGTCGCCGGTGACGAGGTTGACGGTGCCCGGTGGCAAGCCAGCGTCGTGCAAAGCCTGCACCACTGCCATGCAGCTGCCAGCGGCCTCGCTCGCAGGCTTGACAACTACAGTGCAGCCAGCGCCCAGAGCCGCAGCGATTTTGCGGGAGGGCAGCAAAGCCGGAAAGTTCCAAGCTGAGAAGGCTGCCACGACGCCCACTGGCTCAAATCGAACCTGCATGCGAACCTCGGACATACGCGCCTGAAAGGTCTGCCCGTAAATGCGCTGAGTCTCGCCTGCGTACCAATCGAACTGGTCGGCGGCGTCGTTGATTTCGCCGCGTGCCTGTGCCAGCGGCTTGCCTGTCTCGGACGACATCAGACGCGCATTGTCTTCAGCGCGCTCACGCATCAGCGATGCAGTGCGTTGCAACAGTTTCGAACGCTCCCAGGGCGAGGTGTGGCGCCAAACGCGGAAGGCAGCGTCGGCGGCATCCACCGCCGCATCAAGGTCGGTGCGTGTAGCAACCGGTATGTAACCAATGACCTCCTCGTTGGTCGGGTCGATGACCTCGCGTACCTCGCCATCGCTGGCACCACGCCATTGGCCATTGATGAAAAGGCCGTAGCCGCTGTACAAGCCAAAATCGTCGCGCTTCATAGAAATTCCGTTCGATTAAGTTCTTCAGATAGAAGAAGAAAGGTAGCGCTGTTGGACGTCGTCGCACCAGTTGCCGACGTTCCAAGAGCCATAAGCTCCCAAGCCACCCTCGGGGCGCTCGCCGGCATAAACCGGCACATGAACCAGCGCCAGGCCGTCATGCGCATGGGCACGCGCCAGCGCGTCGCGCAGGCTGGCAGTGTCTTCGCCTCCCCACAAGGCCAGCACACCCTCCACACTGGATGCCAGTCGCACATAGTCTACGGCGATACCGTCATTGGTCCGGAAATCGTGGCCGTATTGCGCGTGCTGCAGGCTTGATATAGCCGCCATGCGCCGGTTATCGAAGACCACGATGGTGCCGCGGGCGCGGTGCTCTACAGCGCTGATCAGCGCCTGTGGGTTCATCATGAAGGAACCGTCGCCGGTGAAGGCAATCGGGTACTGCTTCGTGTCCGCCATGCCCGCGGCGGTCACCGCACAAGTCGCGAAGCCCATGTACGAGGCGCCCGACTCGGTGTAGGTCTGGCCGGGTGTGTCGTCCTCAACGGTCTGGAAGCCATTGGCCTGCACGTCGCCGGCATCGAAAAACTTGATGGCACCGACCTCCTTGGCGAAGTCACACACGAGCTTGATTGCGGCAGGCTGTGTCAGCACAGGGCGCTGCCAGACCTGGTCGAACATCGGCGACACGGCCTGGCGCTCGCGCAGGAAGCCCTTCCACGCAGTTTTGCTGGCGCTACAGCCATCCAACCATACCGCGCGTGCCTGCGCCTGTTCGTCCGGTACCGCGTCCAGTGCGGACAGCAGTTGCGCGACCACCGCGCCGATGTCGCCCTGCAGCGCCAGCGTGCGGTTGTAATGCGTCAGATCCGAAAGATCCGCGTTGATGTTGATGACCTGTTCGACCAGCGGGTAGCCAACACCCGAACAATCGCTTTGGCATACCGCACGCGTGCCAATGGCCAAAAGCAGCGTGGCATTTGTCATTGCGTGGTTGCCACTGATTGAACCCTTGCTACCGCCTACGTGCATATATTGCAGGTGGTTGTCCGGCAAAACACCCGTCGAGCCGGGTGAAACCACCACGGCGGCGCCGCAGCGCTCGGCCAGTTCACGCAGTGGCCCTGCGAAGGCGCGACCGCCTCCGCCGACCTTGATGACAACGCGCGCATGGCTGCGCAGTGCCTGCGCAGCCTGCTGTAGCGTGCCCGCATCGGCGACCGCTGTACGCGGGGCTTGAAGCGCCTCAGGTAACGCATTCAAGTGAAGGTCGTGGATGACTTGCGGCTGGGTGTTGATGGGCAACAGCAAATAAAACGGCCCTGGTTTTACAGGGTGGTGTACGCACTGCGTACCGCGTCTCAGGGCATCGCGCAGAGCCTCCGGCGTGTGCAGTACGTAGGACTGTCCCATCAGCGCCGTCATTTGGCCGTACAAGTGCTGCTGCTGTTTGGGGATCTGCTGCATGTTGTAGCCTTCGCCCCAGGTCGTCTCGTCACCATAGATGTGATAAAGACCTACGCCATTGCACGCTGCAGCGAGCGATCCGGCCATGGCCTGCAGAGCACCTGGCCCAATCGACGTAACTACTGCACAAGGTTCGCCCCAAGCCCAAGCCAACGCGGTTCCAGCATGCGCCATCTCGACCTCGTTGCGGAAGTTGTATACCTGTGTCACGCCAGCTTGGGTGTAAACGCGAAGCACCTCGCCGAGGTCTGTCGAACCGTGGCCGAAAATGGCGAGATACTTGCTGATGCCTTGCTTGAGCAAGCCCAGCACCAACGCCTCGGAGAGGGTGATGTTGAGTTGCTGCGGCAGTGCGCCGGCGGTCATTGCTTGCCGCAGACCGCCGGCATGTGCGATGGCATCGGCACGCGCTTTCAGCCCGTGTAAACCCACCAACATCTCTGCGGGTTGTTCGATACTCTGATTCATAGCTGTTGTTCTTTCATTGCAATTTGAGGCCGACTCGAGTCATCAAGCGCGCCAGCACGATGTCATCCTTGGCTATGACTGGCGCGAAGTCAGCCGCGGGCAAGAACGCGGGCAAGAAGCCCATCTTCTCCCCTTGAGTTTTGAATTCCGTGCTGGTCACGGAATTTTCCAATGCCTTCTCCAGGCGCGCGACAATGGCGGGCGGCGTGCCCTTCGGCGACGCGATGCCACGCCACATTTCACCGTCGTAAGGCATCCCTTGCTCGGCCGTAGTGGGGACGCTGGGGAATGCAGGCTCGCGCGCCGACGAGAGCGCACCCAAGATACGCAACGAACCGGCGCGCACATGCGTTGTCAGTGCTCCTGGCACTTGCACCAACGCATCAATCTGACCGCCAAGCAGACTTGTAACAACCTGAGCCGAGCCGAAGGGAACATGCAACACTTCGGCTTTCTGGTCGCTGAAAAATGCCACTGCAGAGATGTGTGTGTGGCTGCCGATACCTGAGTTACCGATAGAAACGGCGCCGGGCCGTTTTCGAACATCGGTCATGATGGATCGCAGGTCTTTCCAGGGTGCATTGGCCCTCACTGCGATGACCGGATTCTCAACCGTCACACGCGCAATTGCATCGAAGGCACGGTAGTCGAAGGGCGTGAGCCCGGAGTGGTAAACCGTACTGATCGACGTGGAATTCAATACCAGTGTGTACCCATCTGCCGGCTTCTGCTGCGCATACTTATAGCCAATGGCACCGCCGCCACCTGGCTTGTTTATCACGAGAATCGGTTGGCCAAGCTGTTTGCCCATCAGGTCGGCCAGCGCTCGCGCGGCAACGTCTGCAGATGATCCTGCAGGGAAGAGCACAACCAGCTCAACTGGCTTTGTCGGGTAGCTCTGCGCGAACACCAGATTGTTTGCCCCAGTCGTGACTGCGGTGGCCATTCCGACTAAGAGGGTACGACGGGAAAGGGTATGGCTTGCGTTCGTCATTGTTGTCTCCTGTTAATACATGCGTGGCATGTTCCTGCCACTCCTAGTTGCAGCGTCGCGCTGTGAAAATAGTCAAAGATGACTCTTCAACTGATGGTTTCAGCCACTGGCACCTCGTCGGGCTGCTTGGCTGATCGCCGGTCAACCAGCGCTTCCATAACGCGTTCAGGAGTCGCCGGCAGGCGGGTCATACGCACACCGACGGCGTCGTATATAGCGTTGATGATCGCGGCCGCAGTTGGTGTAATCGCTGGCTCACCGATTCCTTTGACGCCCAGCGGCGTCTTTGGGTCAGGCTCCGTCAGCAACACTGATGTAACGTGGGGAATGTCCAACGCAGTAGGTAGGATGTATTTGGCGAAACCGGGCGTGGTGGTGATGCCGTTGTGTTGAACGTACTCCTCCATCAGCGCATGGCCGACGGCCATTACTACTGAGCCTTCGATTTGACCCTCGACCTGCTGCGGGTTGACCACTCGGCCCACATCGTGTGCAGCCCAGACGCCAAGCACCTGTACCTCGCCTGTGTCGTCATCGACCTCTACCTCGGCCACTTGTGCGCCAAAGACGTAGCTTTGCCAG
Source organism: Rhodoferax sp. OV413 (assembly GCA_943371745.1). Taxonomy (GTDB): domain Bacteria; phylum Pseudomonadota; class Gammaproteobacteria; order Burkholderiales; family Burkholderiaceae_C; genus Rhodoferax. Next base: position 13,033 of record CALRWE010000007.1, read on the forward strand.
GGCGTAGCCTCACCGTTTTCTGGATTCAGTGCCGTGTGGGCGGAGGTAAACAGGCCGCTGCCCACAATCACAATGCCGCGCTCCTTCTTCAACACGTGCACCGCGTGCTCCATGCTCATGCGCTTGCTGGCCGAGCCCTCTGCCCAGACCTGACCAGCGAAGGCGCGCACGCTTTCGGCGCTGACGCCCCAGTACGCACCCATCGCCGTGCGGAATCGGCCAAATGCCTCGCGGCAGCCCAATGCCACCGCATTGCCGATCATGTAGGTCATGCGTGTGGCGCCTGCATGTGCAGCCTCGGGAACGCGGGCGGTGTCGTTATCCCCGAGGACGATGTCCTCAGGCCGCACGCCCATTTCCTGCGCTGCAATTTGGCACAGGCCCGTGAGCACGCCTTCGCCGATCTCGGTCACGCCCGTTGCGATCTTGACTGTCCCACCGTCGTCGAGTTCGACCCACACCGCTGCCCGGTCCATTGCCGCCGTGCGAGCGATACCGTACCAACCGCAAGCTACGCCTCTTCCTCTATGTTTCATGTCATGTTTCCTTAATTGATGCTGGTCTATACCGGGTGCATGTCTGACCTTGACGCGGCTCTTGGTACAAGTGGCTGGGTTTGGCCACCGATCAGGTATGACTGGCGAGAGCCTTCGTAGTTAAAGTCGTTGCGCTGAGGACTTCCCTGACCCTGGCGATAGGGCACGCCAGGCTCCCAGCCTGCAGCCTTGATCGCGGCTTCGAGGCATTCGACAGCGAGGACACGGTCCAGCTGCTGGCGCGTATGGGTCGTGGCGCCATCACGCATCAAGTTGATGCGGCGCAGCGCCACCGGATCCATGCCCAGGTGCTGCGCGCAAAGGTCAAGGTGGCACTCGGTGGCAAATTCTGACTGGAAAGCGCCGAAGGCCCGGAATGCGCCACTCGGCGTGTTGTTGGTGTACACGCCAATCGAGTCAACCCAAACATTGGCAATGTCGTAGGGGCCGGGGCCTAGGATCGCCGACTTGTTCATTACGCCGGGCGTCGAAAGTGCATAGGCTCCACCATCAGCGACCATGACCATCTTCGTGGCGACAATTCGGCCGTCGCGCTTCAGACCCATGGTGTAGCGGATATTGAACGGGTGCCGCTTGGCACTGACCTTGATGCTTTCCTCGCGGGTAAACACATACCGCACCGGACGCCTTGTTTTGATAGCAGCCAACGCCAACATGCCTTGGTAAATCATGTCCTCTTTCCCACCGAATCCCCCGCCCACGGTGCTCATGATCATGCGCACCTTATTGATGGGTCTGCCCAGGATGCGCGCCAGCATGTGGCGATGGTGGGTGATGTTTTGGCTGGGCGACTGCACCGTCACGCAACCATCAGCTTCCAGATAGGCAAGTCCGGCCTCAGGTTCAAGGTAGGCGTGCTCGATTGACTGGGTGTCATAAGTCTGCTCGACGATTACATCGGCAGTCGCCAGCGCTGCGTCCACATCGCCCTTGCGGATGCGCGTGTGCTTGCAGATATTGTTCTGCGCGAACGCATGTAACTGAACAACGCCGTGCTGCATTGCCGCGTGCGGGTCGAACAAACTGGGCAGTTTCTCGTATTCCACGTGGATCGCGGCCACAGCAGCACGCGCAATGTCCAGCGTCTCAGCCGCAACCGCCACGACCGCCTCGCCAACGTAGCGCACCACGCCACGCGCCAGTGTCGGCTGGTCCTCAATAAAGACGCCGAAGTTGTCAACGCCGGGAACATCGTCGCAGGTCAATATGCACTCGACGCCTGGAATCGCACGCGCAGCTTCGGCGTCGATGCGCACGATGCGTGCATGGGGATGCGGGCTGCGCACAACCTGCATGTGCAGCATGTTGGGCATGAACATATCAGCGGCGTACTTGATCGCGCCGGTGACCTTGGCCGGTGCGTCCAGGCGCCGTGTGCGCTGGCCGATGAAGCTGTGAACCTCAGCGTCTTCCTCTAGCGCGCTGGCCGGAACCGCACCGCTTTGTATGTCGCGTGCCAGCTCAACGGCATCAAGGATTTTTTGGTAGCCAGTACAGCGGCAAATATTGCCACCCAGACCCTCTTTGATCTCGTCCCGGCTAGCTCCCGGGTTGCGGCGCAAGGTGGAGGTCGCGGCCATCACCATGCCCGGAATGCAGTACCCGCACTGACTGGCGCCGGACTTATGGAAGGCCTGTTGTAGCAACGACATGCCGGCGTCTCTATCCAGGTCGTCAATGGTCTCGACAGAACAACCGTTGATCTTCTGGACCGGAGCGAGGCAGCTTTTAATTAGCTTGCCGTCGACAAACATGGAGCACGTTCCGCATTCTCCGGCGCCACAACCTTCCTTGTTGCCGGTGAGCTTGAGCTCCTCCCGCACAAAGTCAATAACCCGGTAGTGGTTGGGTACCGTGCGCTGCACTTTGCGCCCGTTGACGGTCGCGTTGATCTCGGTGGTTGGGTGGCAGCCTTCGGCCAGGGTGCCGCCATCAAGGAAGGTATCAGACAATTTGGCTCTCCTTAGGTATACGGGGCACGTCAAGCCCGGCGTGTGCAATGGCGGCAGCGAGAGAGCGTTCGACGAAATTGCTCAGCACTTCGCGCCGGTAACTCTGACGGCTCCGCGAGCGGACTCGATCGGCCACGCGAACAGATGCGTCGCGCAGTGCTGCCGAGGTGGGTGTAACCCCTGTTAAAAGGTCTTCAATATCGGTTAGACGTTCGGGCACAGGCCCCACCGCGCCAATAGCAATGCGCAGATCGTCAATGCGTTTGCCTGCATCAAGGTGGACCAGCGTGGCAAGGCAGACGGTGGAGATGGCCAGTGAGCGACGATGGCCCACTTTCTCAAAAGCTACACCGTGATTGGGTAGTGCATCGAACTCCAACCGCAGCAATATTTCTCCAGGCTGCAACATGGTGCGGCTTGGCCCGAGAATGAACTCGGAGAGCGGTACAGAGCGCTCGATTAAACGGCCGCCCTCCCGCCGCACTAAAGTAACGTGGGTGTTGAGTGCCAGCAGCGCAGGCTGGGTGTCACCCGCCGGAGATGCGTTTACAAGGTTGCCGCCAACCGTAGCTTGTTCACGAATTTGATCATCGGCGAACCAGAGCGCGCAAGCGCCAAGCACCGGCGCTTGTTGCATCAGCAGCGGATGACGCTGCAGAGCCGAAATCGGCGTGGTCGCACCAATACGAATGCGCGCGCCTTCCTGCGAAATGCCGCCCAGCGCAGCAATGCGGCTAAGGTCGACCACCGCTGGCAAGTGCACGTCTCCAGCCCGGCCCTCGCGGGCCCAGGGCAGCAGATCGGTAGCGCCAGCCAGCAAGCGCGCGGCCGGCATGCGCTGAAGCACGTCGAAGGCCTCGTCGAGAGACTTCGGTGTGAGGTAGTGGTCGAATGTCAGCACGGTCGACTTCTCCTTAGCAGCCTTCGGGGTGGCCGATTTTCACCACCACCTTGATCGCGTCGCCGATACGCTCGCGCGCATGGCGCAATGCCTCAGGCACTTCTTCCAATGGAAAGGTATGGGTGTGGATCAGCTTGGCGGGGAAACGCTTCTGTGCCATCAGTGCAGCGGCGCGGTGTGTGGCGCTCTTGCCTTCACCGCGGATGCCGAACAGGGAGATGTTGTTTCTCACCAGTGCGGCGACATCAATCGGCACCGGCTCGCCAGGGAAGGCGGCCAGGCAGATGCGGCCACCGCGTCGCAGCATGTTGGCCGCATCGTTGACGGCGTTCGGTGCACCTGAGCACTCCAGCACGTAGTGCGCGCCGCCATGGGTGTACTCGCGTACCTTGGCGACAGAGTCTTCCTTCGTCACGTTGATTGTGAAGTCGGCACCGAGCTGACGTCCCATTTCCAGACGGTTGTCGCGTGTGCCGGTCAGGATCACTTCGCTGGCACCTAGCGCCTTGGCAACGCCTACGCCCATCAGGCCGATCGGGCCGGGGCCCATGACCACCACCGATTGCCCTGCAACCAGCCCGCCAATGGAGTCTAGCCCATACATGGCGGTGCCAGCGGTCACGATCAGTGTTGCCTCTTCATCGCTCATATCATCTGGCACGTGAGCCAGTGTGTTGATGTTGTTGATGGCGTACTGCGTGAAGCCGCCGTCGGTCGTGAAGCCGTTGGCGCGGTGGCCCTTATTGACATCACCGTAGTTCTTGCCGTAGTTCAGGCAAGAGGTGTACATACCCTCGCGGCAACGTTCGCAGCGGCCGCAGCCGGCGTGCACTTCGACGGTGACGCGATCACCCACTTTGTACTCGTCGACGCCTTGACCAAGCTTCACCACAGTGCCCATGTATTCGTGGCCGGGGGTGAAGTTCTTGTTGAATGGCAGGCCGCCCTGGATCTGTGCCGGTGGGCCATGACGGATGATTTCAAGGTCGGTGGCACAAACGGCGATCGCATCGATACGCACCAGGACCTCGGCTGCACCGGGCATTGGCACCGGCTTGTCAACAAAGGTAAGCTGGTTTGGGTCGCCGAGCACCCAAGCTTTCATCGTTTCGGGAATGTTGTAGCTTCGCTGACCCAAGAAGGCTGCGTCTGTGGTTGTGTTCATCGTGTCTCCAGAGTTTGATGGTTGGGTTGTGATCGAGGACTTCCTGCACCGGGTGGTCCTGGTATGCGAACTCGATAGGCTGGATTGAACGCGTACTTGTTTGTTTTCGCAAGCGACGGGGCAGCGGTTCTTGGACAAATGCAAGTTAATCTTTGAATCGTCCAATTGCATGCTTTTGCACCGCAAATAACCAGCTTTGTGAAGCGCATAATAGAAAAACACTTATTCCCCGTGTGAAACCTATTTGCTCTCAACACCCCATGAGAAGTAACGCCATCCCTGACCAAGGACAGCCACCCACAGAGGTCGATACGCACGCGTCAGTTGCGATCCACACTTATTCCATGGTCGAACGATCAGACCGTTTAGACTTTGAAATTCGTGACCAGTCGGTGCGCGCACCCGTTACCAAGCCGCATCGGCATGAGTACTTCCAAATCTTCGCCAACCAAGCTGGGGCAGCTCCGCACCTGCTGGGTGGGAGGCGCTGCGAATCGCTGCCGCGCTCATTGATCTTCGTATTGCCCTATCGAGTCCACGTAGCGATGGTCGAGCCCGGTACCCGCTATCAGTTGATCAATTTCTCCAGTAAGTTCCTGCGGCCCGATTTTGCGTTGTCGCCACTTGAGATGGAGGAGGCGTCAATAGGGATTTACCCAGAGCTCACACCCTTTATTTACCAGGGCTGGTTTGACTTCGTTTTTGATGCCGCCGAGTTCGCGTACATAGAAGCTTTGCTGGCACGGCTGAAAAATGCGCATGGCCACCGAACGCTGGGCACATTGGAGCGTGCGCGAGGCACGCTGCTTGAGCTAATTGGCATGACCACAGAGAAGTTCGCGCCACAGCTTCAGTCGTTGGCTGAACAACGCGTTTACTTGCAGGGTCACACTGATGCTCTACGCCGCGTTCTCAAGTTTATCGATGAGAACCTGCACCGAGACATAGATCTGACTGAGGTTGCTGAGGCTGCGTACCTTTCGCCGAACTATTTGTCGCAGTTGCTCAAAAAACATACCGGGCTGGCATTTGTCGACTGGCTTACGGGGCGCCGCATGGAGCGCGCGCGGGAACTGCTAGCGCACACGGCTGACCGCGTCAGCGCCATTGCACACCGTGTCGGCTTCGCCGATGAGGCCTACTTCACTCGACGCTTCAATCAGCGCTTTGGCGTTGCACCAACAGCCTACCGTCGCTCGATGCGCGAAGCAGGCTGAGCGCATCCTGAACGGGTTGGTGCGCATATCCTGAGCGCCGGCAATCGGCGGTCCGGGCTCCCTGTCGACTTGGACAATCCCGCTAAGTACTTGCACACCACAAAGGTTCGGAGCGACTTTGATTGTGTCAGCAGACTGCTCCCTGTTTAAATATCTTTCGGCGCAAATGTAGGATGCTTATCCCAGCTATCAGACGCTGCGTTCCGATATTCATTCAAACAAACAGGAGACAGTATGATCGAAAAAATTATATCCAGGCTGCACGCTCGTAGCTTGCAGCTCGCTGCCATCGCAGCGCTTTCTCTTGCGCCTTACAGTGCAATATCGGCGCCTGACTTTCCGAAACAAGCGGTGGAAATGACTGTACTCTTCGGTGGTTCAAGCGCGACCATCGCGCAGGTCTTGGCGGATGGTATGTCCAAGCAGTTGAATGTACCTGTTGCAGCGGTCAGTCGCACTGGTGGCGGTGGAGCCGCAGGATACTCTTTCGTCAAAGCCACGCCACCCAACGGCTACAACATCGTCTGGAACTCGAACTCAATTAATACCACGTTCCATACGGGCAACATACCGTTTGACTATCGCAGCTTTGATCCGGTGGCGCAGGTCGGCATGGAGGTACCGGCTCTTGCTGTGCGCAGTGATTCGGGTTGGAAGACGCTTGCCGATGTTGCCGCTGCAGGCAAGAAGCAGAAGCTCAAGGTTGGCATCTCTGGCCGTGGTGCTTTTACACACCTGGCATCTGCCGCGCTGTTCCGGAAGATGGGCATCGAGGTGATCTACGTCCCCTACGGTACGGGCAGTGCGCCTGTGGAACTGTTGGGCGGGCGCGTCGATGCTGCGCTGCAATGGCCCTCTCAGTTTACGGCGATGGCAGACAAGATTCATATTGTTGCTGTGACCTCGAACTCGCGCGTGCCCCTGATACCCAATGTGCCGACCGCGAAGGAGCAGGGCTATGATGTCAATGTGGTGATGTGGCGCGGCATCAGCGTTCCTGCTGGTACGCCGAAGGACGTCATTGCACGTTTGCAGGGCGCGGTGCAGGCCGTCGTCGTCAGCGCGGACTTCAAGACCCAGAGTGCCAAGCTCGGTTTCGAACCCGACTATCTTCCGGCTGCTGAATTTGGCAAAGTGATTGCCAGCGACGACGCAGAGATCGCTACATTGATGACCCAGCTCGGTCTGAAAAAATAGCAGGAGCGGTCATGCGTTCGGATCGTTTTCTGGGGCCGCTGCTGAGCGCGCTCTCACTGGGCTGGCTGTGGCTTGCTTACTTTTACATCCCCGCCTCAAGTACCCCGGGAGAGCCCGGCCCCCGGGCCTTTCCCATCGTGCTCGGCTGCGCGCTCCTGCTTCTAGGGCTGGCGATCACGGTGTCGGGTTTCGCTCGCCGCGGCGAGGTCGCGCCCCCAAAGGCCGAAGCAGCTGCGAAAGCATCTCCGCTGAAACGTGAACTGCGCATCGTGCTGGGCACTTTCGGTTTACTGATCCTGTATGCCTTCCTTATGGAAAAAACCGGGTTCCTGGTGTCGACACCCATTGTGCTGGCCCTGACCTTGGCAGGGTTGCTGCGCATTCGCCGATGGACTTTTATTGCGCTGATGAGCGGCGGCACTACGCTGGTGTGCTGGCTCGTTTTCGTCGCAGTTCTGCGGGTTCCGTTGCCGCGTGGTTCGTTGTGGTGGTTGATTTAAATAGGGGACTGTAAATGGACGCAATGTTAAGTGGACTTCAGATGGCGCTGACCTGGCACGCGCTCCTGGCTGTGGCTGTCGGCAGCGTAGTGGGTGTGATTTTTGGTGCCATCCCCGGACTGACCTTCTCGATGGCGCTGGCTCTGCTGTTGCCTTTCACCTTCGGCATGGCTGCCACACCGGCGATTGCACTGCTAATGGGCATCTACATCGGTGGCATGACCGGCGGGTCGGTTTCAGCCATCCTGATCGGCATTCCTGGCACACCTTCGGCTGCAGCCACCGTCTTTGATGGCTATCCTATGGCGCTGAAGGGCCAGGCCAGCGTCGCGCTGGGCGGTGCAGTCATTGCGTCGGTCTTCGGCGGCATGTTCAGCCTGTTGGTGATGATGCTACTGCTGGAGCAATTAGCCGGCCTGGCCATCAAGTTCGGACCAGTTGAGATCTTCGCGCTGGTGCTGTTTGGATTGTCGACAATCTGTGGACTGGGCGAACGTTCAATGGCGCGAGGCCTGGTCGCTGGCGTGCTCGGGCTGATGCTGGTGATCGTTGGGCTGGACCCGATCGACGGCGTTGCGCGCCTGACTTTCGGGAGCGTGGACCTTCAGCAGGGCGTGAACCTGTTGGTGGGAATGATCGGTCTGTTCGCCGTGCCACAGGTGATTTCCACCTTCCTCGACTATGGCCGGGTTGAAGCAAAGTCTGTTGGAACGGATGTACGCGCGAGTTTGCCTTCTTGGAGACAGTTGAAGCAGCGGCTCGGACTGATGCTGCGTTGCAGTGCCATTGGCACTGCAATCGGCGCGATCCCCGGTACCGGTGGGCCGATTGCGGCTTTTCTGGCCTACGACCACGCTCGCCGCTTTGACCCCAAGCCCGAGGGATACGGTAAGGGTGAGCTGTCTGGTGTGTTGGCGCCCGAGAGCGCCAACAATGCCGTCACTGGGGGGACCATGATCCCGCTGCTGAGCCTGGGCATTCCCGGTGATCCGGCCACAGCTGTCATCTTGGGAGGCATGATTTTGCATGGGCTCGCTCCGGGTCCGGCACTGTTCCAGACAGACCTGCCAGCGATCTATGCCATCTACATTGCCATCGTCATCTCTTATATTGTCACGCTCGTAGTGCAGATTTGGGGTATCCGGTGGTTCGTGAAGGTAATGAGCGTACCAGCGCACCTGATGGCGGTGGTGATCATCGTGATGTGTGTACTGGGTTCTTACGCCATCCGCAATTCGATGTTCGACGTCTACCTCATGGCCATCATGGGCCTGATCGGTTACCTGCTTCAGCGCTTGCGCATACCCGTTGCGCCAGTGGTTCTCGGGCTCGTACTGGGCAGCACGTTGGAGAACCAGTACCGCACTGCGCTGATTCTGAACGAGGGCAGTCATCAGGGCTTTCTTGACAGCAAGGTCGCAATCGGCTTCTTTGCTTTGACGGTGCTGATGATCGGTATGCAGCTGTGGTCGTCGCACAAGAAGAGCTCAGCGGTTGCGACAGCCTGAGGGTTTGGTCTTCTTGCCCCCTCTGTCGGCTTTCTCTGCATGTTGACAGCTCCAAGAAACTGATCAGCCGAACCTTGACCAGTGGGAGGTCTGGGTGGTTGGATTGACCAGAGCGAGCCCAGTGTCGGTTCTGGTAGAAAAGGAAGAGCAATGGACAGTTTGGATTTGCAGGTGCTGTACCAAGCACGCGACTGGTTTCGCGATGGTCACCGAGTGTGGCTTGTCACGGTTATTGAAACCTGGGGCTCTGCGCCGCGTCCACCCGGAGCCTTGCTGTGTCTGCGCAGCGACGGCCAGGTGGTAGGTTCAGTTTCGGGTGGCTGCGTCGAAGACGACCTGATTGAACGTGTTCGCACCGGCGAGCGGGTCACAAGGCCGTCGCTGATCACTTACGGCGTCTCCAAGGAAGAGGCCGCACGCTTCGGCCTTCCCTGCGGAGGCAACTTACGCTTGGTGCAGGAGCCCCTGCTCTCTGCCAACTGGATCGATGACATTCTGAGCCTCACAGCGAGGCATTGCTTGGTGGCGCGCATGCTGGATCTCGACACCGGTCAGGTGAAGGTGGAAACCGCTGTGCGAGGTGAGAAGTTCGAGTTCGACGGTACCCGGCTGCGCGCACTGTTCGGCCCACGCTGGCGGTTGCTGATCGTTGGCGCCGGTCAGCTGTCGAGGGTGCTGGCACAAATGGCATTGGCGCTGGACTTCGAGGTGATCTGCTGCGACCCTCGCGAGGAATACCACCTCACTTGGGACGTGAGTGGCACCACCTTCAGCAAGGAGATGCCAGACGACCTTGTGTTGCAGCTGGAGCTGGATTCGCACAGCGCGGTGGTGGCGCTGACGCACGACCCCAAGCTGGACGACATGGTGCTCTTGGAGGCGCTGAAGTCGCCTGCCTTCTACATTGGTGCGCTCGGTTCGCGCGGCAACACCGCGGCGCGTAAGCAGAGGCTGGCGCTGTTCGACCTGTCGCCGGCAGAGATCGGGCGCCTGCATGGCCCGGTGGGGCTGGACCTTGGCGGAAAGACACCGACCGAGATCGCAGTGTCGATCGCAGCGGAGATCGTCGCGGTAAAAAACGGGGTTGCGCTGGTGCAAAAAAAGGAAGGCTCTTCATTGCCGTTGACCATTGGGGGAGAGTTCACGATGAGTTCCTGATATGCACCAGGACCCTTGAAGACGCGGCGCTGGCCGGTGCAGTCCGCCTCTCCCCGTTGATCGAACGCTGGCGTAGCAGACGCGTTCTAGCCAAAAAATTGTTTTTAGTGAGAGCTTTTTCAGCCGTCATGCAGAAAGCTTGACGGTTGGCCAGTCCTCGGGCATTTACTTGCTGATAGACCGATCAATAGAGGATCTCATGGACTTGCTGTTGCGCCGCAAGGAGTTGCAGCCCGAGATCAGCACCGATGAGGTGCGAGAAGTCCTAGGCATGTTGAGAGCACGAGCAGCATCGGATCACAACCCTGTAATTTTAAGGAAACCCATGAAACTCGCTGATAACAAAGCCACCCTGTCATTTTCTAACGGCAGCCCCAGCATCGACTTGCCCGTCTACTCAGGAAACATCGGCCCGGACGTCATCGACGTCCGCAAGCTGTACGCGGACAGCGGCATGTTCACCTACGACCCGGGTTACCTGTCTACCGCCTCTTGTCAATCGGGCATCACCTTCATCGACGGCGACAAGGGCGAATTGCTTTACCGCGGCTACCCCATCGAACAACTGGCCGACAAGGTCGACTTCCTGGACACCTGCTACCTGCTGCTCAACGGCGAGTTGCCTGTAGGTCAGCAAAGCAAGGACTTCCACAAGCTGATCAACCAGCACACCATGGTCAACGAGCAAATGCAGTTCTTCCTGCGTGGCTTTCGCCGTGACGCGCACCCCATGGCCGTGTTGACAGGTCTTGTCGGCGCACTTTCTGCCTTCTACCACGACAGCACCGACATCAACAACCCAGAGCATCGCCACATCGCTGCGATCCGCCTGATTGCCAAGATGCCCACTTTGGTGGCCATGGCTTACAAGTACGGCCTTGGCCAGCCTTACATGTACCCACAGAACAACTTGAGCTATGCGGGCAATTTCTTGCGCATGATGTTTGGTACCCCGTGCGAAGAATATGTGGTCAACCCCGTGCTCGAGCGCGCCATGGACCGCATCTTCATACTGCACGCAGACCACGAGCAAAACGCCTCGACATCGACTGTGCGCCTGTGCGGCTCGTCCGGCACCAACCCCTTCGCGGCCATTGCTGCGGGCGTGGCCTGCCTGTGGGGCCCTGCCCATGGCGGAGCCAATGAAGCCTGCCTGAAAATGCTCGGAGAAATCCAAGACAGCGGTGGAGTGGCCAAAGTCGGCGAGTTCATGGAGAAGGTCAAGGACAAGAACAGTGGAGTCAAGCTCATGGGCTTTGGTCACCGCGTTTACAAGAATTACGACCCCCGCGCCAAGCTCATGCAAAAAACTTGCGATGAAGTCCTGAAGGAACTCGGACTAGAAAACAACCCGTTGTTTAAGCTGGCCAAAGAGCTCGAAAGAATCGCGCTGGAAGACGAATACTTCGTCAGCCGCAAGCTCTACCCCAACGTGGACTTTTATTCCGGCGTTGTGCTGAGCGCCATCGGTATTCCGGTAAACATGTTCACGGGCATCTTCACCTTGGCCCGCACCGTCGGCTGGATTGCCCAGCTGAACGAAATGATCAGCGACCCCGAGTACAAAATCGGTCGCCCCCGCCAGCTGTTTACCGGCTCCGTTCGCCGCAATGTGCAGCTTTGATCGGTTGTAAACCGAATCCCAAAGCTTGCCTTGTGCGGGCTTTCTTCGGATGAGAAAAATTGACCTATCAGACTTGTATCCAACCTGGAAAATCTGGTCGATGCCAACGTGGGCCTGTTTCGCGCGGAGAGTGGCTTTTATGACAAGGTGATCGCAGCCTGGCTCAAAGCCAAGAAGATCAGCCACATCATCAGCGCGCACCTGATACAGGCGCTACAGCAATCCCTAGTGGACCAGTGCAAATGGCAGCGAGTGGAGGTGGGCCCGGAAGTCTTCGAGTGCGGCCCGGTGGGGCTGGCCTTGGGCGCCAGGACACCTGCGGAAATTGCGGTGTCAGTTGTGGCCGAGATTGTGCAGGTCAAGAACAGGGTGGCTGCAGCGGCTCTTTGCACCTGATTTTAAAGCTTTTGGATCTCTAGCCGGCGTGTTTATTGGCTTTATCTGCTCGATTTGATAGCGCCTATCCGCATTAGCCACCTCCCCCCGCCCTGATCAGCTCAGCAGCCTTCTCCGCAATCATGATGGTGGGCGCATTGGTGTTGCCGGAGACCAGCTGCGGCATGATGGACGCGTCCACCACCCGCAGGTTCTGGATGCCATGCACGCGCAAATCTGCATCCACCACGGCCAGCGGGTCACTGGCCGGGCCCATCTTGCAGGTGCCGCAGGGGTGGTATTCGGTGTCGGAGTGGTCGCGCAAAAACTGCTCGATTTGGACCGGGTTGTCGCGCTCCAGCGGGTAGAGCATGGGGCCGCGGTAGGGTTTTAGCGCTGCGCTTTGCATGATGTCGTAACCGATTTGCGTGCCCTTGATGAGTGTGGCCATGTCGCGCGGGTCGGTCAAAAACGCGGGGTCGATCAGCGGTGCATCGGTGGCCTTGGCGCTTTTGAGTTTGACGGTGCCCCGGCTCTTGGGGCGCACCAGCGTCACATGCAGCGTGTAGCCGTGGCCCAGGTGGTTTTTGCGGGTGTGGTCGTCCACGATGCCGGTGCACAGCGCCAATTGAATATCGGGCGAGGCCTCGGTTTTGTCGGCAAACAGGAAGCCTTGGGTTTCGGCCACGTTGCTGGTGATGGGGCCGGTGCGCTTGGATCGCCACTCAAAAATGCCACGCACGATGGCCCCCAGGCCCGAAAGCGAGACGCCAAAGGTCTCGCGCTTGCGTTCGGTGCGGTAAATCAGCACGGTGGTGAGGTGGTCGTGCAGGTTTTGGCCAACGCCGGGCAGGTCATGCACCACGGGAATGCCGTGGTCCTTGAGGTGCGCGGCAGGGCCGATGCCGGAGAGCATCAACAACTGCGGCGAGCCAAAGGCGCCAGCACACAGGAGGACCTCACGCCGGGCGCGCACCTGTTGCGTTTGCCCGTCTTTCAGAAATTCGGCACCCACGGCGCGTTGGCCTTCCAGAAGGAGGCGCTGGGTGTGCGCGTGGGTGATGACCGTGAGGTTGGGCCGCGCCAGGTGGGGCGTGAGGTAGCCCTTGGCTGCGCTCCACCGTTCGCCGTTCTTTTGGGTGACCTGTGCCGGGGCGCAGCCAAATTGGGAGGCGCCGTTGTAATCCGGGGTCACGGGCAGGCCCTGTTCGGTACACGCCTGGATGAAGGCCTGGTTGATGGGGCTGGGGCTGCGCAGGTAGCTCACGTTGAGCGGCCCGCCGGTGCCGTGGTACTCGTTGGCGCCAAAGCATTCGCTATTTTCCGCGCGTTTGAACAGGGGTAGCACGTCGGCATACGACCACCCCGGGTTGTCCAACCCGGCCCAGTGGTCGTAGTCACCCCGGTTGCCCCGGGTGTAAACCATGGCGTTGACCGAGCTGCTGCCGCCCAGCACCTTGCCGCGCGGCTGGAAGCCCCGTCGGCCATTGAGGCCGGGTTGGGGCACGGTTTGGTAGTTCCAGTTGTGGATGCCCAGCGCCGCCGTGGCGGCAAAGCCGAGCGGCGCGTGGATGAAGGCCGAGGTATCGGGCCCGCCGGCCTCGATCAGGCAGACAGATACCGTGGGGTCTTCGGACAGGCGGCCTGCCATGACGCAGCCCCCCGCACCACCACCGATCACGACAAAATCAAATTCGGACAAGTTCACGGTGTGTTGCCTGCGGTTTGTTTTATTTGGTCAGAAAATCAAGGTACTTGCTGGCAAATTTGCCGTAGGGCGGCCACAGGAACTTGACCGCGCTGAACGGTGCCTGGTAGAAGACCGGGCGCATTTTGGAGAAGGTGATGAAGCCCTCATGGCCGTGGTAGTGGCCCATCCCGCTGTCGCCTACGCCGCCAAACGGCAGGTCATGCTGGCCCACATGGAACAGGCCGTCGTTGACGCTCACGCCGCCCGACATCACATGCTCCAGAAGATAGTGCACCAGGGCCTTGTCGTTGCTGAACGGGTAAAACGCCAACGGGCGCGGGCCGCTGTTGATGGCGTCCACCGGTTCGGCGATCTGGTCGTAGGCAATCACGGGCAGCACCGGGCCAAAGATTTCGCGTGTCCGCAGCGTGCAATCGGCGGGTGCATTGAGCACGAGGTGCGGGGCGATCTTGCGGGTGTGGGCGTCCCAGGCGGCGCCGGGCACAAGTTGCACCAGCGTGGCGCCGCGTTCTTGCGCTTCTTCCATGGCGCGGACCACACGCTGAAAGGAGCGGTCGTCGATCATGGAGGTGTAGTCGGGCGAGTCCAGGCGGGGGTAGCGTGCCGCCACGATCTCTTGGGCCAAGGCGGTGAACTCGTTCACCTTGGCCGTGGGGATGTAAGCGTAGTCGACTGTGGTGCAGATTTGCCCGGCGTTGAAATACTTGACAAACAACAGGCGCTCGGCGGCCTTTCGCAGCGGGTAGTCGTCGCACACCAGGGCCGGTGACTTGCCGCCCAGCTCCAGTGTGACCGGGCACAGGTTGGCGGCGGCAGCGGCCATCACGGCTCGGCCGGTGGTACCAGAACCCGTGAACAGCAGGTGGTCAAATTTGAGTTGCGAGAACTCAATGCCCACACCGCCGGTTTCATCAAAAAATGCGAGCTTGTTGCGGGGAAAATAGGCCGGGCTTTTTTCAATCAACAGCCGGGCCAGGTGGCGCGAGTTCTCCGACATCTTGACCATCGAACGGTTGCCGGCGGCGAAGGTGGCGATCAGGCCGCTGAAGCTGAGGTTGATGGGGAAATTCCAGGGCACGATGGCGCCGACGACCCCAAGTGGCTGTGGAATGACGCGGTTGTGGGCGCCAAAGAAGTTTTTCAGGTCCACGCTGCGGCGCTGGGGTTTCATCCATTTTTTCAGGTGCTTGAGGGCGTGGTCCACCCCGTCCATGACGCTGAAAATCTCGGCGAACTGGGTCTCATGGCGCGAGCGGTTGCCGTAGTCGGCGCTGATGGCGTCAATGATGGCGTCGCGGTTGTCGCGGATGAAGGCCTTCAGGGCGAGCAGGTCGGCGCGGCGCTCATTGAGGCTGGGATAAGGGTTGGCCAGGTAGGCCGCACGTTGCAGCTTGAGGGTGGCGTTGAGTTCGGCGCGCATCGCTTCATGGGCAGCTTCATGCGATGCGGCGTCAAAAGAAGGCGTGGCACTCATGATGCGTAGCCCGGGTCCATGCGGTCCAGCTTGCGCAGCAGGGCCGGCCAGGCCAGAGCGGCGCCCATGCCGGCGGTGGCGATTTTCATTACGCTGGCAATGCCGGCCACGATTTGGGGGTTGACGTGAATCAACTCGCCTCCTCCCGCCTGGGCATCAATCTGGATGCGGCAAGTGTTCTCAAAGGTGTACATGGATAAAAAAGCATCGGGAATAGTTTTGCCGATGGTCAGCAAGCCGTGGTTGCGCAGCATCAAATAGTTGGCGTCCCCCAGGTCGGCCTGCAGGCGGGGTTTTTCGTCGTCGCGCAGGGCCACACCCTCATAGTCGTGATAAGCCAGAGAACCCAGCACAAAAGTGGATTGCTGGCTCAGGGGCAAGACGCCGCTCTTTTGCGCGCTCACCGCCACTCCTGCACGGGTGTGGGTGTGCAGCACGCAACCGGCGTCTTCGCGGGCCTGGTGAATGCAGCTGTGGATGGTGAAGCCGGCCGGGTTCACCGGAAAAGGCGAGTCGCTGAGCTTGTTGCAATCCTGGTCGATCTTGACCAGGCTGGAGGCGGTGATCTCGTCAAACATCATCCCGTACGGGTTGATCAAAAAATGGTGCTCCGGGCCGGGAATGCGGGCCGAGACGTGGGTGAACACCAGGTCGCTCCAGCCGTAAACGGCCACCAGGCGGTAGCAGGCGGCAAGGTCGCAACGCAGTTGCCATTCTTCGGCACTGACTTTGTCTTTGAGGGAGGGGATGTTCATGGCGGTTCCTTCGTGTAACAGGGCGTGGATGGCTGGGCGGGGTGGTGTCAGGCGGCAGCCACCGGGGGATTCAACGTGGGTTTGTAAATGGAGTTGCGCGGTTGCGCCATCAGGCGGCGCAACATCGGCTCGAATTCACTGATCGGCAGGGTCTCCCCTTGGGGGTCGAAGGCCGGGCAGTCGTAGAGTGAGATGAATTCTTCGGTGCGGGCGTAGTGCTCGTGGCCCATGAACATGTCCCGCATGTGGCGGTCCATGCCGATGTGGTGAAAGAAGTTGTAGCCCTGAAAGATGCCGTGGTTCTGGATCATCCAGAGGTTGGCGTCGCTGACAAAGGGTTTGAGGATGGCGGCGGCAATGTCGGGGTGGTTGAAGGAGCCCAGGGTGTCACCAATGTCGTGCAGGAGCGCACACACCACATATTCCTCGTCGCGGCCATCGCGCAGGGCACGGGTGGCTGTTTGCAGGCAGTGGCTGTAGCGGTCGATGGGGAAGCCGCCGTAGTCGCCTTCAAGCAGCGTCAGGTGCGCCAGTATCCGGTCAGGCAGGCTCTTGCCAAACTGCATGAATTCAGCACCGATGATTTGCCAGTCTTGGGGCGTGCTGTCCGTCATGCAGGTGAAGTTGGCGCGTTCGTTCATCGGGGGCTCCAAAAAAGAGTGACCATGGCGCAGTGGCAATGATCCGGAGCCCGAGGGTAAGCCAGGCTTGGGCCCCTCAGCTGTCAATAATTGGACAGTTAAGGGTTTGTACTGAGTCAAATGAAGGCTGGTTGCCCAAACCGCGAGGCCTTGGGCCTCGGGTTGCCGTCATTACAGCTTGAACGCCACCACTTCCTGGCGCTGCTCGCCGAGACCTTCGATGCCCAGGGTCATCACATCGCCTTTTTTGAGGAAGAGTGGTGGCTTCATGCCCATGCCCACGCCGGGCGGGGTCCCGGTGGTGATCACGTCGCCGGGCATGAGGGTCATGAACTGGCTGACATAGCTGACGATTTTTGCCACGCTGAAAATCATGGTTTTGGTGTTGCCGGTTTGAACGCGTTTGCCGTTCAGATCAAGCCACATGGCCAGCTTTTGAGGATTGGGTACCTCGTCGCGCGTGACCAGCCAGGGGCCCAGGGGGCCAAAGGTGTCGCAGCCCTTGCCCTTGTCCCATGTGCCGCCGCGCTCGATCTGGTATTCGCGTTCGCTGACATCGTTGATGGTGCAGTAGCCGGCGACATGGTTCAGGGCGTCCTTTTGGGACACATAGCGCGCCTTGGTGCCGATGACCACCCCCAACTCCACTTCCCAGTCGGATTTTTTGGAACCTTTGGGCAACATCACCGCGTCGTTGGGGCCTTGAATGCAGGTGGTGGCCTTCATGAACACGATGGGCTCAGCGGGGATCGGCATGCCGGCCTCGGCGGCATGGTCGGCGTAGTTCAGGCCTATGGCGATGAATTTGCCCACACCATTGACGGGCGAGCCCAGGCGCGGTTTGCCCTTGACCAGGGGCAGTTTGTCAATATTTGCCTTGCGCAGCTTGTCCAGCGCGGCATCGCCCAATTGGTCAGGGCCGATGTCCTTGGCAACAGCGCTGAGGTCGCGCAGCTTGCCCTCGGCATCAATCAGTCCGGCCTTTTCTTTGCCAGGGTTTCCATAGCGAACAAGTTTCATGGTTTGACCTTTTTACTTTGAGTTAACAGGGAGGGAAATCAGTGGGTGGAGCGCCTGCCGGACAGATTGAACGGGATGTGCTCAGGTGTCATGGGCGAGCGGGTTCAGATCGTCATGCCGCCATCAATCGAGAACAGTTGGCCAGTGGCAAAGCGCGATTCATCGCTGGCCAGGTAGACGATGATGGGTGCAATTTCATGTGCCTGCGCCAGACGCCCCATGGGCTGGCGGGCGATAAAGTTTTTACGTGCCTCTACCGGGTCGGCATAGCTGTTGATGCGTTCACCCAGCGAGGGCGTGTCGACGGTGCCTGGCGCAATCGCGTTGCAGCGGATGCCCTGGGCGACAAAGTCGGCGGCCACCGCTTTGGTCAAGCCCACCACGGCGGCTTTGCTGGCGCCGTAGACAAAGCGGTTGGGCAAGCCCTTGACGCTGCTGCACACGCTGGACATGTTGATGATGCTGCCTCCCCCTGCGGCAATCATGCGGGGCAGGGCGGCCTGGATCATCCAGTACTGGGCGCGCACGTTGAGGTTGAAGGCGAAGTCCCACTCGTCATCGGTGGCTTGCAAGATGCTGCCGTTGTGCACAAAGCCGGCGCAATTGAACAGAATGTCCAGGGGCGCCGTGTCGGCCATCAAGGCCAGGATGGCCGACTTGTCCATGACATCAAGCACCGCAGTGCGGATGTTGGGCAGGCCGGCATAACTCTCCAGGAGTTGGGGGTTGATGTCGGTCGCCAACACCTGCGCGCCTTCGGCCGCCATGGCCAGCACACTGGCGCGGCCAATGCCTTGGCCAGCCGCGGTGACCAAGGCTGTTTTTCCGTCAAGTCTCATGTTGTCTCCATTCATTGCAGGGGTGGGTCCGGATAAACCCCGTCGAACAGGGTTTATCCGGATATTGAATCTCACGAACCATGTCATTATTAATTGGCCTTACCACTTGGCCAATTGAGATTAACCCTTATTCGCTGAAGCAACTGCCATGCCGCTGCAAACCCTGGAGCCCCAAAGACTGTACCGTCAGATTGCGGAGCAATTGCGCTCGGCCATTTTGGCCGGCGAGTTTGTGGCGGGTTCCCGGCTGCCCGCTGAGCGCGATCTGGCCAAGCAGCTTGGCGTGAGCCGCCCGTCCGTTCGCGAAGCGTTGATTGCCCTGGAGGTGGAGGGCTGGGTGGAGGTGCGTACCGGCTCGGGCATCTACGTGCTGGACCGCGCCAACCTGACCAAAGGGCCCCTGATTGACCCCACCGAGTGGGGTCCGCTGGAGCTGATTCGCGCCCGCCGCGTGGTCGAGGGCGAGATTGCTTCGCTGGCCGCCTTGCAGGCCAAAAAGCGCGATATCGAGGCGATGCGTCTGGCCCTGAGTGCCATGAAAAGCGAGGCGCAGCAGGGCGTTCTGCCGCTGGAAGGCGACCGCGCTTTTCACACGGCCATTGTCCAGGCCTGTGGCAACGTGGTGCTGCTGGAGACGGTCCAAAGTTTTTGGGATTCGCGGCGCGGCCCGTTGTTCACCCGTTTGGGTGGCTACTTTGAGACCATGAAATCCTGGCAGTCGGCGATCAACGAACACGAGGCTATTTTGACGGCCATCGTGGCACGCGACGGCCTGGCGGCCCGCACGGCCATGCATGCCCACATGGACAAGTCACACACCCGGTTCAGCGCGAGCTGGCGACGCGCGATATCCCCCTGATTCAATCGTCCAGCAACCACCACTTTCTTAAACGAGGAGACACCATGAAAAAAAGATTTGCAGCCAAAGTCATTGCCTGTTGCGCCCTGTTGGCATGCTCTGCCGGCTTGTTCAGCACGGCCCATGCGCAAACCAAACTCAAATGGGCGCATGTCTATGAGACCTCCGAGCCCTACCACAAGTGGTCAGTCTGGGCGGGTGAGGAAATCAAAAAACGCACCAGCGGACGCTACGATATTCAGGTCTTTCCGGCCTCCACGCTGGGCAAGGAAAGCGACATCAACCAGGGCCTGCAACTGGGCACCGTAGACATCATTATCTCGGGCGCTTCGTTTGCAGCGCGCAGCTTTCCGCGCATTGGTGTGGCCTACTACCCCTACACGTTTCGGGATTCAGAGCACTTGCTGAAATACGCCCGTAGCGATGTGTTCAAGGAACTCGCCGACGGCTATAAAGCCAAGACCGGCATCCAGACCGTGGCTGTGACCTACTACGGCGCGCGCCACTCCACCAGCAACAAGCCATTCAAAAGTTGCGAAGAAATGAAGGGTATGAAAATGCGCGTGCCCGACGTGCCGGCCTACATGGCCCTGCCGCGTGCCTGCGGTGCCAACCCCACCCCCATCGCCTTTGCCGAGGTTTATCTGGCCCTGCAAAACGGCACGGTCGATGCCCAGGAAAACCCCTTGCCCACGATCGAGGCCAAAAAGTTTTACGAGGTCCAGAAAAACATCATTCTCACGGGCCACATCCTCGACTCCCTGGTCACGCAGGTTGGCCCCCACGTCTGGGACAAGCTCACTGAGGCGGACAAGAAAGCATTCACTGATGTGATGCAGGAGGCTGCTGCCAGCGCCACGGCCGACATCAAAAAACGCGAAGGCGAATTGGTCGATGAGTTCAGGAAAAAAGGCATCAACATGATCACGGTGAACAAGGACGACTTCCGCGATCGCATTGTGAAAGCAGTGGACATGGCCTCCATGGGGTATGAGCGCAAGGACTGGGACCGCATCCAGGCCATCAAGTAAGTTTCTGGTACCCGCCTCCCCGAGCCTGGGGAGGCATTTTTTTGAGCTTCCACATGACCACCATTCCTGACATTGACGTCCTGCCGAAGGTGATGGGCGACGACGGCGAGTTTCATGCCGTGGACGAAGAAGTTGACCTGTCCGGCACGCCCATCGAGGCCTGGGCCGCACTGCTGTTTTTCTGGGCGCTGGGCCTGACGGTCTTCTACCAGTTCTTTACGCGCTATGTCATGAACGACTCGGCCGCATGGACCGAGGAGATTGCCCGCTACCTTTTGATTGGCACTGTCTTTGTGGGCGCCACCATTGGCGTCGCTAAAAACAACCACATTCAGGTGGACTTTTTTTACCGCTTCATGCCAGCCCGGGTCGGCCGCGCCATGGCCCTGCTGACGGATGTGCTGCGCATTGCCTTTTTGGGCGCGGCCGTCGTCTTGACCGTGCAGATGATGATGAAGATGGGTAACTACAAAATGACCATCGTTGATTTGCCCATGAACATCGTTTATGGCGTTTGTCTGGTGGGTTTTGCCGCCATGTGCCTGCGGTCGATCTGGGTGATGCGCGTGCACATCCGGCGCGGCTACAGCGTGCTGGAACGCCCCGAGTCATCGATGGAGGATCGCTAAATGCTGAAGATTATTTTTCTGTTTCTGATGAGCGGCGGCTTGCCGGTGGCGATGGCCATGGCGGGTGCTTCGCTGCTCTATATTTTGGTCACCAACAGCTCGCCCCCGTTTGTGGTGATTCACCGCATGGTGAGCGGGATTGACAGCTTTCCGCTGCTGGCCGTGCCATTTTTTATTCTGGCCGGTAACCTGATGAACAACGCCGGCATCACCAACCGAATCTACAACTACGCGCTGGCGCTGGTGGGTTGGCTCAAGGGTGGCCTGGGCCATGTCAACGTAGTGGGCTCGGTGGTGTTTGCCGGTATGAGTGGCACCGCTATTGCCGATGCCGCTGGCCTGGGCACCATTGAGATCAAGGCCATGAAAGACCATGGCTACAGCACCGAGTTTGCGGTGGGTGTTACGGCTGCGTCCGCCACCTTGGGGCCTATCATTCCGCCGAGCTTGCCCTTTGTTATCTACGGCATGATGGCCAATGTCAGTGTGGGTGCCCTCTTTCTGGCGGGCATTTTGCCGGGCCTGCTGATGGCGATCCTGATGATGTTGACGGTCTCTTACTTTGCGCACAAGAACAACTGGGGCTCCGACGTGCCGTTTGAATGGCGTCGCCTGAACAAGGCGCTGATTGAGACCGCGGTGGTGGTGGGTTGGCCGCTGTTGTTGTGGGTGCTGATTGGGCAACTGGGTTTTCAGCCGCAGATCACGGTGCTGGTGGCGTTGGCCGCGCTGTTTGTGGCTGACAAGGCCTTCAAGTTTCAGGCGGTGCTGCCCATCATGACGCCGGTGCTGCTGATTGGTGGCATGATCACCGGCATCTTTACCCCCACCGAGGGTGCCATTGCCGCCTGCGTCTGGGCGCTGATTCTGGGGTTTGCGTGGTACCGCACGCTCACCTTCAAGACGTTTGTGAAGGTCTGCCTTGACACGGTTGAGACCACCGCCACGGTGCTGTTTATCGTGGCCGCAGCTTCCATTTTTGGCTGGATGCTGACCGCCACCGGCGTCACCACCGACATTGCCAAATGGGTGCTGGGCTTTACCAAAGAGGCCTGGGTGTTCTTGATGCTGGCCAATCTGTTAATGCTGTTTGTGGGCTGCTTTTTGGAGCCAACAGCGGCCATCACCATCCTGGTGCCGATTCTGGTGCCCATTGCCGTGCAACTGGGCGTGGACCCCATCCACTTTGGGCTGGTGATGGTCTTGAACCTGATGATTGGCCTGCTGCATCCCCCGATGGGCATGGTGCTGTTTGTGCTGGCCCGGGTGGCCAAGCTGTCGGTGGAGCGCACCACGATTGCTATTTTGCCGTGGCTGTTTCCCTTGCTGGGCAGCTTGATTGTGATCACCTACATGCCCGGTCTAGTGCTGTGGTTGCCCAAAATGTTCTATTGAAGTGAGCTCGCCATGACACCTTTTATTCGCCTCCATCCGCTCGATGATGTCCTGATTGCGCGCCAGCAACTGGTTGGCGGCACCACCGTGGAGGGGGTTACCGTCAAGGGGCTGATTCCGGCCGGCCACAAGGTGGCGACCCACGCCCTGGAAGCCGGCCAACCGGTGCGCCGTTACAACCAGATCATCGGTTTTGCCAGCCAGGCCATTGCGCCGGGGGAGCACATCCACACCCACAACCTGGACATGGGCCCGAACAAGGGCGATTTTGCACGCGACTATGCTTTTGGTGCCGACCTTAAGCCCGAACCCGCCCTGCGTTCGGCCACGTTCATGGGCATCCGGCGCAGCGATGGCCGGGTCGCCACGCGCAACTACATTGGCATCTTGTCCAGTGTCAACTGCTCCGCCACGGCGGCGCGGGCCATTGCCGACCACTTCTCCAAAACCACCAACCCGCAGGCCCTGGCTGGTTTTCCGCAGGTGGACGGGGTGGTGGCGCTGACGCACGGCACCGGTTGCGGCATGGACACCCAGGGGCTGGGTATGCAACTGTTGCACCGCACCCTGACGGGTTATGCCACCCATGCTAACTTTGCCGCCGTGCTGGTGGTGGGCCTGGGTTGCGAGTCCAACCAGATCAACGCCTGGCTGGCCACGGGGCGCTTGCGCGAGGGCGACACGCTGCGCACCTTCAATATTCAGGACTCGGGTGGCACCACCAAGACCGTGGCGCGGGGTATTGCCTTGGTCAACGAGATGCTGCCGCAGGCCAACGCCATTCAGCGTGAACCCTGCAGCGCGGCGCACCTCACCATCGGCCTGCAGTGCGGGGGGTCGGACGGGTATTCGGGCATCAGCGCCAACCCGGCGCTGGGCGTGGCGGTGGACTTGCTGGTGGCCCACGGTGGCTCGGCCATTTTGAGCGAAACGCCCGAGATTTATGGCGCTGAGCATTTGTTGACCCGTCGCGCTGTGACGCGTGAGGTGGGTGAAAAGCTGATCGAACGCATCAAGTGGTGGGAGCATTACACCGGGATCAATTCGGGCGAGATGAACAACAACCCTTCGCCGGGCAACAAGGCGGGCGGGTTGACCACCATTCTGGAAAAGTCGCTCGGTGCCGTTGCCAAGGGCGGCACCAGCAACCTGCAGGCGGTTTACGAATATGCGGAGCCGGTCACCGCGCGGGGTTTTGTGTACATGGACACCCCGGGTTATGACCCGGTCAGCGCGACGGGGCAGGTGGCGGGTGGCGCCAATCTGATCTGTTTTACCACCGGGCGCGGCTCGGCCTATGGCTGCGCGCCATCGCCATCGCTCAAGCTCTCGACCAACTCGGCGCTGTGGCGCAAGCAGGAGGACGATATCGACATCAACTGCGGCGAGATTGTGGACGGCAGCTGCACCGTGGCCGAGATGGGGCAGCGCATTTTCGAGCAGTTGCTGGCCACGGCCTCAGGCGCAAAAAGCAAAAGCGAGTCCCATGGCTACGGGCAAAGCGAATTCGTGCCCTGGCAAGTCGGCGCGGTCATGTAGCTTGTAGCAGGGCACAAAATTTATGCAAAAAGTGCTTCCAGCCCACACGCTGATTGCGCAGATAGCTAGTATTTTTATAGCATCTGGCAGTTCGTCTGAAGAGGCCGACACGGTCGCCCGCAACCTCGTCATGGCCAACCTGAGTGGCCATGACTCCCACGGGGTGGGCATGCTGCCGCGTTATGTGGAGGCCCTGCTCGAAGGCGGGCTCACGCCGAACGCGAGTGTCAAGACCGTGCTCGACACCGGCGCGCTGCTGACGCTGGATGGCCAGCGGGGCTACGGGCAGGTGGTGGGTGAGCAGGCCATGGGCTTGGGCATGGCCCGGGCGCAGACGCACGGCAGTTGCATCATGAGCCTGGGCAATGCGCACCATTTGGGGCGCATCGGGCACTTTGCCGAAATGGCGGTGGCCCGCAATCTGGTGTCGCTGCATTTTGTAAATGTGATGTCGCGCCCGGTAGTGGCACCCTTTGGTGGTGCCGATGGGCGCTATGGCACCAACCCCTGTTGCATTGGTGTGCCCCTGAAAGACCGGGCACCGTTTGTGCTGGACTTTGCCACCAGCCGGGTGGCGCAGGGCAAGATGCGCGTCGCGCACAACGAGGGCCGCCGTGTCGAGGCCGGCCTCCTGATTGACGAAAACGGTCAACCCACCACCGACCCTGGTGTGGTGGTGGTGCCGCAGCCCAACGGCCTTTTTGGAGCGCTGTTGGCGTTTGGCGAGCACAAGGGTTACGGCATGGCCGTGGCCTGCGAACTGCTGGGCGGCGCGCTCACGGGCAGTGGCACCTGGCACCAGCCGACCGACCCCGGCGTGCGGGCCATCGTCAACGGCATGTTGACTATTTTGATCGACCCGGCGCGCCTGGGCACCCAAAGCGCTTTTGAGCAAGAGGCGCTGGCGTTTGTGGACTGGCTCCAGGCCGGGCCGGTGGCCCCAGGTTTTGAGCGCGTGCAGATCGCCGGTGAGCCCGAGCGGGCCTGTCGGGCGCAGCGCCTGGCGGACGGCATCAGCATCGATGCGCAGACCTGGCGCGACATCACCGCCGCCGGCCTGAAGGTCGGCGTCACCTTGGTCCAGTAAAGAAGTTTGGTCATGGTACGCATAGAACAAGTCCAGGTCGATCTGGTGTCGCTGGAGCCCAAGACCCTGCGCACCGATGCCATCCAGAGTTTTGTGCGGCAAGAGACTCCAATCCTGCGGCTGCGCTGCAGCGATGGCTCTGAGGGCGTGGGCTACACCTACACCATTGGCACCGGCGGCTCGTCCGTGATGGCGCTGCTGAAAGACCACCTGATTCTCCGCCTGCTCGGCCAGGACCCCGATCGCATCGAGGCCATTTGGCGCGATCTCGTTTTTCACACCCACGCCACCCATGTGGGCGCCATCACCAGCCTGGCGCTGGCCGCCATCGACACGGCGCTATGGGACCGGCGCGCGCGTGTGATGGGTCTGCCGCTCTGGAAGCTCGCAGGTGGTGCCAAGGACAAGGTGCCGGTCTACACCACTGAAGGCGGCTGGCTGCAACTGGAAACCGACCACCTGGTGAGCCAGGCCCTGGCCGCGCGGCAGCAGGGATTTGCGGGGGCCAAGGTCAAGATTGGCCGGCCTCACCTCAGTGAAGACGTGCGGCGCCTCACCGCCGTGCGCGAGGCCGTGGGGCCTGGTTTCGAGTTGATGGTGGATGCCAACCAGGCCTTCAGCCTGAGCGAGGCCTTGCGGCGCGCCCGCGCCCTGGACGGCCTGCAACTGGCCTGGCTTGAAGAACCCATGCCCGCCGACAACATTATCAACCACCAGCACCTGTGCCTGCACTCGCCCATTCCCGTGGCGGTGGGCGAGTCGCTCTACAGCGTGGGCCAGTTTGCCGACTACCTGCAGGCGCAGGCCTGCCACATCGTGCAGGTCGATGTGGCGCGGGTCGGCGGCATCACGCCCTGGCTCAAGGTGGCGCACATGGCCGAGTGCCTGAACATCAGCGTCTGCCCGCACTTTTTGATGGAATTACACGTCAGCCTGTCCTGCGCAGTACCGAACGCGCCCTGGGTTGAATACATCCCGCAGCTGGACGACATTGCCTCGAGCCGGCTGGTGGTCGAGGGTGGCCGGGCCTTGCCGCCCCAAAGCCCCGGCCTGGGCATTGAGTGGGATTGGGACCGAATCCACGGCTTGCGTACGCATCACTTTTCAGAAACCGAGAAATCATGACACCTTCAATTCAAGACCAGGTCGCGCTCGTCACGGGCGCCAATGCAGGCATGGGCCTGGCCACGGCCCGCGCCTTGCTGGCCGCCGGTTACCGCGTTGCCGTGACCGATTTGCAGACCGATCAGGCCGCCGATTCGTTGGCCCCGTATGGGGACAGGGTTGCGTTTTTCACCATGGACGTGAGCGACCAGGGCCAGGTGAATGACGCGGGTGCTGCCATCGAGGCCTATTTCGGCCGCATAGACGTGTGCGTCAACAATGCCGGTTTTTTGAAGTACGCCAATTGTGAGGAAACCACACCGGACCTGTGGCGAAAGACGCTGGGGGTCAACCTGGACGGCGTGTTTTTTGTCAGCCAGCGGGTGGCCCCGGGCATGAAGTCGCGCGGTTTTGGGCGCATCGTCAACATCGCCTCGTTTGCGGCCAAGACCGGCGGTTTGTCCCCGCTGCCAGCTTACGCCGCCAGCAAGGGCGGTGTGGTGACGCTGACCTACAGTTTTGCCCGCGAATACGCGCCGTTTGGCGTGACCTGCAACGCCATAGCGCCCGCCTTTGTCAAAACCCAGATGCTCACCGAGCAGGTCAGCCCCGAGCGGCAGGCCGAACTCAAAAAGACCATTCCGGTGGGCCGGTTCTGTGAGCTGGAGGAGTTTGCCCACACCGTGCTGTTTCTGGCGCACCCCTTGAGCGGCTTCATGACGGGCGAGGTGATCGACCTCAATGGTGGCCTGCAGTTTGATTGAGCACCTGCCATGACTGAGCTTTTGAATCAACAGGCGCTGGCCGCCCTGGCCGCGCGCGGCCAGGCCGTGCCGACCTACGACCGACAGGGCCCTGTGGGTGTGGTGCATTTGGGGCTGGGCGCGTTTCACCGCGCGCACCAGGCGCTGGTGTTTGATGCGCTGCTGCGCGGTGGTGATGCGCGCTGGGGGGTGCTGGGTGTCGCCATCCACCGGCCCCAATTGAGTGATGCCATGGCGGCCCAGGACGGCTTGTATGCGGTTCAGGTGGCCAGCCATGCCGGTGTGTCCTGGCAGGTCAGCGGGGCGATTTTTTCAACCTGCCTGGCCGCCCGCGAACGCGACTCTGTGCTGCAGGCCATCGCCGCCACTGCCACCCGCTGGATCACCCTGACGGTGACTGAAAAAGGTTACGGCCCAGCGCTGGCTCAACTGCTGGTCGACGGCTTGGCAGCGCGCCACGCCGCAGGTCAAGGTGGCCTGACGGTGGCCTCGTGTGACAACCTGTCCAACAACGGCCGCCGCTTGCAGGCGCTGTGCGTGGACGCGGCGCAAGTGCTCAGTCCGGCGCTGGCGGACTGGATCACCCAGCACTGCGCTTTCCCCAACAGCATGGTCGACCGCATCGTGCCAGCGGCCACTCCGCAACGGCTCGCCGCGGCCGAACAGGCGCTGGGTTGGGTCGATCAGGCCGCGCTGGGTACCGAGGCCTTTTGGGAGTGGGTGATTGAGCGGCGACTGGTGGACGATACCGACGCTGAGGTGCTCAGCCGCGTGGGCGTGACTGTGGTCGATGAGGTGGGCCCTTTTGAGGACGCCAAGCTGCGTTTGCTCAACGGCAGTCATTCGGCCATGGCCTGCATTGGCGCGGTGACGGGGCTGCCGGTCATCAGCGACTGCATTGCGCAACCGGTGGTGCGCCAGTTTATTCATGACCTGATGACCCGCGAGGTCGGGCCGCAACTTAAGCGCCCGGACTGGGTGCCTTACCGGGATGCGCTGCTGGCCCGTTTTGCCAACCCCGCT
Source organism: Rhodoferax sp. OV413 (assembly GCA_943371745.1). Classification (GTDB taxonomy): domain Bacteria; phylum Pseudomonadota; class Gammaproteobacteria; order Burkholderiales; family Burkholderiaceae_C; genus Rhodoferax. Next base: position 41,058 of record CALRWE010000007.1, read on the forward strand.
CTGCAGCACAGCGTGCACCAGATTGCCTCGGACAGCTCACAGAAGATTCCACAGCGCTGGCCTCCTTCAGCCCTGGGCGCTTTGCGCGGCGGTTTGCCATTTGATCGTCTGGCCTTCAATGCGGCGGCCTGGATGCGGTACCTGCAAGGCTGTGACGAACAAGGCCAGAGTTACACCCTCAGCGACCCGATGGCCGCACCACTGCAGGCGTTGGCGCGCCTGCATGCGGGTGACGCCCCCGCCACCGTAGCGGCATTGGCCAGCTTGCCTGACATTTGGGGTGATGAGTTGCCCCGTGACGTACGCTGGCTTGGCAGCGTCACCCATTGGCTCGAACAGATCAACCGGAACGGCATTCTGGCCGCCCTGGCGCAAGTCAATGGCTTGCCGGAGTCAGACACTCACCCGATTAACCCGTCTTGAAACCCATGAAAATTACCAACGCCCGCGTTATCGTCTGCAGCCCCGGTCGCAACTTTGTCACCCTCAAGATTGAGACGGATGAGGGCTTGACCGGCATTGGCGATGCCACCCTGAACGGCCGCGAGTTGTCGGTGGTCAGCTACCTGACGGAACACGTCATCCCCTGCCTGATTGGCCGCGATGCCCATCAGATTGAGGACATCTGGCAGTACCTGTACAAGGGTGCTTACTGGCGCCGGGGCCCGGTGACCCTGAGCGCCATTGCCGCCGTGGACACCGCGCTGTGGGACATCAAGGCCAAGGCGGCCAACCTGCCGCTTTACCAGATGCTGGGCGGGCGCAGCCGCACCGGGGTGATGGTCTACGGGCACGCCAATGGCAAGGACATCGCGCAAACGGTTGACGAAGTGCTGCGCTACCAGGCGCTGGGCTACCAGGCCATCCGCGCCCAGAGCGGTATACCGGGGCTGGACAAGGTTTATGGCGTGGGCAAGGGCACGATGTTCTACGAGCCCGCCGATGCCGATCTGCCTAGCGAGCACGACTGGTCGAGCGAGAAATACCTGCTTCACACGCCCAAGCTGTTCGAGGCAGTGCGCCAGGCGGTGGGGCCGGATGTTCATTTGCTGCACGATGCCCACCACCGGCTCACCCCGATTGAGGCTGGGCGGCTGGGCAAGTCACTGGAGCCCTACCACCTGTTCTGGCTGGAGGACGCCACCCCGGCCGAGAACCAGGAGGCCTTCAAGCTGATCCGCCAGCACACCACCACGCCGCTGGCGGTGGGCGAAATTTTCAACACCATCTGGGACTGCAAGGACCTGATCCAAAACCAGCTCATTGATTACATCCGGACCACGGTGGTACATGCCGGGGGCATCACCCACTTGCGGCGCATTGCGGACTTTGCGTCGATGTACCAGGTGCGCACCGGCTGCCACGGTGCCACCGACCTGTCCCCCGTGTGCATGGGCGCGGCGCTTCACTTTGACACCTGGGTACCCAACTTCGGGGTGCAGGAGTACATGCAGCACACCGAGGCAACCGACGCGGTTTTTCCACATGCCTACACCTTCAACCAGGGTTTGATGCACTGCGGGGAGGCGGTTGGGCATGGCGTGGAGATCGACGAAAAACTGGCCGCCAAATACCCCTACCAGCGCGCCTATTTGCCGGTGAACCGGCTGGCCCACGACGGCACACTGTGTAGTTGGTGATTCGCGGTCATGCTTGCGCGCTGACCCGTGCAGCCGTATGGCAAAATTTCAGTCATATTTTGCCCACCGCCTCACCTCATTCCGGATTGACTTCAGACCATGGCATCACTTGATTTTGAGCAAGAAGAGCTGGAGTTCAAGACCTTCCATGCGGCTCACGCCTCGTTGCTGAAATCCGTCCGCGACGGCCTGCAGCTCAAAATAGCGGATCTGCTTCAGACCCATCAGGGGCTGCAAGTCTCGAAGATCGAAGGCCGGGTCAAGGACAGCGCGGAGTGTGTTCGCAAGTTCTCCGGCAAGTACCGCAATGCGCTGGAGGAGCGGAACCAGGCCTTTGCGATCAAGGACCACATCACCGACCTGCTGGGCATCCGGATCGTATGTCTCTATGAAGATGAAATCAGGCAGGTCGCCGACTTGGTGCGACCCAGCTTCAAGGTCATCGAGATCACCGACAAGGTTGCCAAGGTGGAACAGACCGATGATTTCTTTGGTTACAAGGGCCTTCACATGGACCTGGCCTTCAGCGCAGCCGATGTGGGGCTTGCGCCTGACACGGTCTTGCCGGTGAGGCAGTTTGAGTTGCAGGTGCGCACCATCATTCAGGACTCCTGGAGCGTGCTTGACCACCAGATCAAGTACAAGAAGTCGATTCCGGGGGCGCTCAAGCGCCGCATCAATGTGCTGTCTGCGCTCTTTGAGCTGGCCGACCGGGAGTTCCGGCAGATTCGCGACGAGACCGAAGCCGGCTTGCAGTCCGCCCCTGATGAAACAGCCGTGCTGGACGCCCCCATCGAGATGCCAGCACCGGCGCAGGACGGCTTTGTGAAAGGGGAGTTGAATGCCTTTACTTTCCTGAAGATTGCGAACCATTTCTTCAAGGACTTTGCCTTTGAGCCCTTCAAGGTGGACGGCTTTGTAGAGAGCATCAAGGATTGGTCACCCGACATCACGCGACCGGAGTTCAATGCCATCGTGCGGCAAAAGATAGGCGCCGTGAAGCGCTACAAGCAGTTCTTTGAAGAACGCAACGCGAACCTCAGTTTCAACCCCTACACGGTGATCCGCCATTGCCTGTACCTGGGCGACAAAGCAGTCTTCAACCGCGCGCTGCGCAAGACAGCGCAAGAGACTTTTGATGCCTGGCTGGCTGAGAACACGCCCGCAGAGAAGGGCGCTGAGGGCTGACCACTGACAGGGTGCGGAGCGGAGGTTGGTCGGTCAGGCATGGGGGTCAAGAAGTGACCGGCTCGGGGATGCCCGTGTCACAATATTCTGGTGATGAACGCACACGTACCCACCCTCTTCTTGATGCTGATTGCCGTCAACGTCACGCTCACGCTGTCGGTGGGCCTGGTGGCCCGTGGGAAGTTGCGCGATGGCATGGCCTATTGGGCGGCGGGTTTGGCCTGTAACGCGGCAGGGTATGTGCTTTTTGCGCTGCGCGGCCAGGTCAGTGATTTGCTTTCCATTGTGTTGGCGAATGTGCTTTTTTCCAGTGTGTTTGCCTTGTTTGCTGAGGGCGTTTTCCAGTTTCAAAAGCGCAGGCCAAGGCGTTGGCTAGTCTGGTTACCGGTAGGGGTGACTGCGCTCTTGTTTGGCGCGCTGATTCCGTGGCAGGCAGCACGCGTCCTGGCAGGCACGATCATCTTTTCCGCGCAAAGTGCTGCCATCATGGTCAGTCTTTTGCAACGCCGCAAGACGACGGTGGGGGTTGGGCAATACTTCATGGTGGCGGGGTTTTTGATGCTGATTGCTGCGTTTGCTTTGCAGGGCGTTGGCACCCTGCTGCGCAAAGATGAAGTCACTTCCATCATGACCCCACATTTTGTGCAGACTGTGATTTTTCTGGTGGCGACCATCAGCGTGGTCGTGGTCAGTCTGGGGCTGGTAGTCATGATCAAGGACCGTGCCGATGAGCTCAATCGCAATCTGGCCATGCGTGACGAGTTGACCGGACT
>CALRWE010000008.1:0-44636 GCA_943371745.1 Rhodoferax sp. OV413
GGTGTCATGCGGGTGTTGATGCTGGGCGCGGTGCTGAGCGCGGCCACCAACCTGTTGTTTGCGGGCCTCAGCTTGCGTGGTCATGATGTCACGGCATTGATCGTTGTCATATCTGCCGACAACCTGGCCAGCGGCATCGCTACTGCTGCGTTCATTGCATATCTCTCCAGCTTGACAAATATCAACTACTCTGCTACGCAATACGCATTGTTCAGTTCTATGATGCTGCTGCTGCCCAAATTCCTTGCAGGTTATTCGGGGCGGTATGTGGATGCATTCGGCTATTCGTATTTCTTTGTAGGAACAGCGCTGATGGGGCTGCCCGTTTTAATCCTTGTGTGGCTGGCATCCCGGGTCAGGCAAGCCTGAATCAGTGATGTGTATTTTTAATACCAACGGTGCTCTAGCGCCATGTCGACAAGTACTGCAGATGCTCTTTTGACGGAACCCTGGCTGGGCGCGACTGACCTTTGGTTGCTCGCCTCCGGCAAGCATTTGCGGCCGTGGAGCAAGCTGGGAGCCCACCCTTGCACCCGGCATGACATTGGCGGTACGGCTTTTGCCGTATGGGCGCCCAATGCCAGCCAAGTGGCGGCAGTGGGCGATTTCAACCATTGGGACCCGAGCCAGCATGTGATGCGCCAGCACGGTGGAGGTGGTGTGTGGGAGGTGTTTGTGCCGGGTGTTGCTGTCGGGGCACTGTACAAGTTTGCTGTCACGGGGTCCGACGGCTCGCTCGTTTTCAAGACCGATCCTTACGCCCTGCGCACCGAGCAGGGCAGTGGTCATGCCGCAATCGTGACGCGACTGCCAGAGCCGGTGGTGATGCCGAGTGGTGAGCGCGAGCGTGCAAATGCGCTCGCAGCGCCCATCAGCATCTATGAGGTCCACGTGGGTTCCTGGCGGCGTCCCGATGGTCACTTGCCGGACTGGCACGATCTTGCCCGCACCCTGATTCCTTACGTTGTTGACATGGGCTTTACGCACCTGGAACTCATGCCTGTCAGCGAGCATCCTTTTTATGGTTCCTGGGGATACCAGCCCACGGGTCTTTACGCGCCGAGCGCTCGCTATGGCAGCCCCGAATCATTTCGGAGTTTCGTCGAATCCGCTCACGCGGCAGGTCTGAAGGTTCTGCTGGATTGGGTGCCTGCCCATTTTCCCGATGACGCTCACGCCTTGGCACGTTTTGATGGCACGCATCTTTATGAACACGAGGATCCGCGCGAAGGTTTTCACCGGGATTGGCACACGCTGATTTACAACTTCAGCCGCCATGAGGTCAGTAATTTTCTGGTCGGAAATGCGCTGTTTTGGGTCGAGCGTTATGGTGTCGACGGACTTCGGATCGATGCCGTGGCCTCCATGTTGTACCGCGATTACAGTCGCCTGGAGGGTGAATGGATCCCCAACCGCGACGGGGGTCGGGAGAACTATGAGGCCATCAATTTTTTACGGGAGGTCAACCGTGTCCTCGGGCAGGAAGCGCCTGGCGCCATCACCGTGGCGGAGGAATCCACGGCATATCCGGGTGTCACGGCGCCACCCTGGACCGGCGGGTTGGGGTTCAATTACAAATGGAATTTGGGATGGATGCATGACACCCTGGCTTATTTTGGGCTTGATCCAGTACACCGCTCCCATCACCACGACCAAATAACCTTTGCCCTCATGTACGCCTACAACGAGCACTTCGTGTTGGCGCTGTCCCACGATGAAGTTGTGCACGGCAAGGGTTCCTTGTACGGCAAGATGTGGGGTGACCCCTGGCAAAAACGTGCCAACTTGCGCGCTTTGTATGCGCTGATGTATGCGCAGCCAGGTCGGAAGTTGCTCTTCATGGGCAGTGAGCTGGCTCAGGTGCGGGAGTGGAATCACGATGCCGAGCTGGACTGGGGGCTGCTCGACAACCCCGATCACGCAGGCATTCAGCGCTTGGTGCGCGACCTCAATCACCTCTACCGCAGTCGCCTGGCCCTTCATGCCCGCGACGATGAGCCCGGCGGATTTTGCTGGATTGAAGTGAGCGACCGAGCGCATTCCATTTTCAGCTTTGCGCGTCATGGGCATCTGGCTGAACAACAGATGGTCGTGGCCTGTAATCTGACCCCGGTTGTGCGGCATGGCTACCGCCTCGGCGTGCCACAAGCTGGTGTGTGGCGGGCGGTGCTCAATACAGATTCAACCGGGTATGGTGGCAGCGGTGTCGGGCCTGGCGAAGCGCAAAAGTCCCTTGATGCTGCAGCCCTGGTGGCGGTCCTGGTGCCCTGGCAAGGTCAGCCCGCCTCGTTGGTTGTGAGCCTGCCGCCTTTGGGTGTGGTGTGGCTGGAGCCTGACCAAGCACCGTGAGCCATGGCCACTGCAGCAGCGCCTCTGTTGTCATGCGACCCCGGCCAGCCCTGGCCGCTCGGGGCTTGTTACCTGGTTCAGGGTGGCCGCAGCGGGGTGAATTTTGCCGTCTACTCGCTTCATGCTGATCGCATGGAATTGTGTCTGTTCGACGCTCAGGGTGATCTGGAGGCCATGCGTGTCGATCTGCCCGTCCGCACCCAGGGTGTCTGGCATGGCTTTCTAGCTGGCCTGGAGGCAGGTCAACTCTATGGATTTCGGGCGTACGGGCCCTACCAGCCCCTGCGAGGGCATCGGTTCAATCCGGCAAAACTGTTACTTGACCCCTTCGCCCGGGCTGTGTCCGGCGACACCCGCCAGTTGTCACTGGAATGTGATTACCTCGGACCAGTAACGTCATCGTCCGCTGGGTTGGATGCAGTACCCGATCCGATGGACAACGCGCCCCGCATGCTGAAGGCGCAGGTGCTGGACTGGGCCGCCGAGCGCCGTGCCGGTGCAGCCATGACAGCAAGTCCACAGGTGCCGCTGGCATGTACTGTTTTGTATGAGGCTCACGTCAAAGGCTTGACACAACTTCACCCAGACGTGCCGGCTGATCGGCGCGGAAGCTACGCCGGCCTGGTCAGCGCGGCCCTCCTTGAGCACTACCACCGGCTCGGCATCACGACGCTGTGCCTGCTTCCCGTTCAATTGCACATTGATGAGGCGCATCTGTTGAAAAAAGGGTTGCTCAACTATTGGGGCTACAACCCGCTGGGCTACTTCATGCCGGAGCCGGGCTACGCCAGCGGGCAGTTTGACAATGAGCGCACCGAGTTCCGGTACATGGTTGACCAGCTGCACCGCAACGGCCTGGAGGTGGTGCTGGACGTGGTGTACAACCACAGCGCAGAGAGCGACACTTTTGGCCCCAGCTTGAGTTGGCGGGGCCTGGATAACGCCAGTTGGTACGCGCTGGACCCAGCCGGACGCTACCTCAATTTCAGTGGCTGCGGCAACAGCTTGAACCTCACGCACCCCTGCGCCCTGCAGATGGTGATGGATAGCCTGCGCTGGTGGGTGGAGGTTTTTGGTGTCGATGGATTCCGGTTTGACCTGGCCACTGCGCTGGGGCGAGACCCCGCGCTGCAGCATCAATTCCACCCTGCTTCAGCTCTTCTTGGGGCGATAGCGCAAGATCCTGTGCTGGCGGGCGTGAAGCTGATTGCCGAGCCTTGGGATGTGGGGCCGGGCGGCTACCAACTTGGGCAGTTTCCTGCGCGCTGGCTGGAGTGGAACGACCGCTTCCGAGACACCTGTCGGTCGTTCTGGCTTGGCTATCCTTGCACACGTGGCGACCTGGCACGCCGGTTGTGTGGCTCCAGCGACTTCTTTGACCATGACGGACGCAGCCCGCTGGCCAGCATCAACCTGATCACCGCCCATGACGGCATGACGCTGGCTGACCTGACCTCCTATCGCCACAAGCACAACCTGACCAACGGGGAGGGCAATCACGACGGTCACCACCACAACCTCAGCGCCAACGCAGGGGTTGAGGGTCCGTCTGCGGATGAGACTGTGCAAGCGCTGCGCGGGCAGTGGCGGCGCGCCTTGCTGACCACTTTGTTTTGCTCTCAAGGCATTCCACAGTTACTCGCTGGCGATGAATTCGGCCAATCTCAGAGTGGAAACAACAACGCCTATTGCCAGGACAATGCGATCAGTTGGTTGAATTGGCCAGACGCTGATCAGGCCTTGATCGATTTTGTGGCGGGATTGATTCACCTGCGTCATGCCCAACCGGCCTTGCGTCACGCACGGTGGTTCAAGGGGCATACCAGCGCAACCCCACCCGCACCAGCGGACATTCAATGGCGCCAGCCCGACGGGTCGGCCATGACGGCATCCGATTGGGACGATCCGCAGTCCCGCAGTCTGGCTTGTGTGATCGAAGTTGCCGAGCAGGCTCATGCGCGTACCGAGCGTTGGTTACTGCTTTGGCATGCTGGGCGTGAATCCTGTGTTTTCGCGCTACCGCCCGGGCGCTGGCTGGCGGTGCTTGACAGCTCCGCGGCGCTTGTGTTGCCGCGATCCGATTGGCATGGCGCCAGGGACTGCGTTGATCGCGTCACGGTCTCCGCGCCTTCAGTGGTCGGACTGGTCCAGAGCCTGAATGACGCGATCTAGGCGCTTGGCAGCCAAGTTCATGAATGAAGCCAATGCTCCCATCTTTCTGCAGCGCACCAGCGGCATCCTGCTGCATATCACCTCGCTTCCCGGTGCCCATGGCTCGGGTGACCTGGGCGCAGAGGCCTATCACTTTGTCGATTGGCTTGTGTCGGCCGGGCAGAGCCTCTGGCAGATTTTGCCGCTCTCGCCCGTCGGGCCAGGCAATTCGCCGTACCACAGCCCCTCTACCTTTGCCGGTAACCCCCTGTTGGTGGATCTGGATGAATTGGTGCGCCTGGGTTGGTTGACGCCGCAGGCGACTCCCGTATTTGACCAGGATCACTGCGATTTTGAACGTGTGAAGCCCTACCGAATGGCGCGTCTTCGCGAGGCCTGGCAAGGGTTTCTGGAAGCTGCTCCCCGAGCTGTTTGGGGCGAGTTCGAGAGCTTTCGCCAACAGGAAGCTCATTGGCTGGAGGCTTATGCTTTCTTCATGGCGCTCGATGCGCGCCATGGTCAACCCTGGACCCAATGGCCTGTCAGTCTGGCTCAAGGTGAGCCACGTGCTCTGGCCTGTGCAGCGCCATCAATGACCAATGATCTCGGTTTTTTCAGTTTTATTCAGTGGCGCTTCAGCCTGCAGTGGCAACGCTTGCGGGACTATGCCCATGCGCGCGGTATTCAGATCATTGGCGATGCGCCCATCTTTGTGGCGCACCACAGCGCTGATGTATGGCTCAACCAGAGTCAGTTTTTTCTGGATGCCCACGGTTCGTCAACGGTCGTGGCGGGGGTGCCGCCCGACTACTTCAGCAGCACCGGCCAACGCTGGGGCAATCCGGTGTACCAATGGGACGTCATGGCAGGCGATGGTTTTGCCTGGTGGAAGGCGCGGCTGAGCCATCTTTTGTCCCTGGTGGACGTTGTTCGTCTCGATCACTTTCGAGGTTTTGAGTCTTATTGGGAGATTCCTGCGGAGCAACCCACGGCGGTAGCCGGTTGCTGGCGTCCCGGTCCCGGCAAAGCCTTGTTTGATGCACTCGCCATAGCCCAGGGTTGGCGGAGCCGGGGCATCCCTTTGCCCATCATTGCCGAGGATCTGGGGATCATCACCCCCGCAGTGATCGCCTTGAGGGAGGACTGTGGTTTTCCCGGCATGCGCGTGATGCAGTTTGCGTTTGGCGATACCCCGTCAAACCCCTACCTGCCCCACAATTTTGAGGTCCAAACGGTAGCCTACACCGGGACGCATGACAACAACACCTCTTTGGGTTGGTGGCTTGGTGCCAGTGATCAGGAGCGCCGGGCCGCCCGCGCCTACCTCGGGCCCCAAGTGGACACAGAAATTCACTGGGCCTTGATGCAATCGCTATCCCAGTCCGTGGCCAGCATGGTAATTTTCCCTTTTCAGGATGTCTTGGGCCTGGATGGGGCGCACCGCATGAACACCCCCGGGGTGGCGCTGGGGTGTTGGCAATGGCGATTTGAATGGAGTCAGGTGGAGCCTGAACCCGCGCAACGACTCGCCGCACTCACCCGCGCTCATGGTCGCAACCTGCCTATGAACATCTGACCACAGAGTCATTTCTATTGCGAGGTTTTCTCATGAGGAACACAGCCCATCACCGCCCTGTTCGCCGGACCATTGCGCTCGTATTGGCGGGGGGGAGGGGTTCCCGGTTGCATGCACTGACCGAGAACTGCGCCAAGCCCGCAGTGCACTTTGGCGGGAAGTTCCGGATCATTGATTTCGTATTGTCGAACTGCGTGAATTCCGGTGTGCACCGCATTGGTGTATTGACCCAGTACAAGTCCCATAGCCTGCTGCGCCATCTGCAGCATGGCTGGTCGTTTCTGCGCAATGAAGTCAATGAGTTTATTGATTTGCTGCCTGCGCAACAGCGGGTGGACGAAGCGTCCTGGTACCGTGGAACGGCGGACGCCGTGTTTCAAAACATTGACATCTTGCGCGAGCACGAGCCCAAATACATTCTGATTCTGGCGGGCGATCATGTTTACAAAATGAACTATGCCAGCCTGATTGAAGACCACGTGGCTCAGGGCGGCCAATGCACCGTAGCCTGCATTGAGGTGCCCCTGGCGGACGCCTCTTCCTTTGGCGTCATGACGGTTGATGCCGCAAGGCGTATCACGCGGTTCGAAGAAAAGCCAAACCACCCCGAGCCCATGCAGGGGCATCCCGACAAGGTGCTGGCCAGCATGGGGGTCTATGTTTTCAACGCCGATTACTTGTTCGCCGCGCTGGCGGCCGATCTGGAAGATCCGTCCTCAAGCCACGACTTCGGTAAAGACCTGATTCCTGCCATGGTGGCGCGTGGGGATGCCAGGTCGCATTCGTTTGACCTTTCATGCGTCCAGACCGGTCCTGAGGCGCCGTCCTACTGGCGCGATGTGGGGACGGTCGATGCCTATTGGGCCAGCAACATTGATTTGACCGCGACAACGCCCGAGTTGGACTTGTACGATACCGACTGGCCGATCTGGACTTACCAGCCGACTTCGCCGCCCGCCAAGTTTGTGTTTGATGACAATGGGCGTCGCGGCATGGCGGTGGACTCCCTGGTGTCCAGTGGCTGCATTATTTCCGGCGCCCTGGTCCGGCGTTCGGTCTTGTTCACAGGCGTCAAACTCCATTCTTATAGCAAGGTCGAGGAGTCCGTCATCTTGCCTGGGGCGGATGTGGGTCAGCACTCCCGACTGCGCAAGGTGGTGGTGGATGAGGGGTGCCGGATTCCGCCTGGCATGAGCATCGGGTTTGATGCCACAGAGGACGCCCGGCGCTTTCACCGCAGCCCGGGTGGAGTGGCGCTGGTGACAGGCCCCATGTTGGCCGCCTTGAACCAGGAGTTCACGTGAAAGTTCTGTACGTGTGTGCCGAGCTCTTCCCCTTCCTGAAAACCGGTGGCTTGGCCGACGTTGGCGCTGGCCTGCCGCCTGCGCTGAAGGCCTTGGGGTGCGATGTGCGCCTGTTGATGCCCGCTTTCCCTGGTTTGCTTGCAGCGACAAGTTCATCACGTTCGGTAGCCCCGCTGCCCAGCGGAAGAGCGCCCTGGGGTCCGGCTCCCGTCCTGCCTGCAGCCCACGTGGCTTTGGCTACCTTGTCGGGCTTTGACCTACCCGTCTACCTTGTCCAGTCGACAGACCTCTACCAGCGCAGGGGGAATCCGTATGTCGGTCCGGACGGCAAGGATTGGGACGACAACGCCCAGCGGTTCGCCGCACTGGGCTGGGCAGCCGCTACCCTGGGCCAAGGACTAGATGCGCACTGGTTGCCTGATGTCATTCACTGCCACGACTGGCATGCAGGTCTGGCCCCAGCCTATATTCGTGCCTTTGCAGAGGCGGGCCGCGACAAACCCTTGACAGTCTTCACCATCCACAACCTGGCCTACCAGGGAGTTTTTTCCGGGGCCGGGTTTGCACAGCTGGGTCTGCCTGAGACTTACTTTGACATGCATGGGGTGGAATTCTTCGGACACATATCGTTCATGAAGGCCGCCATTCAGTACGCGGACCGCATCACTACCGTCAGCCCGACTTACGCCCGGGAAATCACAATGCCGCAGAACGGGCGTGGGCTTGATGGTCTCTTGCGCGCTCGTGCGGCTTCGCTGTCCGGTATCCTCAATGGCGTGGACTACCAGGTCTGGAGTCCGGCCACGGATGCCCTGCTACCCGCCCGCTACGACCTGGACAATTTGGCGGACAAGTCGATCTCCAAACGGGCGCTTCAGATGCGCTTCGGGCTGGAGCCGCGCCCGCAGTCCCTGGTGTTCGGAGTCGTAAGCCGGTTGACTCAGCAAAAGGGGCTTCATCTGTTGCCCCTGGTGATGGCTGAGCTGGTTCGACGGGGCGGACAACTCGCCCTGCTGGGTCAGGGCGATGTCGCGCTGGAGCAGGCGTTTGTCGATGCGTCTATCCAGTACCCCGGGCAGGTCGGCGTCCACATTGGCTACGACGACCCCAGTTCGCATGCCGTGATGGCCGGTGCCGATGTCATTTTGGTGCCCTCGGCGTTCGAGCCATGCGGCTTGACCCAGTTGTATGGTTTGCGTTATGGCACCTTGCCGCTGGTACGCCGTGTAGGTGGACTGGCCGACACGGTGGTGGACTGCACACTGGAAAACCTGGATGAAGGCTGCGCGACCGGCTTTGTTTTTGATGAACTCACCGCAGACGGACTGCTCAGCGCCGTTCGCCGTGCGATGGTCCTTTTTCGTCGGCCTGCTGAATGGGCTGCGGTGCAGCAACACGCCATGGGGCTGCGATTTGACTGGGCAGCCGCTGCCCACCATTACGTGGCGATTTACCAGTCTCTGAGGCCCGAGACACCGTTGAACATCTGAACTATCTTTGCCAAGGAGTTGCCATGAATGCCGCCCCTGTGTTTGAGTATGACAAGCCCACCAGCTCCGTGGATGCCTTGCGGCGGTCCATTGTGAACCGGCTGGTGTACGCGGTTGGCAAGGACTTCCGGTCGGCTACCCAGCGCGACTGGTTGTTTGCGGTGTTTCATGTGGTCAGGGATCGCATCATGACCCGCTGGCGCGAGTCGCTGGCCGAGGCCGAAGACCAGGACGCCAAGCGCGTGTACTACCTGTCCATGGAGTTTCTGACCGGGCGGGCACTGACCAACGCCATTTTGGCGATTGATATTGACGAGCCCGTGCGTGAGGCCTGCGTGCTCCTGGGGATCAACCTGGATGCGTTGGTTGACCTGGAGCCTGATGCTGGCCTGGGCAATGGTGGCCTGGGTCGACTGGCTGCTTGTTTCATGGACTCCATGGCCGCTCTTGGCCTGCCCGGCATGGGGTACGGTATCCGCTACGAATACGGCATGTTCGCCCAGCGAATAGAGCATGGCCAGCAAGTGGAGGAGCCGGACTACTGGCTCGTCAACGGTTATCCGTGGGAGTTCATGCGGCCCGAATTCAGCTACACCGTCCGCTTTGGCGGGAGACTGGTGCCACAGAACGGGCACTCTTTGTGGCAAGACACCGAGGAGGTGATTGCCACCGCCTATGACAGCGGTGTGCCCGGCCACCAGATGCGCAGTGTGGCCACCATGCGGCTGTGGTCGGCGCGTGCCAGCGGGGGCGTCAACCTCGATGCCTTCAATCGGGGTGATTACATTCAGGCCGTGGAGGCCAAAAACGTCTCGGAAAACGTCACCCGCGTGCTGTACCCGGATGACCGTACCGAACATGGCCGCGAACTGCGCTTGCGCCAGGAGTATTTCTTTGTCAGCGCCTCCTTGCAGGACATCTTGAGGCGGCACCTCAAGAGTCGGCCCGACTTCACGCAACTGGCCGACAAAGTGGCCATCCACCTGAACGACACCCATCCTGCGCTGGCCGTACCCGAGTTGATGCGCCTCCTTCTGGATGAGCACCATGTGGCTTGGGAACCCGCCTGGGTGCTGTGCACCCGGATTTTTTCTTATACCAACCACACCCTGATGGAAGAGGCGCTGGAGACCTGGCCGGTGGATTTGTTGACGCGCATCTTGCCGCGCCACATGGGCCTGATTTACGACATCAATGCCCGTTTTCTGACCGAAGTGCACAGCCGCTTTCCCGAGGATCATGCCTTGCTGCGCCGCATTTCACTGATTGAGGAGCGTGGTGTGCGACGGGTCCGGATGGCCCACCTGTCGGTGCTGGCCAGCCACAAGGTCAATGGCGTCTCGGCCTTGCACAGCCGGCTGATGCAAGACACCATTTTTTCGGACTTCGTGCAGATGTACCCTGAACGTTTTTGCAACAAGACCAACGGCATCACCCCGCGTCGCTGGCTGTCGCAGGCAAACCGTCCCCTGTCGAGCCTGATTGACAGCCGCATCGGGCCGCACTGGCGGGGTGACCTGGATCAACTGGCCCGGTTGCGCCAGTGGGCGGACGAACCCGAGTTCCAGGAGGCTTTCCGGCTGGCCAAGCAACACAACAAGAGCCGGCTGGCTGCACTGTTGCTCACCTGTCCGGGCGTCAGGGTGGACCCCCGCAGCCTCTTTGATGTTCAGGTCAAGCGCGTGCACGAGTACAAGCGGCAGTTGCTCAATATCTTGCAGGTCATCAGCCGCTACCACCGCATATTGGCCCAGCCCCATGCCGATTGGGTGCCCCGGACGGTGGTCTTTGCCGGCAAGGCGGCGTCGGCCTATTACATGGCCAAACTGATCATTCGCCTCATCAATGACGTGGCCCGCTTGGTCAACAACGATCCGCGTGTCGGGACATTGTTGCGGGTGGTGTTCATTCCCAATTACCGGGTGTCGCTGGCAGAAGTCATCATCCCGGGAGCCGATTTGTCGGAGCAAATTTCAACTGCCGGGACTGAAGCGTCCGGCACCGGCAACATGAAGTTTGCCCTCAACGGCGCACTGACCATCGGCACCTGGGACGGTGCCAATATCGAGATTGCCGAGAACGTGGGGCTGGACCATCTATTTGTATTCGGTAATCGGGCTGAAAAAGTCGTCGATCTCCGGAATTACGGCTACCAGCCGCGAACCTACTACGACACCAATTTTGATTTGAAGTGCGCCATTGACCGGATCTCCGAGGGTGCGTTTTCCCCTGAAGAGCCCGATCGTTACCGTGATGTGGTCAACGCGCTGCTGGGCTCGGACCACTACCAGCTCCTGGCTGACTTTGAGGACTACGTCGCGTGCCAGGACAAAGTGGACGCGCTCTACCGCCGACCCGCCGACTGGACCCGCAGCGCGATCCTCAATGTGGCGGGAATGGGGGCCTTCTCCTCTGATCGCACCATTCGCGCCTATGCCAACGACATCTGGGGCGTACAGCCGCTGGCCTGAGCCCTGGCAAGGCTGGTGGTATTTACCTGATCTTTACGGATGCTTCAATCACGGGAGGTGACCCGGGTCTAGACTGCGGGCATGAGTCAAAACCTTCTGATGATCGAGGACGATGTCCGACTGGCCGACATGGTGCGCGAGTACCTGGGGCAATCCGGCTTTTCCGTGCACCACGCCCCCGACGGTCACAAAGGGCTGGCGGCTGTCCAGTCCGTTGTGCCTGACCTGGTGATCCTGGACCTGATGCTGCCCGACATGGATGGCCTCGAAGTCTGTCGGCGCATTCGCGCCTTGCCCGGTGCGTTGGCTAACACCCCCGTGCTGATGCTGACTGCCAAGGGTGACCCGATGGACCGCATCATCGGTCTGGAAATCGGCGCTGACGATTACCTGCCCAAGCCCTTTGAGCCGCGTGAGTTGCTGGCGCGTATTCGGGCTGTTCTGCGGCGCCGGGTGGATGGTGCGGCCCAGCCTGGCAATCAATTGCGTTTTGGTTCGCTGGAGATTGACCGCGATGCCCGCACCGTGCATGTCGGGTCGCAGGCCTGCGACCTGACCTCGTACCAGTTTGATTTATTGGTGGCCCTGGCCGAGCGTGCTGGGCGGGTGCTGACCCGGGACCAGATCATGGAGGCCGTGCGTGGCCGCGAACTCGATGCCTTCGACCGTTCCATTGATGTGCACATGGGCCGCATCCGTGCCGCGATCGAGGTCGACGCCAAAAGCCCCAAGCGCATTCTGACAGTACGTGGCGTGGGCTATGTGTTTGCACGCCAGCAAGAATGAGCCTGTTTTTTAAAAAACTCTATGTGCGCATCTGGCTGGCCGTGGTGCTGGCGGTGGCTGTACTGACGTTTCTGGTGGGCCTGGCCTGGCGTCTGGCGGCCGATCCGCCCTTGCGGGAGGTGGTCGTTCGCAACGAGGCGGGGCATATTATTGGCAGCGGCCGCGCGCGCCTGCAGCGCACACCAGACACGGGTACGACTGCATCCGACCCATCGGCGGATGAGCCCGCTGATGCCGGCACCCCGCCCGGACAGCGGCACAGACCGGGCAGCTGGGGCAAGGTCGGCAGCGGTCCCCAGTTTGTCGTGCGCATGGAAGATGGCCAGACCGTCCATATGCATCTGCCAAGGGCAACCCCGTCAAGTTGGGGTCGGGCCCCATTTGGATTTTTCTGGACCCTGACCCTGGTGGCCATTGCCGTGGCGCTGGCCACTTACCCGATCATTCGCACCCTCACTCGGCGCCTGGAGCGTTTGCAAGATGGCGTCCAAAAGTGGGGTGAGGGGGATCTGACCATCCGCGTGGCCGAGGTGGGTCAGGATGAAGTGGCATTTTTGGCCAAGCGTTTCAACATCGCTGCCGAGCGCGTGGAGACTCTCGTCAAATCCCAGGAGGCGCTGCTGGCGTCACAGAAGTCGCTCTTGGCCAATGCCTCGCATGAGTTGCGCTCGCCGCTGACCCGTATTCGCATGGGGCTGGAGCTGATGGGGGAGCGTGCCTCTACCCAGTCGGTCGCATCACCGGGTTGGCGGCGCGAAATCGAACGCAATATTGCCGAGCTCGACCAATTGATTGAGGAAATCCTGCTGGCCAGCCGGCTAGATGCCCGCGAGGCAGACATGGGCACCATCGAGCCTGTCGACCTGATTGGACTGGTGGCCGAAGAGTGCGCCCATTGCGGCGCCGAGTTGAACGTTCAGCTGGAGCCAGGGGTCGACGGGCTCGCGGGCAGCGAGCCGCAGACGCCAGACCTGCAAGTGCAGGGTGTGGCCAAGCTGCTGCACCGCGTGGTGCGCAACCTGCTGGAGAATGCGCGCCGCCACGCGGCGGGGGAAATCACCGTGACGCTGGGCAAGGAGCAAGGGCAGGCCGTGATACGCGTGTGCGACCGGGGTCCGGGCGTGCCGGCGGCGCTGCGCGAGCGAATTTTTGAGCCCTTTTACCGCCTGCCCGGCGCAACCGAGCGCGAGGGCGGTGTGGGCCTGGGCCTGGCCTTGGTCAAGTCCATTGCCATTCGCCATGGTGGCACGGCGTATTGCGAGAATCGCCCCGAGGGGGGAGCCTGTTTTGTCGTGCAACTTCCGGTGGCTTGAGAAAATAAGCTGAAGTTGCTTGAAAACAACGTTCTGACCCAATAAATCGCACGCTATCCCCCGAATGTGGGATATCGCCTTCTTGATCTACTGGGTACAGTCTGTATCAGTTGCTGTCACAAATCCAACGACGTTCCTCCGGGGACTTTTACAGGCCACCTTCGGGTGGCTTTTTTTTGGCGGTTGATCCCTGCGATGACGGAAGACCACCCTATTTCAGCTGTCTTTTCGCGTCTTGGTTACCTTGGGCAGGCGCATCGATCCCGCTGCCGATGCAGGCCAGCACCCGGGAAGGTGTGATGTCCATCAGGCAGCGCGTGTGGCCCAGCGGGCATTCCCGCTCAAAACAAGGCGCGCAGTCCAGTGCCGGTTGGTAGCCGGGTTCGTTTTTGAGCCACACCACCGTGGCCTGGTCGTTCAGCGGGGGCGTGTGCAAGGGACTGCTGGAGCCAAACAAAGCGATTTGCAGCACGCCAAATGCCGCTGCCACATGCATCAACCCGGAGTCATTGCTTACTATGTTTTTAGTAGCTGCTATGGCAATGAACGCTGCGGCTAGAGTGGTTTTTCCTGCTAAATTGATGCATTTTTCGGGCTGCGCAGCGTTCACGGGGGCTGCAATGGCTTCGCAAAGTTCAAACTCCTTGCCGGAGCCCAGCAATACCACCGGCAAATCGAGCTGGCGCGCCAAGGCCGAGAAATGCGCAGCGGGCCAGCGTTTGGCCGGGCCATACTCCGCACCCGGTGCAAACACGTAGTAGGCGCCGCGTTGCAGTTTCAGGGCGGCGAGGGTTTCATCCATGGTGCCGGCATCAAGCTGCAGGCGTGGCTTGTCGTCTGTCAGATCCGTCTCGCCACTGAGCGCCGAGTAAAACGCGACCATCGGTGGACGCTTGGCTTTGGGCGGGTTCTTGAGCCGGTGCGTGAGCAAGCCCACCCGCGCCTCACCCAGGTACCCCACCCGCTTGGGAATGCTGGCCAAAAACGGAAGCAGGGCGCTTTTGAGGGAGTTAGGGCAAATGTAGGCGGTGTCAAACCGGCCCTCCAACTCACGGGCCAGGGTGCGCCGCGCCTTGAACTGCAGGCCGCCATGGGCAAACGGCAACTCAATGACCTCGGCTACCTGCGGCATCGCCCGGTACACCGGGGCCACCCAGGGCAGGGCCCCAACGGTAAGCCGTTCGCCGCGCGCCCTCAGGCGGCGCATCAGCGGCTCGGTCATCACCGCATCCCCAATCCACTGGGGCGCGATGACGAGGCTCGGGCTCAAAGAATTGGAATCTGACCCCAATTCTTCAGTGCCCCGCGAAATGCTCGCCGTCCTTGAGCTTGTACACGGTGCCGCAATATGGGCACTTGGCTTCGCCGGTCTTGCCGACGTCCAGGTAGACCTTGGGGTGGCTGTTCCAGATCTCCATGTGGGCCTGGGGGCTTGGGCAATACACCCCGCCCTGGTGGTTCAGGTCCTTGGCCAGTAACTCGATAGGCGCTTTCATGGGTTCAGACCTTGGTGAGCCAACTGGCGTACTTGGGGTTGCGGCCATTGACGATGTCAAAAAACGCACTCTGGATTTTTTCGGTGATCGGGCCGCGTGAGCCGCTGCCGATCTCGATCCGGTCGAGCTCCCGAATCGGCGTGACTTCGGCTGCGGTGCCGCTGAAGAAGGCCTCGTCGGCAATGTAGACCTCGTCACGGGTGATGGGCTTCTCGCGAATCTCAATGCCGAGGTCCCCGCAGATCGAGAAAATCGTGTTGCGGGTGATGCCGTTGAGCGCGCCAGCGCTGGAGTCGGGCGTGTAGACCACGCCTTTGCGCACCACAAACACGTTTTCGCCCGCGCCTTCCGACACGAAGCCCTGGGGGTCCAGCAGCAGGGCCTCGTCGTAGCCCTCGTCGGTGGCTTCCATGTTGGCCAGGATGGAGTTGGTGTAGTTGCTCACGGCCTTGGCGTGGATCATGGTGATGTTCACATGGTGGCGGGTGAAGCTCGATGTCTTGACGCGAATGCCGCGCTTCAGGCCTTCGTCGCCCAGGTAGGCACCCCAAGGCCAGGCGGCCACCATCAGGTGAATGGTGTTGCCCTTGGGGGAGACGCCCAACTTCTCGGAGCCAATCCAGGTGAGGGGGCGGATGTAGCAGCTTGGAAGGTTGTTGGCGCGCACCACGTCCAGCGTGGCCTGCATCACCTGTTGTGGCGTGAACGGGATCTTCATGCGCAGGATCTTGGCGCTGTTGAAGAGGCGCTCGGTGTGCTCTTCCAGGCGGAAAACGCCGGTGCTGCCGTCTTGCAGGTGGTAGGCGCGCACGCCTTCAAAGGCGCCGCAGCCGTAATGCAGGGTGTGGGTCAGGACGTGGATCTTGGCGTCTCGCCACTCGACCATCTGGCCGTCCATCCAGATTTTGCCGTCGCGGTCAGCCATCGAGGGGGGGGTGGAACTCATGGGGGTGTCCTTCAGAAATAAGTGGGGGATCAATTCAGGCCAAGTCGCTGATTTTACGGGGCTGCATTCGCGGGCGTCTCAGTCGGCGACTCGTCAGTGGATGTGGGTCGTACCAGCACCCATTTTTTCAACTTGCCGCCCCAAAACTCGCAGGTGACATGGGAGTCAGACCCATCGGTCCAGCGAAACAGCTCGGGCTGCACATCATTTTCAGATTGCAGCGCACCGAGCGACCGGGTCATGGCAATCACGTGCATCAGCGTGACGCCGGGCCGGAGCTTGACGTTGAGCATGACCGCGCTGTCCACGTACCCCACCGGCCGGTTGGCGGCGCGTTTGAGGATCTGCATCAGCCGGGTGAAATGCAGCAGCAGCCACATCATCAGCGCGCCGGCCGCCACAGCCAGACCGGGCCAGCCGTACGACTCAAAGGCACCCACGAGCAGGACTGCACAGGCCAGGGGGATGATTAATTTCTTAAATTGCATGCCCCCGATTTTGACTCAGGTCGCCCCAAGCCTGACCCGAAAGACGGCAGTTCAGGCGAAGCTGTCAGCCATCAAGGCCTTGAACCAGGTGTTCATTTCTTCAAAGTTGTCCTTGTTCCAGCCGATGGATGCGGCCGAACTGGCGACCACCGTTTTCATGCTGGCGCTGGCCGGGTCATATTGAAAGACCGCCGTCAGCCAGGACGCCTGTGACATGGTGATGGTGGAGTAGCAGGCCGAGTTGGTGACCGGCGCCGGGTCGGGCTGGAAGCCTGCCAAGCCCCGGACAATGGCGTCGGCACAGGTCTTGGCTTCCTGGTTGGCGATATGGCCAGCCTTGGGCTGGGTTGTTGCGCTCGCGTCCCCAATGATGTGAATGCGCGGCGCCAGCGTGCTGGCATAGCTCAGGACATCCACGGCGGCAAATCGACCTTCAGTGGCGTTGGCCAGACCCGCTTTGGCCACCAGGCTGCCCGCTCGTTGGCGTGGAATCAGGTTGACCACACTGGCATTGTTGAAGGTGCCGGCAGTGGTGGTCAGGCTCATGCTGACCGGATTGACCTGCGTCACTTCGGCATTGGTGTGGTACTCGATCATGCTGCCGTGCAAGCCCAAAAAGGCCTGCGAGAAGTTGTCTTTTTCCGTCACAAAATCGGGGTTCGCATCCAGCACGATCAGTTTGGAGCGGGGCTTTTTCACCTTGAGCCAGTCGGCCAGCAGACAGGCCCGTTCATAAGGTCCGGGTGGGCAGCGATAAGGGGTTTTGGGGATGGTCAACACCACCCGGCCACCATCGGGCATGGCGGCCAGTTGTTGCGCCAGCAGCGCCGTCTGGGGCCCTGCTTTCCAGGCGTGTGGCATGCGGTTCGAGGTGCCCAGGCCCTCCACGGTGTCGAAGTCAATGCCGGGTGCCAGCACAATGCGATCAGCCGACAACTGGGTGCCCGAGGCCAGTTTGACCTTGACTCCGACCGGATCGATCTCTACCACATCATCCCGGATGACCTGCACGCCATAGGCTGACAGCAGGTTGTCGTAGCGGTAGCTCAAACTGGCCAGGGTACGCTGGCCGGTCAGCACCATGGAACTCATGATGTTGGAGGTGTAGCTTGCTTCGCGTTCAATCAGGGTGACTGCAATGCCGTCGCCCCACAGGCGCAAATATTTGGCGACAGTGGCCCCTGCCATGCCGCCGCCAATGACGATCACGCGCGATTTGACTGCGGTGGATGATGGCAAGGTGGTGGTGACGGGTTTGACCGTGCTGTCTGACGACTTTTTGTCGCGTGATTTTTTTTCGTCGGCCCAAGCCAGCGTGGAGGAACCGGCCAGCAAAATGGCGCTGGCGTTGTTGAGAAAGTGGCGTCTGTCCATGGTGATGCTCCTGATGTGGGGTTAACGCTGGCTAGCGAGCCAGGTCGACAGATCGCGCAGTTGGGCGTCGGAATAGCCCATGGCGTGGCGAGTCATGATGCCGTCTCCCTCTTTGCCCGATTGAAACTCCTTGAGTTCCTTATAAATCTCCTGGGCCGACTCGCCCGCCAGTTTGTCGAACCCCGGGCCTTTGCCGTTGGTGCCGTGGCATTGAAAGCAGTTGGAGGCCAGCAGGCGCCCTGCGGGCGGTACGGTTTGCGCGTGGGCTGCCGAGCTGAAACAGGCAGCAACAGCGGCGGCTTGGAGGCAAGTGCGAAGCAACTTCACCATGATTACCCTTTTGAAAATTGTGGAGATAAGTGAGTATTAATGAAGTGACGGCTTATATTTTGCTTAAGGTCGTAATCGTTTGTAAAACCGCTTGTTGTCGCGAGGGCGCGTCAGGGCGCCGGCCAGCGCACCGTCACCGCCAACCCACCCAAAGGGCTGGCGCGTTGAACCTGAACTTCAGCGGAAAAGACATCGGCCACCCTTTTGACAATCGACCAACCGAGCCCGCTGCCCGGCTGGTCGCTCCCCAAAACACGGTAAAAACGCTCGCCCAGGCGGGCAATTTCCGGGTCTGTGAGGCCGGGTCCGCTGTCCTGGACCTGGAGTTCGACCTGCCCCGAGCGCTGTGCGACGCTCACTTGCACCGTGGCGCCGTCCGGGCTGTAACGCATGGCGTTGTCAACCAGGTTGCGCACCAGCACGCCCAGCAAGGTGTCATCCCCGGTGACCAGGCACACCGCAGGGGCATCCAGTGTCAACTCTTGCTGGCGCTGCAGGGCGGCGGGCGCCAGATCGGCGCAGCTTCGGCGCGTCACGGCGCTCAGATCAATCAGAGTGTTCAGGGGCAGGGCCGTGCCAGTGCTGGCCACAGCTTCCAGGCGTGAGAGTGTCAGCAATTGCTCTACCAGCCGGGTCGCACGGTCGCACCCGGCCAGGGTGAATTGCAGGGCGCGGTCGCGTTGGGCCGTGTCGTGACCGGCCCCCAAAGCCACTTGGGCCTGGGTGCGGATGGCTGCAATTGGTGTGCGCAACTCATGGGCGGCGTCGGCGGTGAAGCGGCGCTCGGCGGCCACCATGGCGTCAATGCGCCCAAAAAGGCCATTCAGTGCCCGTACCAGCGGCTCCATTTCGGTGGGTACATCCTTCAAGATCACCGGCTCCAGCGCCTGGGGCTGGCGCCGGCCCAGGGTCTGGCTCAACTGGCGCAGGGGCGCCAACCCCTGGCGCACCGCCCACCACAGCAGCAGTGCCAGCAGGGGCAGGGCCAACAGCAGCGGCAACAAAACGCCTTGCAAGACAGCCCACAAGATGTCATCACGCGTGTCGGTTTGCTCGCCCACAAAGACCTGCACATCGCTCTCGCCGCTCCGGGTCGCAAACACGCGCCAGGGTTGGTTGTCAGACAGCCGAACAGTTGAAAATCCGCTGGCCTGGGCAGACAGGGGGGCGGTGCCTGCGTTGGCCGAGCGCATCACCAGGTGCCCTTCGTGAAAAACCTGAAATGCGACTTTGGGCGCGTATTTGTGCAACGACGGGGCATCGGCCACGCCTTCATCGTCGCCGTGACCGTCCGCGCGGGCTTGTTGCACCACCAGCAGCGCCGCCGCCTGCGCGAGGTGGCCGTCGAGCAGTTCATCGAGCTCGTGCTGGGCATCGGTCCAGGTGAGCGCGGCGGCGCCCAGCCAGACGACCGTGACTAGGCTCAGCAGCAGCGCCAGCAAACGTGCTTGCAGCGATCGCAAGTGGGGCAACACCCTCATGCCGCACCCTGACTGCGTTGCAGGGTGTAGCCGACGCCACGCACGGTCTGTATCACTGCCTGGCCCAACTTGCGGCGCAAGTGGTGGATGTGCACCTCGATGGCGTTGCTGTCCACCTCATAGCCCCAGCTGTAGAGCTGCTGCTCCAGCTGGTCGCGCGACAGGACGCGCCCGGCCCCCAGCATCAGGGCATGCAGCAAATCGAATTCGCGGGTGGAGAGCGTCACCTCAACGCCTTCCAGGTACACCAGGCGCGCAGCCGGGTCCAGCATCACGCCGCCACACTGCAGGCTGGACAGCGCCTGGCCATGCGCGCGGCGCACCAGTGAGCGCAGACGCGCCCCCAGTTCATGCAAATCGACCGGCTTGACCACGTAATCGTCGGCACCCAGGTCCAGGCCGCGAATACGGTCGGGCACCGCATCGCGGGCGGTCAGTACCAGCACGGGCGTGGTGATCTTGCGGGTGCGCAGGGCTTGCAGCACATCCAGTCCGTCCTTCAGTGGCAATCCGAGATCCAGCACGGCCGCCTGATAGTCCCCTGCAGTCAACTCCCGCTCAGCGGCCACGCCATCGCGCACCCAGTCCACCAGAAAGCCTTGCTGGCGCAGGCCTGCGCGCAGCCCGTCGCCCAACAGGGTGTCGTCTTCAGCCAGCAAAATTCGCATTCAGGTGCTCCAGGATGTAGTGTCTTTCATCATGCCCCCCTTGGGCGACTGTTGCCACTCCCAGGTCCAGTACGCCAGCACGCCCACCAGCAGCAGTGCCGCCAGCCACACGTGGTTGCGCTTGGCCAGATCGGGCCCCGGTCCCGGCAGACGGCCTGTGAGCATCGGCTGGGCGACATTCTTCTTGCGCAACACACTCAGGCCAGCAATCAGTGCCAGGTGGGCCAGAACCAGGCTCAGGTAGGTGTTGCCCACCAGTTCATGGACCTCCTCCATCCAGTCTCCGCCCAAAAAGTCTCCCCAGTCATTGAACGTGGCGTACCCTGACAGGGTCAATGGCACCACCATCGCCAGCAAGGCCACCACGGCCAGACCCATGCCCAGGTTTTGTCCCTGCTGCCAGTTGATGCTGGCGAACGATCCGCTGCGCAGAGCGTCGCGCAGTGACCTCAGCCATTGCGGGCCCGCCTTGAGTTTGCGCAGCGTCAGCGACAGCCGGGCGTGGCGCGGCCCCACCAAGCCGTAAAACGCCCGAAACACCAGCAAGCCGGCCAGGGTATAGCCCAGCGTCACATGCATCAGGCGCCAAGTCTCGAAGTCGGCCGTCAGGTACGCACCCACAAAACACAGCGCAAAAAACCAGTGAAAGGCGCGGATGGGCGCATCCACCACACGGCGGCTGGGGGGTGTAGGTGAGCTGCTGGAGCCCGGGTTGGAGGTCATGGAGGGTTTGGCATGCATGGTGTGCGTCCTTTTTTTGTTAGTCGGACCATTAGCGGCGCTGGCGGGGGTCCAGACCGGCCATGCATTCGCGCGCCATGACGTCATTGCAATTGCGGCGAAACCACTTTTCTGTTTTGACAGGGGCGGTGCAGCCAGCCAGTTGCTCGGCGGTGCTCTGGGCTAAAACGGGATGGCCCAGTGTGGGCAGACTCAAGACCCCAGCCCAGGCAATTGAAATGAAAAAACGCATGACGACCTTCATGGCGACCGATGGTAGGCAGGCTGGATTAAGGAATTCTTAACATCCAGACCGGAAATAACGTTGCGCCGAACCGCAAGCGCCCGGCGCAATCCCACAACGAATGAGGACCCTTTCTCGTTTTGACGCGGCGCTGACTAAACTCCTCCCGCGCAGGGATTGGCAGACCACCTCCCTTCATGCGGAAGGCAGAGAGGACTGATGTCATCTCTTGGGGGAATTGTGGTGTCCGGGCCCTGCGGCCTACACAGATCTTTAACGCGGCAAGAGAAAGCAGACAATGACAAAGCTGAGCGGGGCAATGCAGAAAACATGCTCGTTTCCATGCAATCTTTGTGGTGGCCAGGAGGTTGCAGTCCTTGCAAACCGCAGTCGAAGCGGCAAACCACTCAGGACCGTGATTTGCACCCGTTGCGGCTTGGTGTGGTCCGATCCGCTGCCCCACAACCCGCGCGATTTTTATGAAGATGACTACCGGGTCAACTACAAGGGCACTTATTCTCCGAAGCCGAAACACATCATGCGTGCTGGCCATGTCGCCTTGTCGCGTCATCGGAAAATTGAGTCCTTGCTTTCACAGCCGCTGAGCATTCTGGACGTGGGGTCCGGGGGCGGTGAATTCTCTTATTTGCTCAAAACCCTGGGCCACCAAGTCAAAGGCATTGAGCCCAACAAGGGCTACGCTGACTATTCAATTCGGGAATATGAGCTCGATGTCCAGATTGGATTCATCCAGGACAACAGATTTCAGGGGGAAAGCTTTGATCTGATCACGATCTGGCATGTTCTGGAGCACACCGAAAACCCGGGCGAGGTTTTATCCCTGCTGCATGCCTTGCTGAAACCCCAGGGCACCCTGGTGATCGAGGTGCCCAATGTCGAGGCCAGATGCCAGTCGCCGATCAGCACATTCCACGAAGCCCATATCTTCAATTTCAATGTGGCCACTTTGGAGCGACTGGCCGAGAAGATGGGGTTCACGGACATGGCGCATTTCCTGTCTGAGGACGGCGGAAACATCACGCTGATTGCCCGGAAGAAATCAGTCGGGTGTCTTGATCAGTGCGACATCAGCATTGCCGGAAATTCAGAAAAAATTACCAGAGCAGTCCGAAATCACACGCCATCAAAACATTACCTGACCACCCACCCTTACACCCGATTACTGCGGCGGGTGCGTCAGGTTTTTCAGGAAAAACGCGGCACCGCCGGCTTTGCAGGTGGCAAGCCGCTGCTCGAGCAGCTCTATACGCCGCTGGGTCTTTCGCGTTCCAAGCCCATCTTGGCAGCAGGTCGCGGTGACGCTGCGCCTCATTGAACGCCAGCTAAAGCCCCCGTACTACCGCCATCGCCTCCTCCACCCGCTCCACGGCGTGGATGGTCAGTCCTTCAAAGTCTTTGTGGTTCAGGTTTTTGGGCGCATTGGCCTTGGGCACCACCGCCACGCTAAAGCCCAGCTTGGCGGCTTCTTTCAGGCGCTCTTGCCCGCGCGGCGCCGGGCGCACCTCGCCCGCCAGGCCGACCTCACCAAAGGCAAAAAAGCCCTTGGGCAGCGGCTTGCCGCGCAGAGATGAGGTGATGGCCAGCAGCACCGCCAGGTCAGCCGCCGGCTCGCTGATGCGCACGCCGCCCACCGCGTTCACAAACACATCCTGGTCCATGCAGGCCACGCCAGCGTGGCGGTGCAGCACGGCCAGCAGCATGGCCAGGCGGTCTTTGTCCAGGCCCACGCTCAGGCGTCGGGGTGACGGGCCGCCAGTGTCCACCAGCGCCTGAATCTCCACCAGCATCGGGCGGGTGCCTTCCAGCGTCACCATCACGCAGCTGCCGGGCACGGGCTCGGAATGCTGGCTCAGAAAGATCGCACTGGGGTTGCTCACGCCTTTGAGGCCCTTTTCGGTCATGGCAAACACGCCAATCTCGTTCACCGCGCCAAAGCGGTTCTTGATGGCGCGCACCAATCGGAACTGGCTGTGCGTGTCGCCCTCAAAGTACAGCACCGTGTCCACCATGTGCTCCAGCACGCGCGGGCCAGCCAGCGCGCCCTCTTTGGTGACATGGCCCACCAGCACAATGCACACCCCGCTGGCCTTGGCCGCGCGGGTCAGGTGCGCGGCGCATTCACGCACCTGCGCTACGGACCCCGGCGCACTGGTCAATTGCTCGGAGTACACGGTTTGAATGGAGTCGATGACCGCAATGTCGGGCTGAGTGGCGTCCAGGGTGGCCAGAATTTTCTCCAGCTGAATCTCGGCCAGCACCTTCACCTGCGAGTTGTCCAGCCCCAGGCGGCGTGAGCGCAGCGCCACCTGCGCGCCGCTCTCCTCGCCCGTCACATAGAGCGTGTTCTGGCCGCTGCGCTGCAGCGAGTCCAGCGCCTGCAGCAAGAGTGTGGACTTGCCAATGCCGGGGTCGCCGCCGATGAGGACCACGCCGCCTTCGACCATGCCGCCGCCCAGCACCCGGTCGAGCTCCTCGTGGCCGGTGGGGGTGCGGGCCATGTCGACCGCGTCAATGTCGCCCAGCACCTTGATCTCGGCGGTTTTGGCCAGCGAGGCAAAGCGGTTTTTGGTGGGGGTGTTGCTCTCGGGAGCAGACTCGATCAGCGTGTTCCAGGCATTGCAGCTGGGGCATTTGCCCAGCCACTTGGGGCTGGTGCCGCCACAGTCGGTGCAAACGTAGATAGATTTTTCTTTGGCCATGGCGCAATGCTACTGTATGAATTCACAGATAACCATCAGGGCGCCAGACGTCTTGAATTTTGCTATTGTTTTGTTTTATTAAAACAAATGAATACGCTGGCCAGAGGCCATTTTTTCAAAAAAAGGCTCTAAAACGTGTGGTGTATGCCCGCGGCCGTCAAACGCGCCGAGGTGTTCGCCACGGTCTCGGTGTTGCGCTGCAGGCCACCGTACAGGGCGGTTCGTTTGGACAGGGCGTAGGTCAGCAGCAAGCCATAGCCTTGCCGCTGGGCGACCTGCATCCCAGCGCTCTTGTCGGTGGAGCGCGCATAGCCCGTCGACACCACCAGCGCTTCGCTGACCGGGACTTCCACGCCC
Source organism: Rhodoferax sp. OV413 (assembly GCA_943371745.1). Classification (GTDB taxonomy): domain Bacteria; phylum Pseudomonadota; class Gammaproteobacteria; order Burkholderiales; family Burkholderiaceae_C; genus Rhodoferax. The sequence goes on from CALRWE010000008.1 coordinate 24,265, forward strand.
ACCTGGTATTCGCGGGTGCGGTCTGCGCCCGAGTCGGGGTGGGTCACCCGGCGGGCGCTGGCGAGCAGCTTGACCGTGCCAAAATCATAGGCACCATTGGCAAACACATGGCGCACGTCAAGGCCGGGGACAGACTGCTTGTCGGTTTGCCAGGCGAGGCCTGCGTAAAGTGGACCCTCGTTGTAGTTCACCCTAAAGCTGGTGACATCCCGGCCACGCTGGCCAATCACAGACCGGCTGACGGCTGCCCCCAGACCCCCCACCTCGGGCGTGGCGTAATAAATCTGGCGCGTGGGATTGGTGTTGAAACCCACCCAGACCCCCGAGATGGCCGCCAGGAGGGAGTCGCCGCCGCTGTTGGCGCTGCCATTGATGTCATCCAGCGGCGTCAGGACGTTGCCCAAGCGAAGCTCGCCAAAGCTGCCGGCCAGGCTCACATAGGATTGGCGGTTGAAGCCACCCGTAGCCGCTCCACTGGCCAGATCAAACACCTGCTCCAGCACAAAGCCGGCTTCCAGGCCATCGCCCAAATCTTCTTTGCCCTTGATGCCCCACCGGCTGGCAGCCAAACCGCCGCTAGCCGCCGTGGTGCCCTTGTCTGTGCTGTTGCCGACCCAAAAGTCGGCAATGCCATACAGCGTGACGCTGGACTCGGCGTTGGCCAGGGTGGTAAAGACAAGGGCGGCCAGGGCGACAAGGGGTTTCTTCATGGGGTGGGTCCTGAGAGTGCAAAAATACAGACGGTGCCTTTGGGTCGGTATTGACTTTACCCGCATTGTGGCAGTGTCTGACGAACAACAACGATCGGAGACAGTGCATCGACTCGCAGCCGGAACTGGTCGGCCCCATATGGGGTGTCACTGTGCAATCCCATTGTGCTATGTAATAAATAGCGACTGTATCAATTAAAACCAAGGCTGGAAGCCAATATGATTCAAAATTCATTCAAAAAAGTAGGTGTGGTGGGTGCAGGCGCCATTGGCGGCTGGATCGGTCAGCGGCTCTCGGCTGCGGGCTGTGAGGTGAGCGTGGTGGCGCGCGGGGCCACGTTGTCTGCTGTGCAGGCGCAGGGGCTGCGGGTGCGCCAAGGCGAGCAGGAAGCCACTGCCCTGGTGCTGGCCAGCGCCAGTCCGGCCGAGTTGGGTGTGCAAGACCTGGTGGTGATTGCCGTCAAGGCGCCGGCTTTGCTGGACGTGGCGCGCCAGATTCGGCCCCTGATCGGCCCCCACACCGTGGTGCTGACCGCCATGAACGGCGTGCCATGGTGGTTTTTTCAGGGCTTTGGCGGGGCGCTGGAAGGCACCCAACTGCAGGCGGTGGACGCCACGGGCGAGATCGCACGGTCCATCCCGCCCGCCAGCATCATCGGCTGCGTGGTGCATGCCAGTTGCTCGGTGGACGCACCCGGCGTCATTCGCCATCACTTTGGCAATGGTTTGATCCTGGGCGAACCTTCGGGGCACACGACACCCCGGGTTCAGGGGCTGGCTGAGTTGCTTGTGCGTGCCGGTTTTACCGCGACTGTGTCGCCGCAAATCCAGAAAGACACCTGGTACAAACTCTGGGGCAACATGACCGTGAACCCCATCAGCGCCCTCACCGGCGCGACCACAGACCTGATTTTGGGGGATGAACTGGTGTGCGGTTTTGTATCGAGTGTGATGCTGGAGGCCAAAGAAATTGGCGCAAGCATTGGCATCCCCATCGAGCAGCAACCCGAAGACCGCCATGCGGTCACTCGCAAGTTGGGCGCCTTCAAGACTTCGATGCTGCAAGACGTGGAGGCCGGCAAAGCCGTGGAGCTGGACGCGCTGGTGACGGTGGTGAAAGAACTGGGCGCCCTGACTGGCGTCGCCACCCCGATGACCGATGTGCTGCTGGGGTTGGCGCGGCTGCAGGCGCGGGTGCGGGGTTTGTATTAGCGACCCTTAACCCGTGCAGTCTTCCAGTTTCAAGCCCGGCGCAAGTAATAACTGACGATGTTGGTGTCGAGCATGTGGCGCATTACGCGTTCCATTCTTCAAAAGGGCTCGGACGGGGTGCATCATCGCGGGGCTGCAAAAACTATTCGGCTGGGGGCAAAGCCCGCAATTCGGTCATAAAGGCCTCCAATTCATCTTTTTTGGGCTTCGGCTGAGTGGTGATGATGCCGTCTTGGCCTTTACTGATCCGAACCTCTTCGGCATCAAGCCTGAACGCCTTGGGCAGCCGAATCGCCTGGCTGTTGCCGTTGGTGAAATCTTTGTCGCTGGCAATCATGGAGCACCTCCTGAAAATGTAGCTACGAAAACGTACCCGCTGTATCACCTCGCCTGCGACTTGCGTTTTCAAGTTTGTGCGTTTTCGCACAGAACTTGCCTGCAGTGGCGGGGTAAGCTGCTCTTCCATGATGAAGATTCAACCCAGGTTTTTTGAATGGCTTTAGAAACCTCTGGCGAGGGCCTGAACGCTGCTGAGGCGGCGCAGCGCCTGCGGGCAGATGGCCCCAATGCGCTGCCGGGTGACCAGCGGCGCAATCTGTGGTCCATTGCCCGGGACACCCTGGCTGAGCCGATGTTCCTGCTGCTCTTGGCGGCGGGTGTGCTCTATGTCATTTTGGGTGATCTGCAGGAGGGGCTGATTTTGTTTGGCTTTGTGCTTCTGGTGCTCGCCCTGACGCTCTACCAGGAAGGCAAGACCGAGCATGCGCTGGCTGCGCTGCGCGACCTCACCAGCCCGCGCGCGCTGGTGCTGCGCGGCGGGCAGCCCGTGCGCATTGCCGGCATTGATGTGGTGCGTGGCGACCTGCTTGTGCTGGCCGAAGGCGACCGCATCGCGGCCGATGCGGTCTTGGTCAGCGGCACCGAGGTGCAGGTGGATGAATCCCTCCTGACCGGCGAGCCGGTGCCCGTGGACAAGGCTGTCAGCACCGGGTCTGCCGATGTCGATGCCCACCCCGCAGCGGCCCGGCCGGGGGGTGATGGTCAATCCACCCTGTTCTCGGGCACCCTGCTGGTCAGGGGCCATGGGCTGGCGCGGGTGACGGCTACCGGCGCACGCAGCGAAATTGGCCGTATCGGCGCCGCGCTGCAAACTCTTGACGCCGAGCCTTCGCCGCTTAAAAAGCAGACGTCCTGGCTGGTCCAGGTGTTGGCTGTGCTGGCGTTGATCACCAGTCTTTTACTGGTTCTGGCCTACGGTCTGCTGCGCGGCGACTGGCTGGCAGCCTTGCTCGCGGGCATTGCACTGGCCATGGCCATGCTGCCGCAGGAATTCACCGTGGTGCTGACGGTCATTCCTGCTTTGGGCGCCTGGCGCCTAGCTCGTCAAAACGTGCTGATCCGACGCATTGCAGCTATCGAGACCCTGGGCGCGACCTCGGTGCTGTGCGTGGACAAGACCGGCACGCTGACTGAAAACCGCATGACCGTGGCACACCTGTACGCCGAGGCTCCTGCGCCCCGGAGCATGGTTCCACAGCCCGCAGGGGAGCACCTGACCATCGATTACACCGACGGTAGCGATTTGCCGGAGGTTTTTCACACACTGGTGGAGTTCTCGATTCTGGCCAGCGTGACCGACCCGTTTGACCCGATGGAAAAAGCCTTTCACCGGCTGGGTCAGCATTTTTTGAAGGACACCGAGCATTTGCACCGGGACTGGACCTTGATGCAGGCCTATGGCCTCACCCCCGAGTTGCGGGCCATGTCGCATGTCTGGCGGGCGGTGGTTGGGGAGGCTCATGAGGTGGCGGCCAAGGGGGCGCCGGAGGCCATCATTGACCTGTGCCATCTGGACGCCACTGCGCAGAAGCGCATTGCCAACGCGGTTGACTTCATGGCGGCGCAGGGTCTGCGGGTGCTGGGGGTGGCTCGGGCGCGCTTTGTCGGTGAAGTCTGGCCCGCAATCGAGCATGATTTTGAGTTCCAGTTTGTGGGTCTGCTGGGGCTGGCCGACCCCTTGCGGCCTGAAATTCCCGAGGCGATGGCGCAAAGCCGCAGTGCCGGAATTCGTGTCGTGATGATCACGGGCGACTACCCGGCCACCGCCCAGGCCATTGCCCGCCAGGCCCGGCTGGAAGCCGGCTCGCTCAGCGGTCCGGACCCCACACTGTTGACGGGTGACGACATGGCCAGCATGAGCGATGCCGAGCTGCAGGCCCGCATGCAGACCGTGAGGGTGTGCGCCCGCATTGCCCCGGAGCAAAAGCTGCGCATCGTGCAGGCCCTCAAGGCCCAAGGTGAGATCGTGGCCATGACTGGTGACGGCGTGAACGACGCGCCCGCCCTCAAGGCCGCCCATGTGGGCGTGGCCATGGGGGGGCGCGGCACCGATGTGGCGCGGGAGGCTGCGTCCGTCGTGCTGCTGGACGACAACTTTGCCTCCATCGTGGGGGCCGTGCGGCTGGGACGTCGTATTTTTGACAACCTGCGCAAGTCCATGTCGTACATCCTGGCGGTGCATGTGCCTATCGCCGGCATGGCCATCGCGCCGGTGCTGTTGGGGTGGCCGGTAGCCCTGTTCCCGCTGCACATTGCGTTTCTGGAGCTGGTGATTGACCCGGCATGCTCCATGGTGTTCGAAAACGAGCCGCCCGAGGCCGACCTCATGTCGCGCCCGCCACGCGACGCTCATGCCCAATTGTTTGCTGGCATGACGCTGATCGTGGCCTTGCTGCAAGGGCTGGGTGTGTTGGGTGTTGTGCTGGGGGCCTATGTCTGGGGCGCCCGGCACTTGAATGAAGATGAAACGCGTGCCTTCGCTTTTGCGGTGCTGGTGGTGGGTAACCTGGCGCTGATCTTCTCCAACCGTTCCCGGTCAGCCTCATGGTGGGCTGCGTTGCGCGTGCCTAACCGCACGCTCTGGATCGTGACCAGTGTGGCGCTCGGGTTTTTGGTGTTGGCACTTTATGTGCCGTGGCTGGCGGCACTCTTCCGGTTTGAATTTTTGCCGCTGCCCTATTTGGGCTTGGCGCTAGGCCTGGGCTTATTCAGTGTAGTGTGGTTTGAACTGCTCAAGCTCAGCCCAGGTGGTCTGCGCGCATGCGGGCGACTTTTTCGCGGCTGACCATGACCTTGATGTGGTCCGCGTTGACGGGCGAGCGAGCCGCAAATCGGGGTTCACTGGTGTTGCGATAACTGTAGCGGCTCAGTGGCATGCCGGCGGGGTCGATGATGCTCGCCACATGCGGCTGGTTGGCCTTGGTGCCTCTTGCGATGACGACAGCTTTTTCGCCATTGGCCAGTTGCACGTAAGTGCCGGGCGGATAAAAGCCGACCGCCGTGGCCATGGCTGAGCCGAACTTCTCGGTGTCTTCCGCCGCGCCTGACAAGAGGGCCTTGACCGCACCCAGCGGCGACATGGCAAGCCTTGTTTTGCGCGGTGCCATTTTGGCCACAAAACTGTCGGCCATGCGCAGGATGCGCCGGTTGGTGAGGTTTCTTGCCATGCCGTTGGATTCGTCCGGGTCATGGTGCCAGTGCACGATGTCAAGTTGGTCCTGGTCCCACACGCCAAAAGCCCGCAATATCTCATGGCTCTTGGGCGGGTGGTCCTTGATAACTTGCCTTTGGTGTTCGCTGGGGGCCACACTCTGGCGGGACAGAATTCCCTGGTCGCGAGCCATTCCGATATTCATGGTCAGGGCGCTTCGAAACAGGATTCGCCGGGTTTGCGGCGGCATGCCCAGCTTGTCGGCGGTGAGATCGCACACCACGCCCGACAGCAGCGCGTGGGTGGCGCTGTAGCCCAGCGTCAAATCGGCCAGGGCCTGAAACAACACGAACAGGCACTCCTCGGGCTCGCCCTTCAACAATTCCATTGCTCGCCGTTCAATGCCGGCCAACCGGGGCAAGGGGTGCAGGGCGGCGCTGCCCTGGTACAGCAGGCCGAGCAGGTTTTCGTGCAAGTCCAGCCAACCTCCCTCGATCTCGCGGCTCACTGAGAAATCGACTGGCGAGATCTCGTCGGGCATTTTTGCTTTGGCAATCACGGCCAGTGGAACGCCTTGGCGGAGCATGTTGCCGACCATGCGCTCGTAGCTGTTTTGCCAGGCATCGGCATCACCCTGGGTGAGGGATGCGCCCCGGGCCAGCAGATTTTCTCGGTGACCATCCGTCAGGATCGCCTGGCCTCGCCTGAGCAACAACACGCCACCCGGCGCCCAGACATCCACGGGCACGCTCTGAGTCAGATTGATCATGTCCAGAGGGAGAGGGACGTACTTCATCAATCACCCACCACAACTGGCACTCGTGCAGCCAAGGCGCACATCAGCTCGTAACCCACCGTGCCCGCGCTGTGCGCCACCTCGTCAATGCCCAGTATTGCGCCATTGGCGGCGCGGCCCCACAGAGTCACCTCGCTGCCAAAGCCCGCCGGGGCACCCGCTGCCACCACTGCGCTGAGGTCGACCGTGACCATGTCCATGCTCACGCGACCGACGACACGGGTGCGAATGCCGTTGACCAGGACCGGTGTGCCAGTTGGGCAAGTGCGCGGGTAGCCGTCGGCATAGCCGCAGGCGGCAACGCCGATTCGCATGGGTTTGTCCGCCACAAAAAGCGAGCCATAACCCACGCTGTCGCCCACCGACAGCTCTTGGGTAGCGATGATTTTTGAGGTGAGGGTCATGCCGGGCTGCAAGTCCCAGTCCTGCGCGCTGTGCTCGGGAAAGTCCGGGGCGCTCCCGTAGATGGCAATGCCGGGGCGTACCCAGTCGGAGCTGACACAGCTGTCAGGGTGGGCGCTGGCCTGGGCTGCTGTGAGGGGGTGGCGCAGGGTGGCGGCACTGTTGCTCAGTGAGCGTTCGCCCGGCAGGTCCCGGGTGACTTGGGCAAACACGGCCATTTGCTCCGCAATGCCGCGTGCACCGTCGGCATCGCTGAAGTGGGTCATCAGTGAAATTTCGTCGACTTGGGGCAGTGCGTTGAGTCGCGTCCAGGCGGCCCGATAACGCTGGGGCGTGAAGCCCAGCCGGTTCATGCCCGAATTCATTTTCAGGAACACACGGTGGGGCACATGGGTCTTGTGGGTCGCCAGCATGTCGATCTGCTCATCGCAATGCACGGTGTGCCACAGGTCCAGGCGGGAGCACAATTCGAGGTCGCGCAGCTCGAACACGCCTTCGAGCAGCAGAATCGGTCCGCGCCAGCCGAGGGCCCGCACGCGGCGGGCTTCTTCAAAATCCAGCAGGGCAAAACCATCTGCTGCGCGCAAGCCTTCAAAGACATGTTCAATGCCGTGCCCATAGGCGTTGGCCTTGACGATGGCCCAGACACGGGCATCAGGTGCGGCACGGCGCGCACGCGCCAGATTGTGGCGAAGTGCCTCCACATGGATGGTGGCTTGGATCGGACGGGGCATGGTACTTGTATGGGCAATTTGGCTGGTGGGTGATTTTGACACTTCGGGAGCGTGCTATAACCCGTTACCCGTTGCAGACCCGTAAAACAAAACCCTTCGCATCAGCCCGACTGGTGCGCGCATTGAGACAATGAAACGCGGCTTCTTTACCATCATGTCAGCGCAGTTCTTCAGCTCGCTGGCCGACAACGCCCTGTTCGTTGCAGCGGTGCAATTGCTCAGAACCAGCAAGGCCCCCGAGTGGCAACAGGCCGCCTTGGTGCCCATGTTTGCCTTGTTTTACGTGATCTTGGCGCCTTTTGTGGGAGCATTCGCGGATTCCATGCCCAAAGGCCGGGTGATGCTGATGAGCAATTTCATCAAGATCATTGGCTGTCTGATGATGCTGTTTGGCAGCCACCCCTTGCTGGCCTACGCCATTGTGGGGCTGGGCGCTGCAGCCTATTCACCTGCCAAATACGGCATCCTGACCGAATTGCTGCCAGCTTCCCAGTTGGTCAAGGCCAATGGCTGGATCGAAGGGCTGACGATCGCCTCCATCATTTTGGGCGTTTTGCTCGGCGGTCAACTGGTGGGCTCTGTGTTGTCACCCTGGCTCCTGGGCCTTGATTTGCCCTTTGTTTCCACTGGGGTGGATACGGCGCCGGAGGCTGCCATCAGCGTCTTGATTTTTGTTTATTTTTTGGCCGCCTGGTTCAACACCCACATTCCCCTGACCGGCGTTGAAATGCGCGCCATGCCCAAGCGCCTGTTGACCTTGCTTCCCGATTTTTGGACCTGCAACGCTCGGTTGTGGCGCGACAGGTTGGGGCAAATTTCATTGGCGGCCACGACACTGATCTGGGGCGTGGCTGGTAATCTGCGATTTATTGTTCTGGCCTGGGCTGCCGCTGCCTTGGGCTACTCGGTCACTCAGGCGTCGGCTTTGCAGGGGGTGGTGGCCATTGGTATGGCGGTGGGAGCCGTGGTGGCGTCCATGCGGATGCGCCTTGAAGACGGACCCCGGGTGATCACGCTGGGCATCGTCATGGGGCTCCTGATCATTTTGCTCATCTTCATCGACAACGTCTGGGTAGCCGCGCCGTTTCTGATCATGCTCGGCGCGCTGGGGGGCTTCCTGGTGGTGCCCATGAATGCGCTGTTGCAGCACCGGGGGCACAACCTGATGGGGGCCGGTCGCTCCATTGCGGTTCAGAACTTCAATGAACAGGCCTGTATTTTGTTGCTGGGTGCTGCCTACAGCCTGTCCACCGGTCTGGGTCTGCCGACTTTTGCCGCCATCACGGCCTTCGGCGTGATCATTGCGGGTTTTATGTGGCTCATCAAACGCTGGTATGCCAGCAACCTTCGTCACCATGGTGGCGAGGTGGAACGCCTCATGAACATTGCCCGCAGTGACAACCTGCATGGATGACTTTGAACTGGCAGTACTGATCAGGCCATCCGTGGCACCACTGTCCAGCCAGGTGTCGGTGTGAAAAAGAACCTGCTGCCAGCCATGGCGCTGATGTTGAACGCCTTGGTTTGGGGCGTGTCCTGGTGGCCTTTTCGCGCACTTGAAACCCGCGGCCTGCATCCCTTGTGGGCCACCGCATTCATTTATCTTTTTGCTCTGGTGTGTCTGCTGGCCTTCAGACCTCAGGCTTGGCGCGGCTTTGCCAAGCACCCGACGCTCTGGTGGTTGGTGCTGGCTGCCGGCCTGACCAATATGGGCTTCAATTGGGCCGTGACCGTGGGTGACGTGGTGCGGGTGGTCTTGCTCTTTTACCTGATGCCGGCCTGGGTGGTGTTGCTGGCCTGGCCCCTGCTGGGGGAAAAACCGACGGCCGGCTCGCTATTGCGCCTGGCGCTGGCGCTGGCTGGCGTTGTCATCGTGCTTAAAACGCCCACCTCACCCTGGCCTGTGCCGGAGAGTCTGGCCGATTGGCTGGCCCTGATGGGCGGCTTCAGCTTCGCGCTGACCAACATTTTGCTGCGCCGCCTGAACCAGACGCCAGACGAGTCGCGCATGTTGGCCATGTTTGGTGGGGGGGCAGTCATGGCCACACTCGCGGCCCTGGTGGGTCTGGGGCTGGGCCGTGTTTCTGGTGTGCCCGCGCTGAATGCGGGCTGGGTGGGCCTGGTCCTGCTCGTCAGCCTGGCATTTCTGGCGGGCAACCTGGCGCTGCAATATGGTGCGGCACGTCTGAGGGCCAGTGCCACTTCGCTCATCATGTTGTCTGAAGTGGTTTTTGCCAGTGTCTCGGCCGTGTTGCTGGGGGCGGGCGAGTTGACCGGGCGCACGCTGGCGGGCGGAAGCCTGATTCTGCTGGCGTCCTTGCTGTCGGTGGTGTCGTTTCGTTCGTCGGCGTCAGCGCTTGAGGGCCAAACCGGGCCAGCCTGAGCTTGCCCGCATGGCGGGCTGGGGAACCGGGGAAGTGCGACACTGATTTCTTTTTGTGAAGGAGACTCCCCATGAGCACCGTGTACGACTTCGACGCCCTGCAAATCAATGGCCAACCTGTTCATTTAAGTGAGTTCAAGGGGAAAGTCCTGTTGATCGTCAACACGGCCAGTGCCTGCGGCTTTACCCCGCAATTTGCCGGGCTGGAGGTGTTGCACGAGACCTATGGTGAAAAAGGGCTGGTGGTGTTGGGCTTTCCGTGCAACCAGTTTGGGTCGCAGGACAAGGGGTCGAACGACGAGATTGCCGGGTTCTGCCAGGTGAACTACGGTGTTACTTTTCCCATGATGGCCAAGATCGAGGTCAACGGCGACCAGGCCCATCCGCTGTACCAGTGGCTGGCCAGCGAGGCACCGGGTTTGTTGGGCACCAAGGCGATCAAATGGAACTTCACCAAATTTTTGGTGGGTAAGGACGGCGCTGTGCTCAAGCGCTACGCCCCCACCGACACCCCCGCCAGCCTGGCGAAAGACATCGAGTCCGCGCTGGCGGCCTGAGCTTGGCAGGTCACCCCGCCGGGCGAGTCCGGCTGTGCACTACCGGCTCCAAGGCAGGCGAAACAGGTGCAGTGTGGGAGATGGTTTGGTGATTTTTTCGTCAAAGGCATGGCTTGGCGTACCCACCGATTTCAGGATGCGTTGCACGTAGGCCCGGGTTTCCAGATAGGGCGGGATACCGCGGTGGCGTTCAACCGCGCCTTCGCCGGCGTTGTAGGCGGCAGCCACCAAGGCCACATCCCCTTGAAAATAGGCCAGGAGCCAGCGCAGGTAGGTCAGCCCGCCCCGGATGTTCTGCGCCGGGTCAAACGGGTTGCTCACCCGAAAGCGCTCGCTGGTGGTCGGGATGAGTTGCATCAGCCCCTGGGCATTTTTGGGCGATAAGGCCAAGCTGTTGAAGTTGGATTCAGCGGCAATGATGGCCAGTGCCAGTTGCGGCTCCACCTGAAACTGGGGCGCCATTTTCATGACCAGATCAAAAATTTTGCGTGGTGCAATCACTTCATAGTTCACGCGGGGCGGAGCCTTTTCCGGGGCCTCCTCCGGGGCCATCGCGACGGGTGGCGGTGCCGGCGGCTCAGGAGGGCGCATGCACGCGGGCACCTCCGGCGTGGGGTCGCCCACGATGTTGAGCATGCGCTGGGCCACGGCCAGTCCTTGTTGGGCTGCTGCCTGAAAAAAGAAGGCTGCAGTGGCGTCGTTGCGCGCCACTCCTCGGCCGTTGGCGTACATCCAGCCCAGGTTGTACTGAGCCTGCACATCGCCAGCACGCGCAATCTGACAGTAGAGCGCAGCTGCCCGCAGCGCGTCGCGTGCGACGCCTTCGCCGTTTTCCAGGGCTATCGCTTCCCTGCGCAAGTCGTGGTGGGCAGGGTCTTGTGCTGGCGGCTCTGCAAGGGGCGCAGTCAGTGCAGCAACACAGTGAGAGGCCATGAGCAGGGCCGGCAAGGCGAGGTAAACAGAGGACATGCGCCGCAGTGTCGGCGCAGCTTGCCCAGCCTCGCTTGACAAACGTCAATTGGCAGTGGTGCGGCAGGCCGGCTGCTGCAACCTGCCTGCAGGTCATTGCAAAGCGGCGTCGAGCACCTCAACCCAGTGGCGAACCGGCGTAGCGGTGCCACTTTGCAAGTGGGTGATGCAGCCGATGTTGGCGGACACAATCTGGTCGGGCTTCGTGTCGCCGAACGTTTCATTCAGGTGGCCCAGTTTGCGGTCACGCAGCTGATAGGACAGTTCGGGGTTGAGTACCGAGTAGGTGCCCGCTGAACCGCAGCACAGGTTCGATTCGCAGCCGGTGATCTTGACGTTGAAACCAAGCGCACCCAGGTACTTTTCCACGCCGCCGCGCAGCTGCTGCCCGTGCTGCAAGGTGCAGGGCGGGTGAAAGGCGATGGTGCCCGCTTTGGCCGCGACTTTGTCTTGCAGTTTATCGCTGATTTCTGGCAACCACTCGCTCAGGTCTTTGGTCAGTTCGCTGATGCGCGCCGCCTTGGCCGCGTAGAGCGGGTCGTCGTGCAGGATGTGGCCATATTCCTTGACCGTGACGCCGCAGCCGGAGGCGTTCATGATGATCGCCTCCACGCCGGTGCCGGTGGTGTTACCGGCGTCCTGCCCCTGCACATAGGGCCACCAGGCGTCGATGTTGGCGCGCATCTCGGCTTTGCCGCCGTCCTGGTCATTGAGGTGAAACTTGACGGCGCCACAGCAACCCGCCTTGGGAACGATGACGGCCTGCACTCCGATGGCATCAAGCACGCGCGCCGTGGCGCTGTTGATGTTGGGCATCATGGCGGGCTGCACGCAGCCCGCCAGCATGAGGATGCGCCTCGTGTGAGTGCGGGTCGGCCATGCGCCGGCGTCCTGCTTGGGCGGCACTTTGTTTTTAAGGGCCGCAGGCATCAGCGGACGCACCAGTTGGCCTATTTTCATGGCCGGGCCAAACAGCGGTGAAGGCAGGCCCTCTTTCAGGGCCCAGCGCAGGGCGCTTTCACCCATCGGGCGCGGCACCTTGGCATCGACCAGTTTGCGCCCGATATCCAGCAGGTGCCCGTAGTCCACACCGGAGGGGCAGGTGGTTTCGCAGTTGCGGCAGGTCAGGCAGCGGTCCAGGTGCATCTGGGTTTTGCGGGTGGGGGTCTCGCCCTCCAGCACCTGCTTCATCAGGTAGATGCGACCCCGCGGGCCGTCAAGCTCGTCGCCCAACAGCTGGTAGGTCGGACAGGTGGCGGTGCAAAAACCGCAGTGCACGCATTTGCGCAAAATGGCCTCGGCAGCAGTGCCGTCAGCCGTGCCTTTGTACTCGGGGGCGAGATTGGTTTGCATCAGGGATTCAACTTAAAAGTCAGGGTAGAGGCGGCCGGGATTGAAGATGCCAGCGGGATCGAATTCGGCCTTCAGGCGTTTGTGAATACCGTCCAGAGGGGGCTTTAGAGGACTAAATCTGCCTCTGGTCTGCGTATTCATTGCCTTAGGTGATAAGAAAATAGTAGCGCTACCGCCTGCAGCCGCGGTGGTTTGGCGCAGAGACGATTGGGCTGACAGCGGTGCCCACAGCCAACGTTGGCCGCCATGCCATTCCACCAACTGGGCCCAGGGCAGACCCAGTACCGGGGCCGTTTGCGGCACGCTCAGGCGCCACAGGCACAGATCATCGCTTGCCGGCTTGAAAAACGGCAGCTGTAATTCGCGGCAGGCTTGCCAGTCCTGAGCAGCTGCCGCATTGTCCACGCGGGCACCTGGCGCATCCTGGGTCATCTTGCGGCAAGCCGACTCGACGGCGGCCACGGCGCCACGCAGGCGCACATACAGTTTCTCGGGTTGGCCGGTGGCGTTGTCGTCACGCACCCAGCAACTGGCGTTGAGCGGCAACGGTTGCCCACCCCAGCGGTTGAGCTGGGCCAGAGCCCTGGCCTGATCGAGTTCAAACACCAAGGTGGCCTCGGCCGGGGCTACGGGCAGCACCTTCAGGGAGATTTCGGTCATGAGTCCCAGCGTCCCCATGGCGCCCGCCATGATGCGGGACACATCGTATCCGGCCACGTTTTTGATCACCTGGCCGCCAAACGTCAGCAACTCGCCCCGGCCATTGAGCAGTTTGACGCCCAGAACAAAGTCGCGCACCGAGCCCACGCTGGCGCGCGCCGGACCGCTCAGGCCGGCAGCGACCATGCCGCCACAGGTGGCCGTGCCGGGTTGACCCAGGGTGGTGGAGAAACCAGGTGGCTCAAACGCCAGACATTGGCCCTGTTGACGTAGCGTGGCCTCCAGCTCGGCCAGCGGGGTACCACTGCGCACGGTGACGACCAGCTCACTGGGCTCGTAGCTGATGATGCCGCGGTAGCCCGCAACGTCCAGCACCTCGCCACCCAGTGACTCACCATAAAAGTCTTTGGAACCACCCCCGCGAATGCGCAGGGGTGTGCGGTCGGCGGCGGCAGCAATAATGCGGTCAGTGAGGGTCTTGAGCAGGGAATCCATGGTGTGCAGACTTAAAGAGGTGGGACGGATGTTAAGGGGCTGAAGGCGAGCCTGGTTTGAATTTTTTGCACTGGGGCGGTGCAAAAATTTAGTCGACCCAAAAGTTCACTGGCAAACCGGGCACGTCCACGCGCATGGAGAGCACGCAACCCGACAGCGGGAACGCCTCCAACTCCGGGGCGCTGCGGTGGTGGCGGGCGCTGGTGATGAACAGGGTTTGCAGGTCATCGCCACCAAAGCAGGGCATGGTGGGGCACTGCACGGGTGTGGGCCATTCGGCCCGCAGGGTGCCGTCGGGGGCGAACTTGCAGATACGCCGGCCTTCGAACATGGCGACAAAGTAGTTGCCCTGCACGTCGACTGCCGCGCCGTCCGGACGACCGCCATAGCCTTGGTTGCCGGGAGCTGCGTCAAACTGCCAGCCCGCAGGTTTGGGATCGAACTGAGCGAAGGTGCGTCGCGCCGCAATGCGAGGCACGGACCCATCAACCTCCCAGACGTCGATGCGGTGGCTGGCGGTGTCGGCCCAGTACAGGGCGCTGCCATCGGGGCTCCAGGCCAGGCCGTTGGCGGTGGTGACCGGCAGCAGGTCGGGGTCGGTCTGGCGTTCAATTGCCGGTGCGCCGCCTGCTGCATGGCCAGACCCACCGGGTGACGTCTGTCCGTCGATCGAGTAGAGCGCTGCGTTGCGTGCCGTTTTGGTTTCGTCCAGGGTGCCCACCCAAAAGCGGCCCTGAGGATCGCATTTGCCATCGTTGGCACGCATGTGCCGGGTGTCGTAGCCCAGCGAGCCCATCTGTTCCAGTGCGCCGCCCCAACTCCGGGCGCGAAAAATGCCGTCGCGCAGGGCGATGATCAAACCACCGCTTGTCGCAGGCGCGATGCAGCCGGGTTCACAGGGCAGGTCCCAGGTGTCGATTCGGTCCTCTCCCGGCGTTGTGCGCAGGATTTTCCGGCCTGGAATATCCACCCAGTAAAGCCGGCTCTCATGGGGATGCCAAAACGGGGATTCGCCCAGCTCGTTGGGCGCGGTGGTGACGGCTTTCCAGGTCATGTGGACGGATCTCCAAAAGGACTATTGTGCATGGCCGAACGCCCATAAAAAAACCACCCGGACCGGTGGCGCGGGTGGCTGGATGTCAGGCCGCCGTTGTCGGCAGCCTGAGGGCGGTCAGCGGCTGTAAGCGGTTTCGCCGTGCGAGGTGATGTCGAGACCTTCGCGCTCGTCTTCTTCGCTCACGCGCAGTCCGATCGTCAGGTCGACCACCTTGAAGGCAATGAAGGACACCACTCCAGACCATACAACGGTTAGCAGTACAGCTTTGGCCTGAACCCAGACTTGCGCCGCAATGGAGTAGTCAGCGGAGGTGACCATGGTGACTGTGACCCAGTCCGCCACGTAGCCTGGGCCACCCAGCGCTGGCGAATTGAACACGCCGGTCAGCAGTGCACCCACAATGCCGCCGATGCCGTGCACGCCGAACACGTCCAGTGAGTCATCCGCGCCCAGCATCTTCTTCAGGCCGTTCACACCCCACAGGCAGGCAAAGCCAGCCACAGCGCCAATTACCAGCGCACCACCAATACCGACGTTGCCGGCAGCAGGCGTGATGGCCACCAAACCGGCCACCGCACCCGACGCCGCACCCAGCATGGAGGCTTTGCCGCGCATCAGGGCTTCACCCAGGCACCAGGCCAGCACCGCAGCCGCTGTTGCACCAAAGGTGTTGATGAAGGCCAGGGCTGCAAAGCCGTTGGCTTCCAGTGCCGAACCGGCGTTGAAGCCAAACCAGCCCACCCACAACAGGGATGCACCCACCATCGTCAAGGTCAGGCTGTGAGGTGCCATGGCTTCGCGGCCATAACCGATTCGCTTGCCCACCATGTACGCACCCACCAGGCCAGCCACCGCTGCGTTGATGTGCACCACGGTGCCGCCCGCGAAGTCCAGCGCGCCGGACTGCCAGATGTAGCCCGCCTTGGCGGTCATGGCGTCGGCCACTTCCTTGGCAGCGTACGCATCAGGGCCCATCCAGAACCACACCATGTGCGCGATGGGCGCATAGGAGAATGTGAACCACAACACCATGAACATCAACACCGCAGAGAACTTCATGCGCTCTGCGAAAGCACCCACGATCAGTGCGCCAGTGATGCCCGCGAAGGTCGCCTGGAAGGCTGCAAAGATGATCTCGGGAATGTAGACGCCCTTGCTGAATGTGGCGGCATTGGCGAACGTGCCTGCAGCGTTGTCCCAGACGCCCTTCATGAACAGGCGGTCAAGCCCGCCGATGAAGGCGTTGCCTTCGGTGAAGGCGAGGCTGTAGCCGTAAACGAACCACAGCACCACGATCAGCGAGAAGGTCACCATGACCTGCATCAGCACCGAGAGCATGTTTTTCGAGCGAACCAGACCACCGTAGAACAGGGCCAGGCCCGGTATGGTCATCAGGATCACCAGCAAGGTGGCCACCATCATCCAGGCGGTATCGCCTTTGTTGGGTACGGGCACAGGTACCGCAGCTGCGGCGTCTGCAGCGGGGGCTGCCACAGCAGCAGCGGGTGCCATCGCATCGGCCGGTTTGGCTTCAGCTGGCGCAGCGGGTGCGGCAACGGCTTCAGACGCGGCCACAGTTGCTGGAGCGGTTGCCTGGGCGAAGGCGGCAGTACCACCAACCAACAGACCCAAGCCCAGCGCGAGAGAGGCTAGAAGTTTTTTCATGTGTGTGTTCTCATCAAAATGGAGCGGGCGCGTTACAGCGCTTCCTTGCCGGTTTCACCGGTGCGGATGCGAACGACCTGTTCAAGGTTGTAGACAAAAATCTTGCCGTCACCGATCTTGCCGGTGCGCGCAGCGCCTTCGATGGCTTCGATGACGCGGTCGACCAGCTCGTCGGCAATGGCGGCTTCAATTTTGACCTTGGGCAAAAAGTCCACCACATACTCTGCACCGCGGTACAGCTCGGTATGGCCTTTTTGACGCCCGAAGCCCTTGACTTCAGTGACGGTGATGCCCTGCACGCCGATGGCCGAGAGCGCTTCGCGCACTTCGTCCAGCTTGAAGGGTTTGATGATGGCAGTGACGAGTTTCATACGTGCTCCAGTTCTCAAATCAAGTCGTGATCAAAAGCTGTATTTCACGCTGACAACCAGCGCGTCTTTACCCAGGAATTTGCCTTTGGTGTCGGTGTAGAAAGGCTTTGATTTGACGTTTGTGCCAACGGCTGCCACTGAGCCGCTCAGGCCGTTGCCAAAGTCTTTGCCCAGCGTAACGGCGTAGTCGGTATAGTCGCCGGCATCACCAGCCGCGTTGGCGACCCACTGGTGGCCGATGCGGGGTGTGACAGAGAAGCCGTTGCCGAGGTCAAACGCGGCGGCTACTTCAAGGTACTGGCTGCCCTTACTGTTCGCGTTGGCAATGAAGTTGGTCAGGCTGCGGCTGTATTTGGCGGTGACGATGGAGTAGGTTGCCGCGCCATAAATTTCTGTGGTGTTTGCGCTGACGAAGCCAGGCACGTTGCCGGCGGTGTTGCTGGGGTACTGGTACGTGATCAGGCCCACGTCGTAGGTCACGCCCATGCCGGTGTCGCCACGGTAGCCGCCGTACAAATCAATTTCAAGCGAGCCTTTGCTGGCGCCGACGTAGTCCTTGATCCATGAGACGTTGGAGCCCCAGGCGCCGAGGTAAAAGCCGTCCTTGTGCGTGAAATCTGCACCCACCTGCAAAGCAGGCTTGGTGGATGTTTGTGCAATGCCCCGGAAGCGGTAATCGGTGGTGACGCCTGCGTTAAACGAAACTGTGTAATCCGGCGCGGGTGCTGCAG
This sequence comes from Rhodoferax sp. OV413, assembly GCA_943371745.1. GTDB lineage: Bacteria > Pseudomonadota > Gammaproteobacteria > Burkholderiales > Burkholderiaceae_C > Rhodoferax. The sequence goes on from CALRWE010000008.1 coordinate 41,850, forward strand.
TTTGAGCCAGCACAGGCATGGAGGCCAGCAAAGCGGTCAGGGCGAGGGTGGATGTTGCTTTCAGTTTCATAAATTACTCCGGATGGTTCAAAGGGACAAAAAGAATGAATTTCAAAAAGCACAAACCATGCCAATAACTGAGTCAGACTCGTCCGTACCAGTGAAGTTGTCTTTCACCCTGTTGCGTTAAGATAACTGTATATAAAACCAGATTGCACTATCTTGGTGCATTTGAAGTCGGTGCCACATCCGGTTTGCGCACCATTTTGGAGGGGGATAGCCATGAGTTTGTCTTTGGTGCAAAGCCGTGCGCTGCTAGGGCTCGATGCCGCTGCGGTGACTGTGGAAGTTCATTTGGCCAACGGCCTGCCCAGCTTCATGCTGGTCGGGCTGGCGGATGTGGAGGTGAAGGAGGCGCGCGAGCGGGTGCGCTCAGCGATCCAGAACTCGGGCCTGGAGTTTCCCCACAACAAGCGCATCACGGTCAACCTCGCACCGGCCGATCTGCCCAAGGATTCCGGCCGCTTCGATTTGCCCATCGCGCTGGGCATCCTGGCGGCCAGTGGGCAGATCGACGCGGCGCGCCTGGCGGGGCATGAATTTGCCGGCGAGCTGTCCCTGTCGGGTGAATTGAGGCCGGTGCGCGGCGCGCTGGCCATGAGCCTGGCCTTGCACGCCGGGCAGGTGGTGACCCGGCTGGTGTTGCCGCCCGGCAGCGCCGAAGAAGCCGCCTTGGTGCCTGACGCACACGTCTACAGTGCCCGACACTTGCTGGATGTGGTGCAGCACTTTTTGCCCCAGGGTTCTGATGCGCCGCCCCAGGAGCCCTCCACCGGCTGGCAACGGGTAGCCTCCAGCCAGCAGGTCAACGCGCAGGTCTATCCTGATCTGGCCGATGTCAAGGGCCAGGCGGGTGCCAAACGCGCCCTGGAGATTGCAGCGGCGGGCGGCCACAGCTTGCTGCTGATGGGGCCGCCGGGATCGGGCAAGTCGATGCTGGCGCACCGTTTTGCCGGCTTGCTGCCCGCCATGTCGACCCTGGAGGCCCTGCAGAGTGCGGCGGTGGCCAGCCTGGGTGGGCGCTTTTCGCTGGACCGCTGGGGGCAACGGCCGACGTGCAGTCCCCACCACACGGCCAGTGCGGTCGCCTTGGTAGGCGGCGGTTCGCCCCCAAGGCCAGGCGAAATTTCGCTGGCTCACCATGGGGTGCTGTTTCTGGATGAATTGCCGGAGTTCCCCCGCAGCGCACTGGAGGCCCTGCGGGAGCCTCTGGAGTCGGGCACCATCACCATCTCGCGGGCAGCGCGCCGGGCGGAGTTTCCCGCGCGGTTTCAATTGATTGGTGCCATGAATCCTTGCCCCTGTGGTTATTTGGGTTCTGCGCAAAAGGCCTGCCGCTGCACGCCAGACCAGGTGAGCCGCTACCAAGGGAAGCTCAGCGGCCCCGTGGTTGACCGGTTCGACCTGCACGTGGAGGTGCCCGCCGTGTTGCCCGCCGACCTGATGCACGCGGCCCCGGGGGAGTCCACCGCAGTCATCCGGGCGCGCTGCACGGCGGCGCACGAGCGCGCCCTGGCACGCCAGGGCAAGGCCAACCACGCGCTACAGGGCCAGGAAATTGACGCCCACCTGTTGCTTGACGATGCGGCGGCCAAGTTCCTCAACGTGGCGGCGGCCCGGCTGGGCTGGTCGGCCCGAAGTACCCACCGGGCACTCAAGGTGGCGCGCACCATTGCCGACCTGGCCGGCGCTCACAGCACCCAGGTTGCGCATGTGGCCGAGGCCATGCAGTACCGGCGTGCTGTGCGGGCCTCCTAGGACGTCTTAAACTCGGAGCCTTCGCAACTCCAGACGCCGGCCCTTTCATGCAACATGTCGTGTTCAACCAAAAAGGCGGGGTGGGCAAGTCCACCATCACCTGCAATCTCGCGGCCATCAGCGCATCGCAAGGCTTGCGCACCCTGGTCATCGATCTCGATTCACAGGGCAACTCTACCCGCTACCTGCTGGCCGACGAGGCGCCCGCCGACCAGCCCAATGTGGCCGATTTCTTCGAGCAAAGCCTGAAATTCACCATCCGCGACAAGGCCCCAAGCGAGTTCATCGTCAACACGCGCTGGGAGGGTCTGGATGTCATGCCCTCAAACCCGCTGCTGGATGAACTGCATGGCAAGCTGGAGTCGCGCCACAAGATCTACAAATTGCGCGATGCCTTGAAGCTGCTGGCCGAAGACTATGACCAGATCTACATCGACACCCCGCCGGCACTCAATTTCTACACCCGCAGCGCCTTGATGGCTGCGCAGGGCTGCCTGATTCCGTTTGACTGCGATGATTTTTCGCGCCGCGCCCTTTACACCTTGCTGCAAAACGTGGAAGAGATCAAGGCCGACCACAACCCCGACTTGCGGGTGGAGGGCATCATCGTCAACCAGTTTCAGCCGCGTGCCAACCTGCCCCAGCGCCTGGTGCAGGAGCTGATCGATGAGGGTTTGCCAGTGTTGCAGCCGTATCTGGGCTCGTCGGTGCGGATTCGCGAGTCGCATGAGCTGTCCTTGCCCATGATTTATCTGGACCCCGCACACAAACTCACGCGGGAGTACGTGGCTTTGCACGACGCGCTGTTGTGAGTTGTGAAATTTAACGTGAAAGAAACGTACCTGCGGACGAGCGAAAGCCTGGCCCAGCGACGGCCGATTGCCAAATCAAGCTAATCGCAAATCAGATCAGGCTGGTGCCGGAACGAACCCGTGCTTGATCAACATCTGCAACCAGCGCGGGGCATTG
>CALRWE010000009.1:0-41416 GCA_943371745.1 Rhodoferax sp. OV413
CCGCGCCCGGGTGCTGACTCAGGTCGGGGTGCTGGCGCGAAGCGCAGACTTGGGGCGGAAGGCCTTGCACACGGCATCCACGGTCTCCAGGTAGGGCCCGCCAATCAGGTCGATGCAATAGGGCACGGCGGCAAAGATACCCGCCATCACCAAAGCGCCTTCCTTGTCCCGCAGGCCCTCCAGGGTCTCCTGGATCGCCTTGGGCTGGCCTGGCAGGTTGATGATCAGGCTTTGGTCCCGAATCACCGCCACCTGGCGCGACAGGATCGCGGTGGGCACAAACTGCAGGCTGATCTGGCGCATTTGTTCCCCAAACCCCGGCATTTCCTTGTGCGCTACCGCCAGCGTCGCCTCGGGCGTCACATCGCGCAGCGCCGGGCCCGTGCCGCCGGTGGTCAGCACCAGTGCGCAACCGGCCTGCACCAGCTCGATCAGGGCGGCACTGATGCCAGTTTGCTCGTCGGGAATGAGTCGGGATTCGAACTGCAGCGGGTTCTTCAGCGCCCCAGTCAGCCAGTCCTGCAGTGCAGGCAGGCCTTTGTCCACATAAACCCCGGCCGATGCGCGGTCGCTGATCGACACGATGCCGATCTTCACCGGGTCAAGCGTCAAATCCTGGGCTGCAGTCATGGCGCGTCCTCCTGGTCTCCGTCGCTTCCTGGCTCGGGTGTCTTGGTGGCGCTGCTGTCGTCGAGCAACTGCGCCCGGGCGATCTGGAAAATGTCACGGTAAGCGCGGCCATGGCGGAGGGCTTCACCGGGCACCTCCGGTTTGGCATCCTTGCGCGCCTGGCGAATCAGCGCCCGCAATTGCTGGGTGTCCGTGCCGGGATACTGGGTGACCCAGTCGCCAAACGCGTCGTCTTCGGCAATCAGGCGGTCGCGCCAGGTTTCGGCCTGGTGAAGGGCATAGTTTTCACGGGGCGAGCCGTTGCTTTGTTCGGCCAGTGCGGCGCGGATGTTGTAGATGCCGGTCTCATCAATCAGTCGCATCTGCTTGCCGATGAATTGCATCTGGCGCCTCCGGCCCTCGAAGTTGGTGATGCGCTTGACCTCGACGATGGCGTCCTTGAGCTTGTCGGTCAAGCCAAGCCGGTTGAGCAGGTCGGCGCGCAGGGTGAGCAGGTCTTCACCCAGCTTCTGAAGTTCGAGGCTTTCGCGTTTGAGATCGGTGCGGCTTTGGTCGTCGGTGCCCTTGAGCTCGCGTTTGAGCTCCAGATCGCGTTCACTGCCTTCAGCAACGAACTCACCTCTGACGAAATAGCCTTTTTTTAGTTTACGTGACATAGCCAAGTATCATAGCTGCCGATATGAAGAAACCCAACCCGTCCCCCGCCCCATCTGCTGCCCCGTCCACTGCTGACGCCGGCTTCAGCTACAGCCCCCCTTATTTTGAGGAATTGGTTGACACCGCGCTGGCCCATGCCAAGAAACTCGGCGCCACCGATGCCGGCGCCGAAGCCTCCGAGGGCAGTGGCCTGAGCGTGTCGGTTCGCAAGGGTGAATTGGAAAACGTGGAGCGCAACCGGGACAAGTCGCTGGGCGTGACGGTCTATGTCGGCAAACGCCGTGGCAACGCCAGTACCTCGGATTTTTCCCGCGCTGCCATTGAGCAGACCGTGCAGGCCGCGTACGACATTGCCCGCTTCACGGCCCAGGATCCTTTTGCCGCCTTGCCGGATGCGCGCGATGTGGCGCCGCAGTCCAAGCAGCGCGCCGATCTGGACCTGTTCCAGCCCTGGGCCATCAACAGTGAGCAGGCCGCCAAGTTGGCCTTGGTCATCGAAGCGGCGGCCTTTGCCACCAGCAAGCGCATCACCAACAGCGAGGGCGCGGCGGTGTCGGCCCAGCAGTCGCATTTTTTCAGCGCCCACACCCACGGCTTTCGGGGTGGTTATGCCAGCTCCCGGCATTCGATCTCGGTGTCGCCCATTGCCGGCAAGGGCCGTGACATGCAGCGCGACGCGTGGTACAGCTCCATGCGCCACCCCGACGACCTGGCCTCGCCCGAGGCGATTGGCCGCTACGCCGCCGAGCGCGCCCTGAGCCGCCTCAAAGCCCGCAAGATTGCCACCACCGAGTGCGCAGTGTTGTTTGAATCCCCATTGGCGGCGGGTCTGCTGGGCAGTTTTGTGCAGGCCATCAGTGGCGGTGCCCTGTACCGCAAGAGCTCGTTTTTGCTCGATTCGCTGGGCAAGCGGGTGCTGCCCAAACACATCGATATTTTCGAGGATCCGTTTGTCAAACGGGGCAAGGGCAGCTCACCTTTTGATGACGAAGGTGTCAAGGTCAAGGCACGCCAGGTGGTGGAGGCTGGCGAGGTGCAGGGTTACTTCCTGGGAAGCTACTCAGCGCGCAAGCTGGGCATGAAGACAACCGGCAACGCCGGCGGCTCGCACAACCTCACTTTGAGTTCGCGTTTGACCCGCGCCGGGGATGACCTGGACGCGATGCTGAAAAAGCTCGGGACCGGTTTGTTGGTGACGGAGTTGATGGGGAGCGGCGTGAATTACGTCACTGGCGATTACTCGCGCGGTGCCAGCGGTTTTTGGGTGGAAAACGGCTGCATTGCCTACCCGGTGCATGAGATCACCATTGCCGGCAACATGAAAGCCATGCTCAAGGGCATTCAGGCCGTGGGGGCCGACACCTACAACTACGGCTCCAAGACGGTGGGCTCCATCCTGGTGAACCGCATGAAGGTGGCGGGCAGCTAAGGCTGTTTAAGGCGCCAGCGCGGCCTTGACGGCGGCAGACACCTGGCCCATGTCGGCTTTGCCCGCTAGGCGGGCCTTGACCGCCGCCATGACTTTGCCCATGTCGCCGGGGCCTGTTGCTCCCAGTTCAGTGACGATGGCCTTGACCTCGGTGCTCACTTCTTCGGCGCTCAGGCGCTCGGGCAGGTAGGCGGCCAACACCGTCACTTCCGCGGCCTCAATGTTGGCCAGATCCATGCGGTCAGCCTGGGTGAAGGCGGCGATGGAGTCTTTGCGCTGCTTGATGAGCTTGTCCACGATGGCAATCATGGCGGTGTCGTCCAGCTCGATACGCTCATCCACTTCCCGTTGCTTGGCGGCAGCCAGCAGCAGGCGAATGGTGCCCAGGCGCACGCTGTCCTTGGCGCGCATGGCGTTTTTCATGTCTTCGGTGATTTGTTCTTTGAGCGTCATGGTCAGTTTTCCTTGAGTTGATGAGGGGTGCGCAGGGTGGGGTCGCAATTCGATATACCAATGCAAAAAGCCCACCTGAACTGGTCTGGTGGGCTTTTCTCAGGCCTTAACGTAAGCTAAGTGCCTGATCAGATGACTCCGCTTAGTACATCTTTTTGGGCAACTGCATCGCACGAATGCGTTTGTAATTGCGCTTGACGGCTGCAGCCTTCTTGCGCTTGCGCTCGGCTGTGGGCTTTTCGTAGAACTCGCGTGCACGCAAGTCAGTCAAAAGACCCAGTTTTTCGATCGTGCGCTTAAAGCGGCGAAGGGCTACGTCAAACGGCTCGTTCTCTTTTACACGGATGGTTGTCATTAATGAATGGTGTCCAAAATATGCAGATTTCAGCCAATGGAAGATCGGGCCATGTGACGAATATCGTGCGGTGTTCCCCGCTAATAAATAATTTAGGCAGCGGGGGTTTGCCAGAAAAGCTGTGGATTATAGCTTTTTTGTAGCGCTACTTCTTCATGAGCCCTGAAGCTTGGCCGCCAGGCCATGCGCGCAGGCATAGCCGCTGGCCCAGGCCCATTGAAAGTTGTAACCCCCCAGCCAACCGGTCACGTCGACGACCTCGCCAATGAAGTACAAGCCGGGTTGTTTGGACTCCAGGGTTTGAGAAGACAGATCCCGCGTGTCAACGCCGCCCGCGGTGACTTCGGCTTTTTTGTAGCCCTCGGTCCCGGTGGGGGTGAGTTCCCATTGCGCCAGGCGCTGCGCCAGCGTAGCCAGGGATTTGTCTGTGACATCACTGGCGGGGCGCTGCCAGTTGTGTCCCAGCGCTGCACCTTGCGTCACCCAGGCCTCAGCCAGGCGAGATGGCACCATGCCTGCCAACTCGTTGGCCAGCAGCCTGCGCGAACTGGCCTTGGCTCGGGTCAGGGCCAGCAGCAGGTCTGCATCCGGTGCGAGGTTGAGTCGGATGGGTGTGCCCACTTGCCAATAGCTTGAAATCTGGAGCACAGCCGGGCCGCTCAGGCCCCGGTGTGTGAACAGCAAATCTTCCAGGAAGCTGGTCTTGTCCTTTTTGGTGCCGGTCTCCATGCGCACGGGCAGGGACAAGCCCGCCAATTGGGCATAGGGCTCCCAGGCGTCGCCGTCAAAGGTCAGTGGTACCAAAGCAGGGCGCGGCTCGATCAGCCGCAACCCAAATTGGCGAGCTACCCGGTAGCCATAATCTGTGGCCCCAATCTTGGGGATGGACAAGCCGCCCGTCGCGATCACCACCGCGTGGGCGTGAATCAGGCCATTGGTGCTATTTATTTCATAGCTGTAGGTGCTTTTATCTTCATGGCCATTGTCCGAAAACGCCATATTTTTGATGCTGCATGGCTGCCAGCGTGTCACACCGCCTGCGTCGCACTCGCGCAGCAGCAACTGAATGATGTCCTCGGCTGAGTTGTCGCAAAAAAGTTGGCCTTTGTGCTTTTCGTGGAAAGCGACGCCGTGGCGTTGCAGCAGTTCGGTGAAGTCGCGCGGCGTGTAGCGCGCCAGGGCAGAGCGGCAGAAATGCGGGTTTTCGCCCAAAAAATTGGCTGGCGTGGTGTCTTTGTTGGTGAAGTTGCAGCGTCCGCCACCGGAGATGCGGATCTTCTCGGCGACTTTTTCGCTGTGGTCCAGCACCAGAACCTTCAAACCAAGCTGGCCCGCCACACCCGCACAAAACAGGCCTGCGGCGCCTGCGCCCACGATCACAACATCAAATTCTTGCATGGGCAGCAGTGTAGGGGCAGCGGGAGCCCATCCACCATCCCAGTCAGAGCGGGGTCGCAGGCCTCAAGCCACCCGGCTTGCCTGCTTGGGCTGCTGCAAGGCCAGCAGGCCCTGCATCACGTTGCCCACCACGATCACGCTGGGGCTGGCGAGTTGTTCGTTTTTGAGGGTGTTCTGCAGTTCACCCAAACAACACACAGCCTGACGCTGGTTAGGCAAGCTGGCGTTCTGGATTACGGCCACTGGCGTGCCTGCGTCCAGCCCACCCCGGCACAGTTCGTCCTGAATGCGCTGCGCACCACTCACGCCCATGTAAATGACGAGCGTGAGTTTGGCGCGGCGTGCGGTGGATGCGATGGCTTGCCAGTCGGTGTCGTCGGCGCCGGGGCGGGCGTGGCCCGTCAAGAATATGACGCCATGGGCGTGTTCCCGGTGGGTGAGGGGCACGCCCAGTGAGGCCACCGCAGCAAGACCGGCCGTGACGCCGTTGATCACTTTCACCTCCACTCCGGCGGTGCGCAAGTGCTCCACCTCTTCGCCGCCCCGGCCAAAAATGAAGGGATCACCGCCTTTGAGGCGCACCACGTTTTCGCCTTCGTGAACCGCCATCAGCATGAGTTTTTCGATAAAGGCCTGAGGGGTGGAGGTGCAACCACCGCGTTTTCCCACGTAAACAATGCGGGCCGTTGGCGCGGCGTGGGCCACGATGGCGTCGCTCACCAGGTCATCCACCAGCAGCACGGTGGCGGCTTGAATGGCCTTCAGGGCCTTGATTGTCAGCAATTCAGGGTCGCCGGGCCCGGCGCCTACCAGCGTGCACTGACCCGCGCCGTGTGGGCCATGCGGGTCCTGGATCCTGGGGTGTTGGATGTCGTTCTTCATACTTGCGCCAACAGGTGCGAGATGTGGACCACCTGCTGTGCAATCGGCGCCGGCACGGGGCTGTCTCCGGCCAGAACGCGCCGGATGTAGCGGGCTGTGCTGTGTTCATCGATCTCTTTGGGCAATTCGGGCAGGGCAGTCAATGAGCCTGTTTGCGCCTCCTGCAGCTCAACGGGCCGGCCTGCGATGAAGCCCTGCATGCGTGGCACGCGGCGGGGGTCGGCTACCGCTTCTCCCTCGGTGCCGCGCAGCAGTAGGGCATGGGTGCCCATCAGTTCCAGGGTGGCAGCCATCGAGAGTGCGTACTCGGGGTGCGTGTAGCTGCTGACCAGCAGGCTCTTGCCCGCGCAGGGGTTCATGAGCTTGACGAGGCTGTGGGCCGGGTTGCGCAGGTTCACGACCCGCCGCACATCCAGCAGGCGCTGCAGGCCGGGGCACAACAAGTCGGTTGGGACAAACGCGACCTCCCCGTTTGCTATGGTTTTGATGGATTTCTGTGCAGGTAAGTCAAGGGCCAGAAGAACTTTGGATGTGAATATGCGGCTGGACTCGGTGGCTGTGCCGTGGATCAGGACCGGCAGGCCTTCGCGGGCCAGCAGCAGCGCCAGCAAGGGGGTGAGCACCGGCAGTTTGCGGGCACCGTTGTAGCTGGGAATCACCACGGTCGGGCGGTCACTGGCAGGAATCAACTGCAGGCGCTGGTGGGTGGCATCCAGGAACCCGGCCATCTCCGCAGGCGTTTCCCCCTTGATCCGCATGGCCAGGCAAAAGGCGCCAATTTCCAGGTCGGTAACGGTGCCGTCAAGCACTTGTCCGAACAGATCGGCCGCCTGGTCTCGCGACAGCGCGCGCGCGCCATCTTTGCCGCGTCCGATTTCCTTGATGTAATGGCCAATACTCATGCGTTTCAGTCGAATCTGTGTGTCAGTAAGTGGGGTCTGGTGGAGTCAAGCGGCCTTGAGGGCGCTTGCCGTCTTGCAAACAGGGCACAAGGCCCAAGCTGGATTTTCGCCGGTAAATAAATTGGACGTTGGCACGGGTTGGCATCAGCCCCAGACACGGGCAGAACACGGAGCGTTTGACCCGGTTGCTAAGATCGGGACCCTGTCACTGGCCTGCCCCGGGCGCCGTGGTTTGGAAAATATGTATAAAAAGAGGCTCTAGCCCTTAAATAGAAAGCGTTAGTTGCTATGGTTTTGATGGCTATTATCCTGGGCACGCTGGCTGCAGGCATTGGGAGTGTCTGGGTGGCTGCGTTGCTGAGTTTTGGCGTGCTGGCCCGCTACACCCAGCACATGCTGAGCATGGCTGCGGGCGCGCTTCTGGCGACCGCCTTCATGCATCTCCTGCCCGAGGCCTTTGAGAGCCAGGCCAGTGCCCACGATTTGTTCATGACCCTGCTGGCCGGCCTGATTTTTTTCTTTTTGCTGGATAAAGCGGAGCTGTGGCACCACGGCCACGAGCACCATCATGCCCTGAAGGCGGCGCACGACCACCCTGGCAGTGGTGCTGAGGCTGGCCATGCGCACAAGCACGGCGCAATACCTGGAACCTGGGCGGTGTTGACTGGCGACAGCGTGCATTGCTTTGGTGACGGGGTGTTGATTGCCTCTGCATTCATGGCGGACTTGCGTCTGGGCGTGATCGCGTCCATTGCGGTGCTGGCGCACGAGGTGCCGCACCACATGGGTGACTTGATGGTGTTGCGTGCCGGTTCCTCCACCCGGCACGTAGCGCTTGTCAAGGTTTCGCTGGCCGGCGCGGTGACAGCCCTGGGCGGCCTGTTGGGTTACTGGCTGGTGGAGCGCCTGCAGGATTACCTGCCCTACTTTCTGGTGGTGGCTTCCAGCAGTTTTGTGTATGTGGCGCTGGCTGACCTGATTCCACAGCTGCAAAAGCAACTTTCCGCGCGTGAGACTGCGGCCCAGATCGCCTGGTTGGCGGCCGGCATTGCCCTGGTCACCTGGGTGAGCGGCCTGGCGCACGCGCACTGAGCCCTGTCGCCTGGGTGATTGCCGGGACGCCACAGACCCCAAAGTTCTTGGCAGGCGCTGCGCGGGGGAACATAATTCGTCTCTGGCTTATAAATAGACGAGGATGACCATGCACCGTTTGACTCCCCCCATCTCCTCACCCTTTGCGCCCACGCGCCGGTCCTTGTTGCGCGCGGCTGGCGGCATGGGCTTGCTGGCCGCTGGCCTGGCCACTTGGCCCGAGACGCGCTTGTTGGCCCAGCAGGTGGGCGACTTCATCAGCGGACCGCCCATGCCTGACATTCCGGCGCGCCAGTTGTCGCCCCGTGTCTGGATGATCTATGCGCAAGACGGTTTCCCGACCCCCGAGAACCAGGGCATGATGTCCAACGTGTTGTTTGTGGTGACCACGGCCGGTGTAGTGGTGATTGACTCTGGCAGTTCGCTGCAAATTGGCGAGATGGCCATTCGCATGATTCGCAAAGTCACGCCCAAGCCGGTAGTGGCAGTGTTCAACACGCACTACCACGGCGACCATTGGCTGGGCAACCATGCGTTTGTCGAGGCGTATGGCAAAGACTTGCCTATTTACGCGCTCGAGTTCACCCGGGCCCAGATTCAGGGCGCTGAAGGCAATTTGTGGCGCAGCCTGATGGAGCGCTGGACCAACCAGGCCACGCTGGGCACCCGGGTGGTGGCGCCCAATCACACGGTCGCACACGGTCAAAAATTTGAGTTTGGCGATGCGACGCTGCAGCTGCACCACTATGGCACCTGCCACACGCCCTCTGACTTGTGCGTGCAAGTGGTGCAGGACAAGTTGACCGCCGTGGGCGACATTGCCATGGCCAACCGCATTGCCAACATTGACGATGGCTCCTATCCCGGTACCTTCAAGTACTACAAGGCTTTGGCCGCGGCCACCGGGGAGCAGCTGTGGGTGCCGGGCCATGGCGAGGGTGCCAAAGACCTGTTGAGCAGCTACGGTCAGTTTCTGGCTGGTATTTGGGAGCCTTGCCTGCAGACCGTGAAAGACGGCCTGCCCGAGTCAGAAGCCAAAGCCCGGGTGCTCAGGGATCCGCGTGTGGCCAGTCGGGCCAAGACCATGCTGGGGTTTGACAGCAACATCGGCAAGTACACCAGCCTGGCTTATCTGGAGGCTGAGAAAGAGGCTTTCTGAGCGCACTTTTTGCTTGGCGTCTCAGCCCTGCGCGCAGGGCAGGCCGGGTGTTGTGCACCACTCGCTCCAGCTGCCAGCGTACAGCGCGGTGCGGCCCAGGCCAGCGATTTCCATCGCAATGAGGTTGGGTAAGGCGCTCACCCCGCTGCCGCAGTGGTGCACCACGCTTTTCGGGTCACGTTCGGCCAGCAGCAAGTCAAACTCGGCGCGCAACACGGCAGCCGGCTTGAAATAGCCGTGTTCGTCGATGTTTTGGCTGAATAGCCGGTTCAGGGCGCCTGGGATGTGGCCAGCAACCGGGTCCAGGGGCTCTGTCTCTCCCCTGAAGCGGGGCGCACTGCGTGCATCAACCAGGGTCTGGGTGCGCTGCGCCAGGCGGGAAAAGACGGTTTGGGTGTCGATCAATTGGGCCTTGGCCGTGCTCAGCACGAAGCCGGGTGTGGTCTTGGCTGGCTTGCCCGGCGCCTGGGAAATGTCTTCTGCGGCGCTTTGCGTGGTTTCACCGGCCGCTTGCCAGGCTTGCAAGCCGCCATCCAACACCGCGACAGCTTCCAAGCCAGCCCACTTGAGCATCCACCACATGCGCCCGCAGTAGTTGGCGTTCTGACGGTCGTAGACCACGGCCTGCATGCTGTTGTCAAGCCCGATGCTGCTGAGCCAGCCAGCAAAGCTTTCACGGGAGGGCAGGGGGTGACGCCCCCCGGATGCGGCACCCTCTGCACCCGTGGCTGCGCTCAAGTGGCGGTTCAGGTCGGCGCGCACGGCGCCGGGAATGTGGGCCTGCTGGTATTGCAAGTCACCCTGGCCGGCTTGCATCAACTCGAAACTACAGTCAAACACCATGCAGGGCGCGCCGCTGGCGAGCAGGGTCTGGAGTTGGGGGGCGGAAATCAGGGTGGTGTACATCAGGCGGTTGTCCTTTCAAAACGGGCTTAAAACATCAGTGCTCTTCGGGCGGGGTGTTGGCGATGTTGCGCGAGCGCAGCACGGTGGCGACCAGACCACTGATCACAATGATCGCCATGCCCGCCCAGCCCATCAATGGGATTTGGTCACCAAACAGCGCCAGGCTGTAGAAGGCGGCAAAAACAATGCCTGAATACTGCAGGTTGGCCACGAGCAGGGTGGACCCGCGGCTGTAGGCGCGCGTCATGCACCACTGACCGCCGGAGGCCAGAATGCCAATGGGCACCAACCAGGCAGCCGCTTGCCAGCTTACCGCTGACCAGGGGGTGAACCCGGTGAAGGCGATGCCACCCAGGCCCGCCACCACCGACCCCACCGAGAAGTAAAACACCGTGCGGCCTTCGGGTTCGCCTGCCTTGCCCAGAGCGGTTACCTGCATGTAGGCCAGCGCAGCCCCCATGCCCGAAAGCAATCCGATCAGGCCGGCAAACAACTGGTTTTGGTCCAGGGTCGGGCGCAGCATCATCACCACACCACAAAAGCTGGCCAAGACCGTGAACATCAGCGGACCCTGGCGCTGCGCCTGCCCGTACAGCAGCGCACCGCCCACCACGAAGGCGGCCACCCACACGCCGCTCATGTAATTCAGCGTCATGGCCGTGGCCAGAGGCAAATGGGCAATTGCATAAAACCAGGCGCCCAGCGACATCACACCTATGAGGCTGCGCCAGGCGTGCATGGCCGGCATGGTGGTTCGAAGGGAGGTACCGCGGGCCCGCAGCACCAGCCCCATGAAAATCACACTGACCGCACCCCGATAAAACACCAGCTCAAAGGTGCTGTAGTCAGCCGAGGCCACCTTGATGCCCACCGCCATGGTGGCAAAAAAGAAGGCGCCCAAAACCATCCATAACGCTTGCATGGAGCTCAGCGCCGAACTTGACGACGGTACCAGTCGTGAAAATGCTGCATGCCGTCTTCCATCGGGCTCTGGTAAGGCCCCACCTCGTTGTCGCCGCGCAGCAGCAGGGCTTTGCGTCCGGCGTCCATGCGTTCGCCAATTTCATCGTCTTCCAGACAGGTTTCCATGTAAGCCGCCTGCTGGGCTTCGACAAATTCACGCTCAAACGCTGCAATTTCTTCCGGGTAGTAAAACTCCACCATGTTCATGGTCTTGTTGGCGCCCATGGGGTGCAGTGTGGAGACGGTCAAGACATGCGGGTACCACTCGACCATGATGTGCGGGTAGTACGTGAGCCAGATCGCACCTTGTTTGGGCGCCACGCCCTGGCGATAGCTGCGCAGGGCGTCTTGCCAGCGCTGGTAAACCGGGCTTCCGGCCGGACCACTCTGCTGCGCTGCGCCGACGGTTTGCACCGAGTAATGCTCCTTGAGCTCCCAGCGCAGGTCGTCACAGGTCACGAACCCGCCCAGGCCAGGATGAAAGGGCCCGACGTGGTAGTCCTCCAGGTAGACCTCGATGAAGGTTTTCCAGTTGTAGTTGCACTCGTGCAGCTCCACCTTGTCCAGCACGAAGCCGGTGAAGTCGAGGTCAGCCTGGGTGCCCATGCCCGCCAACTCGGCATGAATATCACGGCCGTTGTCTTCAAACAGCAAGCCGTTCCACTCCCGCAGCTTGTAGTTGTTCAGATCAAGGCAGGGGTCACTCGGAAAATGCGGCGCACCCAGCAGTTTTCCCGCCGGCTGAATGGCGCCGCCGCTGTAGGTCCAGCGGTGCAAGGGGCACACAATGTTGCCGGCGGCGGTGCCTGGTTGAAGGCTGTTGACAGAGCCGCGCCCTTGCAGCATCAAGGCCTGCCGATGGCGGCAGACATTGGAGATCAGTTCGATACCGCCTGGGGTGCGCACCAGGGCGCGCCCTTGGGCTTCCTGGGGCAGCGTGGCGTAATCACCCACCTGGGGCACGCTCAAGGCATGCCCGACATAGCGGGGGCCGTTTTTGAAAATGGTTGCCAACTCGTGCTGGTACAACGCTTCGTCAAAGTAGCAGTTAACTGGTAGTTGGCCGGTGGCCTGCTGCAGTTGAAGACTTAAATCAGACATGCGTCCTGACCTAAAGACTCCCCACAGGGAGATGCGCCGAGCGCATTGGAAAAGAAACCGGCCTGGGCCGGTGCAAAGAGGGGGCATTGTACCCGCCGCTTTCTGCTCACCTCTTGCCCTTACCCGCCCGATGGACTGGGGATGATTTGCGCTGGCGGCATGTTTTCATGGCGCGGGGTGACTCTGGCTGGAACCCTGCGCCTAAAATAATCTTCTTATGACCTGTGAGAAATTTTGACCCATGGCCTCTTCCCCTCGTCCCCGTTTAGCTGCCCCGGCTAATTTTGAAGCTGCGCTTGAAGAGCTGGAACAGTTGGTTGCCCAGCTGGAGTCCGGTGACATGCCTCTGGAGCAACTGCTGGGCGGCTATCAGCGGGGCGCCGAACTGCTCAAGTTTTGCCGCGACCGGCTGGAGGCCGTGGAGGGCCAGGTCAAGGTACTGGACCAAGGCGCACTTAAAACATGGACACCCGAGTGAGCGGCATGGCCCGCAACGATGCTGTGCTGCCCCGGGAGGGTACGGCGTTTGAGTTGGGCGCCTGGAGCGCCGCTCATCTCGAGCATGTAGAACAAGCCCTGGCGCGCTGGGTCACTGCCGATGCACCTGCTGGCGTGGACCACGGTGCCCCGGCGGCGCTGGTGCAAGCCATGCGCTATGCCGTGCTCGATGGCGGCAAGCGGCTGCGCCCACTGCTGGTGATGGCCGCTTGGGAGGCCACTGCCCAGGCCGAATCCGGGCAGGCAGGCGGCAACCCTGAATCCGCGTTGCGGGCCGCTTGCGCGGTGGAATTGATTCATGCCTATTCACTGGTGCATGACGACATGCCCTGCATGGACAACGACATTCTGCGCCGGGGCAAGCCCACCGTGCATGTGCAATTTGGCGAGGCCAGTGCCCTGCTTGCCGGAGATGCCTTGCAAGCCCTGGCCTTTGAATTGTTGACGCCCGAGGACGACCGGATGTGCGCGCGGCGCCAGGCTCGCCTGTGCCGCTTGCTGGCGCGTGCTGCCGGCAGCGCAGGTATGGCGGGTGGTCAGGCAATTGACCTGGCCAGTGTGGGCGTCAGTCTCACCGAGCACCAGTTGCGCGCCATGCACCGGCTCAAGACGGGTGCCCTGCTCCAGGCCAGTGTGATGATGGGGGCCGCCTGTGGCGAGGCTGACGCGGTCGCCCAGGCGGCGCTGTCAGCCTACGGTGCGGCCATCGGCCTGGCGTTTCAGGTGGTGGACGATATTCTGGATGTCACGGCCGACTCCGCCACACTGGGCAAGACGGCGGGCAAAGACGCTGATCAGGACAAACCAACCTACGTGTCGGTTTTAGGCATGGAGGCTTCTGTAGCGCACGCCCAGGAGCTCCTGAAGCAGGCCCTGGCGGCCTTAACACACAGCGGCTTGCCCAACACAGAGGCGCTGCAAGGGCTTGCCCGGATGGTGGTTAACCGTTCCTGTTAAAGTTGTCTGGGTCATAAATTTAAGGGAAATAGGCTGCTAGCCATTCATTCTTAATGGTTAGCAGCTATAAAAAATATAGCATATGCCGTACACTTCCTATCCGCTGCTGACAAGCATCAACACCCCCGCTGATTTACGGCGCCTGCCTCGGGCCGAACTGGACGCCTTAGCGGCGGAATTGCGTGCCTTTCTGCTCAGCAGCGTCTCCAAAACCGGCGGGCACCTGAGCTCCAACCTCGGTACGGTGGAGCTCACTGTGGCCTTGCACTATGTGTTCAATACGCCGGAAGACCGGGTGGTGTGGGATGTGGGCCATCAAACCTACCCTCACAAAATCCTGACCGGCCGACGCGAGCGCATGGAGTCTTTGCGGCAGATGGGTGGACTGAGCGGTTTTCCACAACGTGCCGAAAGCGAGTTTGATGCGTTTGGCACCGCCCATTCAAGCACTTCGATATCGGCTGCCCTGGGCATGGCCCTGGGCGCCAAACTTAAAGGCGAAGACCGCCACGCCATTGCCGTGATCGGCGACGGCGCCCTGACAGCGGGCATGGCTTTTGAGGCGCTCAACAACGCGGGTGTGGCCGATTGCAACTTGCTGGTCATCCTGAATGACAACGACATGAGCATCAGCCCGCCGGTGGGGGCGCTCAACCGCTACCTGGCCAAGCTGATGAGCGGGCAGTTTTATGCTGCGGCCAAAAACGCGGGCAAGACCGTGCTCAAAGGGGCGCCGCCCCTGTTTGAGCTGGCCAAGCGGATTGAAGAAACCGCCAAAGGGATGGTCGTGGCGCCCGCGACGTTATTCGAGAAATTCGGTTTCAACTACATTGGACCCATTGACGGGCATGACCTGAACTCGTTGATTCCGACGCTGGAGAACATCAAGCATCTCAAAGGGCCGCAGTTCCTGCACGTGGTCACCAAAAAAGGGCAGGGCTACAAGCTGGCCGAGGCGGATCCGGTGGCTTATCACGGCCCGGGCAAGTTCGACCCCGCCATTGGTTTGCAAAAACCCAGCACCCCGCCCAAGCAGACCTTCACGCAGGTCTTTGGCACCTGGTTGTGCGATATGGCAGCGCAGGATGCCCGGTTGGTCGGGATCACACCTGCCATGCGTGAGGGTTCGGGCATGGTGGAGTTTGAAAGCCGCTTCCCCACCCGCTACTTTGATGTGGGCATCGCCGAGCAACATGCCGTGACCTTTGCTGCCGGGCTGGCCTGCGAAGGCATGAAGCCCGTGGTGGCGATCTATTCCACGTTTTTGCAGCGTGCCTATGACCAGTTGATTCACGATGTGGCGATCCAGAACCTGCCCGTGGTGTTTGCGCTGGATCGGGCTGGACTGGTGGGGGCCGATGGTGCTACCCATGCCGGAGCCTATGACATTGCGTTCCTGCGCTGCATTCCCAACATGAGCATTGCCTGCCCGGCCGACGAAAACGAGTGTCGCCAGCTGCTGTCAACCGCTTTTGAGCAAGACTCCCCGGTGGCTGTGCGCTACCCGCGTGGCGCGGGGGCTGGCGTGCGGGTTCAGCCGGAGCTCACAGGTCTGCCTTTTGGCAAAGGCGAGGTGCGCAGGGCCGGCACAGGCATTGCCATACTGGCGTTTGGCACCCTGCTTTTTCCGGCGCTGGCAGCGGCCGAAAAGTTGGGCGCCACAGTCGTCAACATGCGCTGGGCCAAGCCGCTTGATGTTGAGCTTCTGTTGTCCGTGGCAGCGCGGCACGAGGCCTTGGTCACCCTTGAGGAGGGTGCCCTGATGGGTGGAGCGGGCAGCGCCGTGCTGGAGGCTCTGCAGGCCGCTGGCGTGCTCAGGCCGGTTCTGCAACTGGGTTTGCGTGATGAGTTTATCGAGCATGGTGACCCGGGTCGGTTGCTGGCTTTGCAGGGCTTGGATGCGCAGGGTATCGAGGCGTCCATTCGGGCGCGGTTCGGAACCTTGCTGTTGGAAAGCAAGCCCTTGCTCAAGGCGGTGGTGTGAAATTAATTCACAGACCTCTGTATTTGTTTTTGTGCCTGGAATTCTTTGGCTTGCGGTTTCCTGAATGTCAATGAGTTGCCTGGTTTTTCAAGGGAAAACCCCCACAGTGGCGTGTCGCGCAGGTTCCTACAATCGCGCTTGACTCTTATCGGTCTTCGGGATGTGTACACACATCACGAGAAACTTCTCTATCAATCTCAGGAGTGAATTAAATGGATCGTCGTTCCGTAATCAAGCACGCAGGCATTGCCGGTGTTCTGGCCGCTGGTGTGGCCCCCGCAGCCCATGCCCAGGGTGCCGCCATTCGCTGGCGCCTGGCATCGAGCTTTCCTAAAGCCCTGGATACCATTTTTGGTGCGGCTGACGATTTTGCCAAAAAAGTGGGCGAGATGTCCGGTGGCAAATTCACCATCACCACCCATGCCGGCGGCGAACTGATGCCCGCATTTGGCGTGGTGGACGGTGTTCAAAACGGCACCGTGGAAATGGCCCACACCGCGCCCTACTACTTTCATGGCAAGGACGAAACCTTTGCGTTGGGTTGCGCGATTCCCTTTGGCCTGAACAGCCGCCAGATGACGGCCTGGATGTACCAGGGCAACGGTGGCAAGTTGATGCGTGAGTTTTACGCCAAGTACAACATCGTGAATTTCCCCATGGGGAACACGGGCGCCCAGATGGGTGGTTTTTACCGCAAGGAAATCAAGTCTGTCAAAGACATTAAAGGCATGAAATTCCGCGTGGGTGGCTTCGCCGGACGCGTCTTTGAGCGCATGGGTGGCGTGCCGCAGAACATTCCTGGTGGCGAGATCTACACCGCGCTTGAAAAAGGCACCATTGATGCCGCCGAGTGGGTAGGTCCGTACGATGACCAGAAACTGGGCCTGAACAAAGTGGCTCCGTTTTACTACTACCCTGGCTGGTGGGAGGGCGGTCCTCAGCTCGATCTGTACATCAACGACAAGGCCTTTGCAGGCCTGTCGACTGAAAACAAAACCATCATCGAATGCGCTGCAGCCTATGCGCACACCGAAATGCAGGCCAAGTACGATGCCCGCAACCCGGCTGCCCTAAAGCAGTTGGTGGGTGCCAAGACCAAAGTGTTGCCTTTTCCGAAAGACGTGATGGACCTGGCCTTCAAGGAGTCCATGGCCTTGTATACCGAGGTCAGTGCCAAGAACCCCAACTGGAAAAAAGTCTACGACGACTACTCTGCTTTCCGCAAGGAGCAAAACCTGTGGTTCCGCTTCACTGAAGCGCGTTTTGACAACTTCATGCAGGCTCAAAAACTGTAACTTGACTGCTCCCTGAGTCATCAAAAAAGCCCGCGTCAAGCGGGTTTTTTTATGGCCGCAGTGCGCAGCCATGGTGGCCGCCGGCATATTGAGCTCACAAAAAAGGGCCCGAAGGCCCTTGATCGTGCGTCCGCCGGCAGTCGCCGCTGAGCCTTATTTCGCGCCGTCCTTTTTGACGTCGTCCATCAGGGCTTTCATGGGGTCATCGGGCTGGCTGCCCGCTGCAGGTTCTGCAGCGTCGTCTTTGCTCGGATCAGTGGCTTCGGCTGGTTCGTCTGCACCCGGCATTTGCAGCTGCTGCATGATTTGATCGGCGCTGAGTGTCTCCACTTTCTCAATGCCACCGGTCACCAACACGGGGAAGACAATGACGGCTGTAACCATGATCAACTGCAGGCAGATGAACGCGATCGAGCCCTTGTAAATTTCGGTGGTCTTCACCGACGGGATTATCTTGCCTGTGATCCGGTCCTTGTAATCAAACTTGGCTGCAACGCTGCGCAGGTAGAACAAGGCAAAGCCAAACGGCGGCGTCAGGAAAGAGGTTTGCAGGTTCATGGCGATGATCACCCCAAACCAGATCATGACTTGATCAGTCGTCATGCCCGGCACGAGGGCGGGCAAGATTTTCTCGGCTACTGGCGCCAGGATCGGGATGACGATGAAGGCGATCTCGAAGAAGTCAATGAAGCAACCCAGGATGAACACCAAAATGTTCACCACGATCAAGAAGCCCCAGGCGCCGCCCGGCATACCGTCAAACAGGTGTTCGACCCAAATGTGACCGTCTGCGGCGTTGAAGGTAAAGCTGAACACGGTGGAGCCGATCAGGATGAACAGCACAAAAGAGGCCAGCTTGGCCGTATTTTCCAGAGCCTGCTTGAGGATGGGCATGCCCAGACGGCGCTTGCCTGCAGCCAGAATCAGGGCGCCCAAAGCACCCATGGCGCCGCCCTCGGTTGGCGTGGCGACGCCCAGGAAAATCGTGCCCAAAACCAGAAATATGAGAATCAGCGGAGGCATCAACACGAAAGTCACTTGCTCTGCCAGCTTGGAGAGCAGGCCCATCTTGGTCACGCGATTAAGGATGGCCAGTGCCAGCCCAAAAAGAGAGGCCAGGGTCAAGGACAAAATCACAATTTCGTCTCCCGGCGACGGTGTGGCGCGCTCCAGCCATTGGGTTAACAACCCGTTATGAACCTTTGACCAGGCGTAACCCACTCCCGCACAAAGTAGCAGCAGAACAAACAGTGAGCGGTGACCGGACTTGCCGTTGTCTTCCTTGTATAGCAAAGCTTCAGGCGGGAGTGCAGGCACCATGGCGGGCTTGACAACAGCCACGATCACGATAAAAAGTATGTACAGACCCACCAGCATCAGGCCGGGGATCAGCGCGCCGGAATACATGTCACCCACGGAGCGGCCCAGTTGGTCAGCCAGCACAATCAGCACCAGAGAGGGTGGAATCGCTTGCGCCAGCGTGCCAGAGGCCGTGATGGTGCCGGTGGCAATGGTGCGGCTGTAGCCGTAGCGCAGCATGATGGGCAAGGAGATCAGGCCCATGGAGATCACCGCAGCAGCCACCACGCCAGTGGTGGCGGCCAAAAGCGCCCCTACCAAAATCACCGCAATGGCCACGCCACCGCGCACCGGGCCAAAGACTTGGCCTACGGTTTCCAGAAGGTCCTCGGCCATGCCGGACCTTTCCAGAATAATGCCCATAAAGGTGAAGAACGGAATCGCCAGCAGGGTGTCGTTTTGCATGATGCCGAAAATACGCAGCGGCAGTGCCTGAAACATGGCCCCCGGAAAGATGCCGGCTTCAATCCCGACGAAACCAAAAAATAAACCGCAAGCCGCCAGGCCAAACGCGACCGGAAAACCCGTCAATAGCAGGACAAAAAGTCCCGCGAACATGAGGGGCACAAACTGTTGTGCCAAGAAGGTGGTTTCCATTTATTTGTCTCCCGCCAACAGGCGCGCAGTTTTTGCTTCAAGCTCTTCGAGGTGCTTTTGCTCGTCAGACTTGTTTTCTTCCGCGCTGAGCACATCGGGCCCGGCTCCGGTCAGGAAGGCAACGCGCTTGATCAATTCCGATAGGGCTTGCAGTAAAAGGAGCGCAAAACCGGCGGGAATCAAGACATAAGCCGGCCAGCGAATCAGTCCGCCCGCGTTTTGTGACATCTCACCGCTATTGAACGCCTGCATGAAGAAGGGCCAGCTCAACTTGATCATGATGATGCAAAAGGGGAGCATGACCAACAAAATGCCGACAACGTCAATGATGTTGCGGGTCCGGTCAGATAGCTTGCTGGATATAAAGTCGATCCGGACGTGCGAGTTCCTGAGGAATCCGTAACCTGCACCCAGCATGAAGACGGCTGCAAACAGGTACCACTGAATTTCGAGCAAGCCGTTGGAGCTGATGTTGAACATTTTTCGCGTCAATGCATTGCCGGCACTGATCAGCGTGGTGGCCAGGATCAGCCACATGGTTAGTTTGCCGACTCCGGTGCTGATCTTGTCGATCAGCCGGGACAGCGTGAGTAAAGGTGTCATGAAATCTCCATATGTTTTGACGGCGAACGGGCGGGATGGGAAACCAGTGCCTGCGATCCAGCCTCACCCATCTAGGTTAACGTGATGTCACTGAGAAATACCTGACGATCAGGTTCATTTGGGCTAGGGTAAACACCAGTGGGTATTCGGCCGCTATGCTCTGTATTTTTCGGCCCTGACCACCATTCAACGCAATCCATGTCCAATACATTGACGACTTCCATCGATTCGCCCGATATGCGTGCTGGAGACCGCGACCTGCTGTCCCTGGCGCTGATGGATGCGCGCAATCACACGCTGCATCTCATGGGCCACTATGAACAAGCCCTGGGTGCGAGTGGGTTTCAGGTGCCGCAGGTGGCTGAACTGAATTTGCCACTGTGGGAGTTGGGTCATATTGGCTGGTTTCAGGAGTGGTGGATCGGCCGCAACCTCCAGCGCCATGTGGGAGCAGCCTGCGACCCTGCTGCGACTCGCTTGGCTTCGGTGGAGCCCCGGGCTGACCTGTGGTGGAACTCATCAGAGGTTGCCCACAGCAGCCGCTGGGCTCTGGACTTGCCTGGCCTCGGCCAAATCAAGTCTTACTTATTGGAGACCCTGGAGTCAACATTGGAGTTGCTGGAGAAAGCACCTGCTGGAGACGATGCCCTCTACTTTTACCGCCTGGCCCTGTTTCACGAAGACATGCATGGCGAGGCGCTGATCTATATGGCGCAAACCCTGGGCTTGCCGCTGGGCCTGAGCCTGCCGGGTGCGTCTGGTGCGCGCGCGCCCTTGCTGATTCCTGCGGCGCGGTGGCAGTTGGGCAGCGCGGGTGATACCGGGTTCAGCTTTGATAACGAGCGCGGCGCGCACGAGGTAGCGGTGCCTGAGTTCGAGATTGATGCCCAGGCGGTGAGTTGGGCCCAATTTGTTGAATTTGTCGATGACGGGGGCTACGACCGTCCGGAATTTTGGCAAGCTGCGGGATGGCAGTGGTTGCAGGAGAAGGCGGCGGGTGATGGGCGCCGGGGGCCGCGTTATGTGGAGCAGATTGGGGGCAGTAGCGGTGCGGTGCGTCAAACCCGATTTGGCATGGTGCGCCACATGTTGGGCGGCCAGCCTGTGACCCATGTCACCTGGTGGGAGGCTGACGCCTGGTGTCGTTGGGCGGGCCGGCGACTGCCCGCCGAGGTGGAGTGGGAGCTGGCAGCGCATACGGCGCAGCGGCGCGGTTTTCGTTGGGGTGATGTGTGGGAGTGGACGGGTACCAGCTTTCGCGCTTACCCCGGCTTCGCCGCTGATCCCTATAGCGATTACTCAGAGCCCTGGTTTGGCAGCCACAAGGTGTTGCGCGGTGCCTCGTTTGCGACCCGGGCCCGCATGAAAAACCCCAAGTACCGCAATTTCTACAAGCCGGAGCGGGATGACATTTTTTGTGGCTTCCGGTCTTGTGCGCTTTGAATCAGAGCTGCGCCAGAGGGATCCCTGCGGCCTGTTCATCCGCCTTGAGCAGCGCAATGAGTTCGCCCAGGTCCCGGTCCAGCCGCAACAAGGTGTCTGCGGGTAGTTTTTCCAGGGCCTCCGGCAAGACGCCCTCAAACGGACCGGGAACTTGCAACAAGACGGCCAGCCCGGCGGGCAGAACCTGAAGCTGCACGCTGCGGCGGTCTTCTGTGGCTTTGCTGACGCTGATCAACGCCTTGCGTTGCAGTGTTTTGACCAGGTTGCTGGCGGTGGACTGGTGAATGTCCATGTGTTTGGCCAACATGCCCGTGCCGATGCCCGGGTGGTCCCTGACCACACTCAGTGCCCAGACTTGCGCCCCGCCCAAATTCACTTGTTTCTCGATCTGGCGGAAATGGCTGCGAATGGCATTGAACACCACCCGAAAACGCCGCAGGACCTGCGCTGTATTGGCGGCCTGGGGACTCGTCAGGATTTCTGGAGGCATGGTTTGCTCATCAGGTAACAACATGTCCCGGATCATAGAGCGCAATGGCGACCCCCTTTCATGGGGGGTGGTCGCCACCTGTTCAGCCCATGGCGAGCTGGCTGCGGACCTTGCGCATCAGCAGGTCGTCAAAGGTATAGAAACCTCGCTCACAAGTCGCCAATTCACTCAGGGCAAAGGCTGCCCCGGTGCCAAAGGCCTTGCGCTCGATCGAGTTGTGAATGATGCGAACCGTTTGGTAGGGAAATCCAAAAATCACCTCATGGTGGCCCACGATGCCACCGAGTCTGAGGGAGGTGATGTGTTCGTTGTCAATCGACAGACTGTCAGCTATCTTTTTGGCCGTACCCGACACCTCCGGCTTGTCCCGAAAGTGCTGCTCCAGGATTTCCACATCGGCAAAAGGTGCAATCGAACGCAGCAACCGGGCTGCCAAAATCAGGAAGTTGATGCCCACCGTCATGTTGGGCGAGCACAAGACCCGGGTGTCATTACCCAGACTGCGAACATAGTCGAGCTCTGTCTCACTGTAGGCGGAGATGGCACTGACGAGCATCAGCTGGCGTTGGCGTACCTCTTCCCCGTACATTTTGACCGTCTCGGAGCTTGAAAAATCCACCAAGGCATCAACAGGATGCGCATCCAGCCACTCGCCCAGCGCGACCTGGTCCAGCCCGATGACCGGAATCGTGCTGCCCGGGATCGTCGCAGCCGGGTCTGGGGAGGTGCGTCGGGCGACCCAGACCACCTCGAAGCGCGGATCGTGGCGAAGCACCTCGGCCACGGCCTGACCGGCTTTACCGTACCCCACAACACCAATTTTGAGCATGACTGTCTCCTTTTTCGTGAATGCCTATTCCCTGAATTGGTACAGGCGATTACATTTGTTGCAATATACCAAATTGCATTTGAACCAATGTATATCCACAAATCGGTTCGTTGTGTCTTGACAAGCGCACGAGCACTGCGCGAGGACGCTCCATGAAATTTCAGTCCCCTGTTTTTTCGGCTATCCAGCAAGAGCTGTACGACTGGCGCTTGTGGGCCGGGCGCGGCGTAGTTCTGGCTTTTGCGGCGCTGGCCGGCTTGACCGTGGTGGCCTTCACCTGGATGACCGAGCAGGCGTTTGAACATTTTGTGGCCTTCGAGAAGGCATTCTGGTGGGGGCCCATGCTGTGGATACCTGCTTCCACAGCCGCCATTGTGTGGCTGACGCGGGGGTTCGCGCCCGGGGCAGCGGGATCGGGCATTCCGCAGGTGATGGCGGCGTTGACGCCGGAGGTCTCCAGAGTGGATCGCAGTTTGTTTGTGTCGATCAAGCTCACGGTGGCCAAGATGCTCCTGACCAGTTGGGGCATGCTCGCAGGCCTCTCCTTGGGGCGCGAGGGACCATCGGTCCAGATTGCTGCCGGCGTGATGCACCACGCCAGGCGCTGGTTACCCCAGCGGTCCCAGATTTCGGATCACGGCTTGATGATGGCGGGTGGGGCGGCTGGCATTGCGGCCGCCTTCAACACGCCCTTGGGCGGGGTGATGTTTGCCATTGAGGAGCTGTCGCGCCGGCCTGAGCAGCGCAACAGCGGCTTGCTGTTGGCAGCTATTGTTTTGGGCGGCTTGATGGGGGTGTCGGTTTATGGCAATGCCTCCTATTTTGGTGTGATCCGCATCGAGAATTTCAGTATCGCGCTGTTGCTGCCGGGCTTGTTGGTCGCCGTGTGCTGTGGCCTGGCGGGTGGGTTGTTTGCCCGATTGCTCGTGATGTCGCTGGCGGGCCGATCAGGCGATTGGTTCAGCCGCGTTCGCAATCACGCGCCCGTGCGTTTTGCCGCCGCTTGCGGGCTGGCCGTTGCCGTGCTGGGTCTGGTCAGCCATGGCGATACGTTTGGCAGTGGCTACGCCCACACACGCGCCATGTTGGAAGGCAACGGGGATGCGGCACCCTTTTACGTGCTGCTCAAGTTCATGGCCACCTGGATCACGGCTTGGGCGGGTGTGCCGGCCGGAATTTTTGCACCTTCCCTGGCGATTGGTGGTGCGCTGGGCAACGACATTGCGCAGTTGACTGCCTACGCCAATGCGCCCACCCTCATTGCGCTGGGTATGGCCGGGTTTCTGGCTGCGGTGACTCGCGCGCCTTTGACGGCCTTCATCATCGTCATGGAAATGGTGGATGGTCATGCCTTGGTGCTCAGCCTGATGGCCACCGCACTGGTGGCCAGCGGTGTGTCGCGGTTGATCAGCGCGCCACTTTACACCTCACTCGCCGAACTGCAGTTGCAACGCGTGCAGCCCAAGAACCCCTGACCACGTGCCTGCAAAAAAAAGGAGCCCCGAAGGGCTCCAAACTCGTTTTGCCAACCCCGTCGCTGAACAGGCTTAACCACTTTATTGTATTTGCTCAAATGCAACGAGCCATTGGGGATTTCCCTTGCCGACCCGTCTGGCACTGGCAGCATGGGCTACATCCATTGAGCCAGCTGGTCTGACATCTGCATCAAGAGGTGCCACAACAAATGGCTGAAGCTGGCGCAGAAGATCGCGGCTGCGACGCCCAACAGGGCCGAGACCACCAGCGCCAATCCGTCTCTGAACATCCAGCCCAGGCTAAGTACAACCAGACTCAGGCTGGGCAGAATATTGCCAAAAGGAACCGGCAGAAAGATCAAAAATCCCATCGCGCCAATCCACAACGCCCAGGCCGCGTTTGTGCGTGCATGTGTCACCCCGTGCCAGCGCGGCTTGAGCCTGCGTTCAGCCTGGCCGTAAAGCCAGGCCAGCGATTGCAGGCAGCGCAGGGTCCAGCGGGCGTTGAGGGTGATTCGGCCCAGTCGCTGCGGCAGGCTTGTGGTTTCCAGTTGGCGCGCCCAGCGCCAGGCCAGCGCAAAAATACCGAAACTCAGCACGGTTCCTGCGCCGGCTATGGGCAGCACTGTAAAAACGGCCAGCAGCAGCAAGACAACAGATGTCGAGGCTTCGCCGTGCAAACGCAGCAGCGCCTGAAGGTCGACTGTGATCGGACCGGTATCCCTGCCAGTGCTAGGTCCATCCGGCAAAGGCGTTTGGGTCGCCTGCGCCGCTTGGGAAAAAACGGCTGAAAGTGGAGTGACCCTGGCCATGGCTTTCCTTCAGTGGATCTTCGACGATGGTCTCAGGGCTTGCGCAACTTGGCCAGCAGCAAATGCCCGCTGGATGCAATAGCCAGCAACAACAGCATGACAACCGCCCAGATGAACCACAACACCGGTGCCACCCAGCCCAGGACAGGCGCGAGCCACGGGGCGGCCACCGTCAGCAGGTCCAGTGCCCAAGCCATCATGGCTTTAATGGGCTCCAGCCACGCCGGGTCGACCCACAGGCTCAGCCACGCGGGCATTGGCCATTGGCTGATGGTCTGCAAGCCACCCACGGCCTGGTCTGTTGAGCCAGCCAGCCAGTTGGCCAGCGACGCCGTCACGGCAATGGTCAAGGTCCATAACAAGGCCACCAAGCCGGTGCCTGCCCACACTAAAAATTTCATGTTCGGGTCACCCATTTAAAGCGCTTCAGCAGGGCTGTCGGGCAACTATTTGCCCGACCTGAACGCGACGCTATTTTCGGGCGGGAAGTCTTTGCCAGCCTTCACCAAGAGGGCAATGCCCTCATGCGGCTTCTGGACTTGGGGCTGGCGTGCTCAGGGGGCCTGCAAGGGGATCATTTCGGCCTTGACGCGGCGGTAGTCCCACCAGGGCAGGACCTTGCGCATGGACAATATTTCGCCGCTGTTGAGCGCGGTGTGGCCGGGAATGGTTGCAATATGGGCTTGCCACGCCGGGGTTTTCAGCAGCTTCAACAAGGCCACAATGCCGGGTTGTTCCAGAGCCGACTTGAGGCACACCAGGTGGTAGCGCTCATCCGCCAGGGGCACAAAGTCCAGCCCGGCGCGCTGAGCAGCAGCGGCAATGCCCATGCCTGCATCCACCTGACCTGCAGCCACGGCATGCGCCACGGCCGCATGCGACGGTTCGGTGCGCTGATACCCCGTGATGTTGCACGCTGCCAATCCGCATTGGGCCAGCAGTTCGTCCAGCACCACCCGGGTGCCGGTGCCCAGGGCGCGGTTGGAAAAACGGGCCCCGCGTTGCGCCAGATCGCTCAAGGAATGCAGTGCCAAGGGGTTGCCTTTGGCCACCATCAGCCCTTGGGTGCGCTGCGCGAAACCAATGATCTTGTGCTGGCCCGGTTGCAGCAGCGGCTTGTAGGTGCGCTCGGTCAGGGTCTTGCTGGCGGTGTTTTGCAGGGTATGAAAGCCTGCCATCACGCAGCGCCCTTCATTGAGCGCGCGAATGGCATCCACGCTGCCAGTGAAGCGAATGTCCAGGTGCAAGGGGCTATGGCCCAGCTCCCGCGCCTGCTGCAAGGCATGCTCACGCAGGGCGGACAGGGCGTCGTCATGGCTGGCGTACAGCGTAACCACATGCACCGAGTCATCAAAGGCCTGCGCAAAGCTGCGCTCCAATTCCCCTCGCAGGGCCTCAATTTGTGGGGCGAGCCGGGCTTGCGCCTGGCGCTCGGCCCACATCAGCTTGGCGCCAAATTCGGTCAGCCGGGCAGACTGTCCTTTTTCCCACACGACCAGCTCATTGCCCAACTCATTTTCCCAGCGTTTGAGCTCGCCCCACACATGGCGGTAGCTCAGACCCAGGGCGCGCGCACCGCCAGAGATCGAGCCCTGAGAACTCACTGCCTGCAGCAAATCAATCAGGGGATTGCGTACGAGAGCCGGGCTGCTGTCGCGCGAGAGGGTGTAGTGGAATTGGAGCCTATGCACGGCGTTTCATATCGCTGGTGATTAATCTGATGGCTACGATACCGCAACTTATGAACTCACTGCTTGAGAGCGTCAGCACTGCGCTGCAACTCATTTTTTCTTTCGACCCGGCCTTGCTGGCCATTGTGGGCAGGTCTCTGGCTGTGAGCGCCACGGCGTGCCTGATCGCCTGTGCGCTTGGTCTGGTGCTGGGTGCCTGGCTGGGAGTGGCCCGGTTTGCGGGGCGTGGCGTGGTGCTCACGCTGCTCAATACCTTCCTGGCCGTGCCCTCGGTGGTGGTGGGTTTGGTGATTTATTTGCTGCTGTCACGCACAGGGCCCTTGGGGTTTTTGGGATGGCTCTTTTCGTTCAAGGCCATGGTGCTGGCGCAGGCTGTGCTGGTGCTGCCAGTGGTCACGGCGCTCACGCGCCAGGCGGTAGAGGACGCGGAAAACACCCATGGCGAACAATTGCGCTCACTCGGTGCGGCCCCGTTGATGCGCAGCTTGCTGCTCGCCTGGGATGAACGTTATGCCTTGCTCACCGTGGTGATTGCCTCGTTTGGGCGGGCCATCTCCGAGGTGGGGGCCGTG
Organism: Rhodoferax sp. OV413; assembly: GCA_943371745.1. Lineage (GTDB taxonomy): Bacteria > Pseudomonadota > Gammaproteobacteria > Burkholderiales > Burkholderiaceae_C > Rhodoferax. The sequence continues at coordinate 26,533 of CALRWE010000009.1, forward strand.
ATGATTGTGGGCGGGAATATTGATGGGTTCACCCGTGTCATGACCACCGCGATTGCGCTGGAAACCAGCAAGGGCGATTTGCCGCTGGCCCTAGGTTTGGGCTTGATCCTGCTGGCTGTGGTTCTGCTGCTGAATGTTCTGATTGCGCTGGTGCGCCGCTGGCGCGAGGTCGCCGAGATCAATGAAACTGCCACCCGCACGCTGGGGGCGCCCGTTTGAGGCCGGTGTTTCAGTTGGCCGATGCCAATGTACATTTTGGTCGCCCAGCTACTGCTGTGCGCGCTTTGTCGGAGGTGTCCTTGAGCATTGCGCCGGGCGAGCGCGTGGCGCTGGTGGGGGCCAATGGTTGCGGCAAGAGCACCTTGCTGCGCCTGCTGCACGGCCTGGCCCAGGCTACTGCCGGACAGGTGACGCGCGACCCGGCTGTGCGCCAGGCCATGTTGTTTCAACGGCCGCATTTGTTGCGCCTTTCGGTGCAGGGCAATATCGCTCTGGGCTTGTGGTTGCGCGGCACGCGCTGGCGCGAGGCCCTTGCGCAGGCCTTGTTGGCGCTGGATCGGGTGGGTCTGCGCGACTTGGCACAGCGCCCGGCCCGCAAACTCTCAGGCGGGCAGCAGCAACGGGTGGCGTTGGCGCGGGCCTGGGCCCTGCATCCGCAGGTGCTGCTGCTGGACGAACCCACGGCCAGCCTGGATCCCCACGCCAAGCGCGAGGTGGAGGCCCTGATTGAGGAGTTTTCCTACTCATCCAGCCACAGTGGCTCCGCCCGCATGACGCTGGTGTTTGCCAGCCACAACCTGGGCCAGGTCAAGCGCCTGGCGAGCCGGGTGATTTATCTGGAGCAGGGCAGGGTATTGGCTGATTTGCCTGTGGAAGATTTTTTTGGCGGGACGCTGTTGCAAACGCATTACCCGGCGGCCCATTTATTTATCAAAGGAGAACTTGCATGAACGTCACTGCGCAGACCATATCAACCCGATTTAACCCTGTTTTTAAGACTTTCAGGCCTCTAGCCGGCGTATCAATTAGGTTTTCACATGCTATTTTAATAGCATCATCGGCTCTTGCCTTCGGGGTTCAAGCCCAGTCGATTGTGGTGGCGTCCACCACATCCACCGAGCAGTCAGGTCTGTTCACCTATTTGCTGCCGGAGTTCAAGAAAGCCAGCGGGATCGACGTGAAGGTGGTGGCACTGGGCACGGGGCAAGCCATCGACATGGGTCGCCGGGGCGACGCTGATGTGCTGTTTGTGCATGACCGCGTGGCCGAAGAAAAAGTGGTGGCCGAGGGCTTTGCGGTTAAACGCATGGAGGTGATGTACAACGACTTTGTACTGATCGGCCCCAAGGCCGACCCCGCCAAGACCAAAGGCAATGACATTGTGGAAGCGTTAAAGAAGCTGGCGCAAGGCAACAACGAGTTTGTTTCGCGCGGCGACAAAAGCGGCACGCACGCGGCCGAGTTGCGCTTCTGGAAGACCGCTGGCATGGATGACAAAAAGGGCACAGGCTACAAGGAGTGTGGCTGCGGCATGGGTCCGGCGTTGAACATCGCCTCCAGCACGGGCGCCTATGTGCTGGCCGACCGCGGCACTTGGCTCAATTTCAAAAACCGGGGTGACATGGCGGTACTGGTGGAGGGTGACAAGCGCCTGTTTAACCAGTACGGCGTGATGCTGGTCAACCCGGCAAAGCACTCGCACGTCAAGGCTGCTGACGGTCAGAAGTTTGTGGACTGGCTGACCACCCAGCCTGGCCAGGATGTGATTGCCAGCTACAAAATCGGCGGCGAGCAACTGTTTTTCCCGAACGCGGCGAAGTGAGCGGCTGTGAAACACCTGATAAAAACCACCGTCCTCGCGGCGGCCGCGCTGGGCTTGGCGGGCTGTAGCACCATGAAATCTGCATCGATAGCCCCGCCTGTCTCGCAGGCTGCCGTGCAGGTCCATGCCGCAGGCAGTTTGCGCGGCGTGTTGACGGCCATTGCCAAAGACTACGAGGCCAGCACGGGTCAAGCGATCACGCTGACTTTTGGCGCCTCCGGCTTGCTGCGCGAGCGCATCGAAAAAGGGGAGGGCGCGCAGGTGTTTGCTTCCGCCGATAACGACCACCCGCAGCGCCTGGCCCGCCAAGGTGGCTGGCAGGCGCCGACGCCGTTTGTCCGCAACACCTTGTGTGCCCTGACCAGCGAAAAAATCAACGCAACGCCGGCCACCGTGCTGTCCACGCTCTTGCGCCCGGACGTGCGGGTGGGCACCTCCACGCCCAAGTCCGATCCGTCGGGGGACTACACCTGGAGCCTGTTTGAGAAAGCTGAGGCCTTGCAGCCCGGTGCCTATGCCACCCTGAACGCCAAGGCCCTGAAACTGGCGGGCGCCAGTGACTCGCCCAAAGCGCCCGAAGGACGCGGCACGTATGGCTGGATCATGGACACCGGACAGGCGGACGTATTCCTGACCTACTGCACCAACGCCGTGGCGGCGCAGCAAGAGGTGCCCCGGCTCAAGGTGGTGTCCCTGCCGCCTGAATTGCAGGTGGGTGCGGTCTACGGCCTGACCGTGCGCACCACGGCGCCACCCGCCGCCGCTGCGTTTGCCAGCGCGCTGCTGGCGCCCAAGGCACAAGCGATGTTCAGCCGGTTCGGGTTTGGCTCGCCTTGAGCTCTTCCTGATCCAATTCGTTCAGTTCAGCCGCCGTGAAGACCCGCGAGCGGGTGTGAAACGCCTTGCCCTCGGGGCCTTCAAGGGAGAAGGTGCCGCCGTGGCCTTCAATCACGTCGATGATGAGTTGCGTGTGCCGCCAAGTGGCGTATTGCGATTTGCTGATGAAAAAATCAGCGTCGCCAATCTTGCCCAGAAACACGTCGCCCGCACCCATGGTGATTTCACCGGGCAAGTAGCAGTTGGCGGCGCTGTTGTCGCAGCACCCGCCACTCTGGTGAAACATCACGGTGCCATATTTTTGCTTCAAGAACTCAACCAGTTCCAAAGCGGCAGGGGTGGCAATGACCTTGTCGACCATGAGGTTCTCCAAAAAAAAGCATACACATTAGTGAGCAGCTGCTCCTGATTAACTAAAAATTCAGGCAACGTTCAGCGGCGTGCGTTGGGTGTTTGACGTAGTGAAATCAAGGAGGAGGCTTGGGGCCTGCCCCAAGCCGGGGGACATTCGCGTAGTCAAATACCCAAGGCGCGCTGCGGGTTAACGCAACGTGCCATAGGTTCAACCAAGCAAAGCCAAAAAATCAAAAGAAACCCAGCTTGTTTTCGCTGTAGCTCACCAACAGATTTTTGGTTTGCTGGTAGTGGTTCAACATCATCTTGTGGTTTTCACGACCCACGCCTGATTCCTTGTAGCCGCCAAACGCAGCATGCGCGGGGTAGGCGTGGTAGCAGTTGGTCCAGACGCGACCCGCCTTGATGGCGCGGCCCATGCGGTAGGCGACATTGCCATTGCGGCTCCACACGCCGGCACCCAGGCCGTACAGGGTGTCGTTGGCAATGGCCAGGGCTTCGGCTTCGTCCTTGAAGGTGGTGACGGCCAGCACGGGTCCGAAAATTTCTTCCTGGAAAATGCGCATCTTGTTGTGGCCCTTGAACAGCGTGGGCTGCACGTAGTAACCGCCATCCAGATCGCCACCCATTTGGGCCTGCGCGCCACCAATCAGGACCTCGGCGCCTTCCTGGCGGCCCAGATCGAGGTAAGACATGATCTTGGTGAGCTGCTCTTTGGAGGCTTGCGCACCCATCATGGTATTGGTGTCCAGCGGGTTGCCTTGCACGATGGCTGCCACGCGCTGGAGCACGCGCTCCATGAACTTGTCGTAGATGGACTCCTGAATCAGCGCGCGTGAGGGGCAGGTGCACACCTCGCCCTGGTTGAAGGCAAACAGCACCATGCCTTCGATGGCTTTGTCCAGGAAGCTGTCGTCCTTGTCCATTACGTCGGCAAAGAAGATGTTGGGCGACTTGCCGCCGAGTTCCAGCGTGGCGGGAATCAGGTTGTTGGCTGCAGCCTGCGCAATCACGCGACCGGTGGACGTGGAGCCGGTGAAGGCGATCTTGGCGATGCGCTTGCTGGTGGCCAGCGGCATGCCGGCTTCACGGCCGTAGCCATTGACGATGTTGAGCACGCCTGCGGGCAGCAGATCGGCAATCAGCTCCGCCAAAATCAGCAAGCCCACTGGCGTGGACTCAGCCGGCTTGAGCACCACGCAGTTGCCGGAACCAATGGCGGGCGCGAGTTTCCAGGCCGCCATCAGGATGGGAAAGTTCCAGGGGATGATCTGACCCACCACGCCCAGAGGTTCCTGAAAGTGATAAGCGATCGTGTCGCCATCAATCTCGCTCAAGCTGCCCTCCTGGGCGCGCACGCAACCCGCAAAGTAGCGAAAGTGATCCACCGCCAGCGGGATGTCGGCGTTGAGGGTCTCGCGAATCGGCTTGCCGTTGTCCACCGTCTCGGCGTAAGCCAGCAGTTCCAGGTTGGCCTCCAGGCGGTCGGCAATTTTGTTCAGGATGTTGGCGCGCTCAGTGGGGGAGGTTTTGCCCCAAGCGTCAGCGGCACCATGAGCCGCATCGAGCGCGAGTTCAATGTCTTCTGCGGTGGAGCGTGCTGCTTTGGTAAACACTTTGCCGTTGATGGGCGTGATGACATCAAAGTATTGGCCTTTGACGGGCGGCACAAATTGGCCACCAATGAAGTTGTCGTAGTGGGTCTTGAAGGTGATTTTGGCGTCGGGGGCACCGGGTGCGGCGTAGATCATTCTGTCTCCTGAATTTTTGCAATGATTTGGATGAAATATCCCTTGCGGGCCAGCTTATGGATCAAGTTGCATGCCAATCCAGACAGGACGTACTGGGGCGTTGATTTAAAAGAACTTTTATTTCTGGTGTCGGTAAAAACCCTGATTTGGCCCGGTGGTGTGATCTGGAACACCTGTCCAGTTATGTGACAGGTGTTGAGTGACATAGCTATGAATCAACTTTCATATCGCGGACCATTGCTTTGGTAACTACCATGAAGTAATAAAAAGCAGTCTCGCTACGGGCTGCACAGGAGAAACGTTTGCGTACCCCACCTACTGCCCTGGCCCTGCGCCAAGCTCGACGACACTTGCTGGAACATGGCTATTGCCCTCCCGAGGGCATGGATGAGCGTGTCGCCAAATCATGGCGGCGCAGCCTGGCGGCCGGTCTCTTGCCCACGGATCGGCGGCAGACCAGCGAGCACGCCAGCGCGGCTGACCTGAACCGTGCCCTGACCAGCCAGCATGAGTTGCTGGTGCACTCCCGCCCGGTCATGGATGTGTTGTATGAGATGGTGCAAGTCAATCAGAGCATGGTGGTGCTGGCCGATGCGCGGGGCACCTTGATGCATACCCTGGGGCATGCCGATTTTTTGCAGCGGGCGCAGCAGGTCGCGTTGTCATGTGGTGCTTCGTGGAGCGAGCAACACAGCGGCACCAACGCCATCGGAACCGTGCTGGCCGAAGGTTGCGGCCTGGAGATCCACGGCGGTGAGCACTTCTTTGAGCACAATGATTTTTTGACCTGCACGGCGGCGCCCATTCTCTCGGCTAAGGGCGAGCTGATGGGCGTGCTGGACATTTCCAGTGACCAGCGAACGGGCCAGTTGCACACCTTCGGGCTGGTGAGCATGGCCGCCCGCATGATCGAAAACCGGCTGATCGGCGCCACCTGCCAGCAGCACATTCTTTTGCACCTGCATCCACAGCGGGCAGGCTTGGGTACCGTGGCCGAAGGCATTGTGGTGCTGTCGGGCGACGGCTGGGTGATGGGCGGCAACGGGGCCGGGCTGGCGCTGCTGGGCTTGTCCAAGTCAGACTTGGGCGCCGTGCAGATCCGCAGTGTGCTGGACATGTCGCTGGATGCCTTGCTGTCCCTGCACAAACGCCGTCCAGGGCAAGCCCAACAGGTGCGCCTGAGGGGTGGTGAGCTGCTGTTTGCTGTAGTTCGGCAAGATGGCGCTACCGTTGCCGCATCCGGTGTGGCGGTCAGGGCCTCCAGGGCGCAGGTGGTCAGCGTTGATGCTGCCGGCGCCGATGCCCTGGCCCGGCTCGACACCGGTGATTTGCGCTGGCGCAATGCGTCTGACAAAGCCCGCCGGGTGCTGGACAAACCGATCCCGTTGTTGATTCAGGGCGAGTCTGGCGTGGGCAAAGAGATGTTTGCCCGTGCGGCCCACCACAGCGGGCCGCGTCGCAACCAGCCTTTTGTCGCCATCAATTGCGCCGCCGTTCCTGAAAACCTGATTGAGGCCGAACTGTTTGGCTACAGCCCGGGGGCCTTCACCGGAGCACGGCGCGAGGGCAGCCCCGGACGCCTGCGGGAAGCCCATGGCGGTACCTTGTTCCTGGATGAAATTGGTGACATGCCCTTGAGCTTGCAGGCGCGTTTGCTTCGGGTGCTGCAGGAGCGCGAGGTCAGCCCGCTGGGGGGCGGGCCTGCCGTGGCGGTGGATTTCGCCCTGATCTGTGCCACCCACTGCAAGCTGCGCCAGGCCGCCGAGGCGGGGCAATTTCGCAGTGACCTGTATTACCGTATCAACGGTTTGACGGTGCACTTGCCCGCGCTGCGTGAGCGCACGGATTTTGATGTGTTGACCCGGCATCTGCTGGAAGACATTAACCCGCAGGATCCTGTGGAGGTGGCGCCCGGCCTGTTGACCCGCTTGAAAGCGTATGCCTGGCCGGGCAATCTGCGCCAGTATGCCAACGCGCTGCGAACGGCCAGCGCGATGCTGGAGCCCGGAGAAGCGGTGCTGGACTGGGCACATCTGGCCGACGATTTGCTGGAGGCGTTGGCTGCCCCGGCGCTGCCTGCACCGGTCCCGCCTGGTGCGGCGCTGACCCCAGCGCCAGCTCTGACGCCTGCCCACAATCTGCACGACATGTCACAGCTAGCCATCCGCCAAGCGATGCAGGATGCCGGTGGCAACTTGTCCCAGGCCGCCCGCCGGCTGGGCATCAGCCGGCAAACTCTGTATCGAAAGCTCAGCGCTTGACGGCGCCAGGCCGGCACGCGATTGACCGGCCAATAGCGCCGTGGGGCGCAGCAATTCAGCCTTGCATTCCCTGACGGCCCCTTGCGGCCTTCTGTGGCCCCTGCCATCCGAATTTTCGACCGTTGTGTTGCACTTGGATTTGAGAGCGCCCTTCATATCACTTGCGCTGGCAGCTATCTATTCAGGAGTCACTGCGCGTACTCCCCTGGCTCCAACTTTGCATTGAAAGTCGGGCGAACATCGTGGGTTGATGTGCGCTCCAACGTACAGACCTGGCGCACCGGTCTAAACAAAATGCTTGTTGAGTATTTGCAATGTTGCCGGACTCAACAGAAAGTAAGCATGTTTAAAACCAAAGTCATCCCCAGTGTGCTGCTGGCCCTGAGTCCTGTTGTCTTCGCGCAGCAAGCGCCGAGCGCGGGCAGCCAGTTACGGCAAATCCCCATGGTGCCGGGGCAGCCGCAGGCCGCGCCGGCTATTGCAGTCAGGCCGGTGGCCCCGGCCGCCATCGTCGCACCAGACACGGCAAAAATCACGGTCAACAGCCTGCGCGTGACCGGTGCCAAGGCCTTCTCTGAGGCTGACTTGATTGCAGTAACCGGCTTTCAGGGCGGCACCCTGCTGACGCTGACCGACCTGCGTGCCATGGCAGCCCGCATCACGGCGCACTACCACCGCTCGGGTTACTTTGTGGCGCAGGCCTACCTGCCTGCGCAAGACATCAAAAATGGCGTGGTCACCATTGCCGTGATCGACGGCCAATACGGCAAGGTCTCCATCAACAACCAGACCAACGTGTCCGACGCGCTGGCCAACGGCCTGCTCAGTGGCATCAATCCTGGCGATGCGGTGGCGTCGGCGCCCCTTGAAAACCGGCTGCTGTTGCTGTCCGATTTGCCTGGTGTGCAGGTCAACTCCAGTCTGGTGCCGGGTGTTGATGCGGGCAGTTCCGACCTGGTCGTGAACCTCACGCCGGGCCGCCGGGTGACTGGCAGCATTGACGCGGACAACGCCGGCAACCGCTACACCGGTGTTTACCGGGTGGGTGCCACCGTCAACTTCAACGAGCCACTGGGCTTGGGTGATGTGGCGTCCCTGCGTGTATTGACCGCCGGCAAAGGCATGAGCTACGCCCGGGGTGCCTACCAGATGCAATTTGGCAAAGCCACTGCCGGCTTGGCCTACAGCGGCTTGGTGTACGAGTTGGGTGAAGAGTTTGCTCCACTGCAGGCCCACGGCGAAGCCCGGGTGGCCAGCGTGTTTGGCAGCTATCCCTTGATTCGCTCGCGCTACAACAACCTGTATGTAGGCCTGCTGTACGACGACAAGACTTTTCAGGACGAGGTGGACACCACCGGTGCCGTAGCCGACAAAGATGCGCAAGTGCTCACCGCCAGCCTGTATGGCAACAGCACCGACCGCCTGGGCGGCGGTGGCTTCAACCGGTACTCACTCGCCTGGAGCGCCGGCAACATCGACTTGCGCACACCCAGTAAACAACTGGCAGATGCAGCCAACGCGCGCACCAGCGGCAGTTTCAACAAGCTTGGGTTCAGCCTGTCTCGGGTGCAACGCGTGACTGACCTGGTGTCCTTGTCGGCATCCATCAACGGTCAGGTCGCCTCGAAAAACCTGGATGTTTCCGAAAAAATGGAACTCGGTGGCATGTACGGCGTGCGCGCCTACCCCGAGGGTGAAGGCTACGGCGACCAGGGCTATGTGGTGAACCTGGAGGCCCGCATGCAAGTACCCCGCTTTTCAGCCACCTTGCCGGGCCATCTGCAGCTGATTGCCTTTGTGGATGGCGGCCAGGTGAAGATCAACAAGAACCCCTGGCCAGGCTCGGTCAGCAACAAGCGCAGCCTGAGCGGCGCCGGCGTGGGCTTGAATTGGTCAGACACTAACAACTTCATGGTGCGTGCGTATTACGCCGTCAAGCTGGGCAATGAAGACGCCACCTCGGCCCCCGACAAGTCAGGCCGGTTCTGGATTCAGGCCGTCAAATATTTTTAAGTCACAACGCGTTGCCTGACTTCTTTTTCAATTTTATTGGACCCTATCATGAACCGCTCTTATCGATCTATCTGGAATGACAGCACCGGCACCTTTGTGGCTGTGTCCGAGAACGCCAGCAGCGCTGGTAAAAAAACTTCTTCCGGCGCGGATGCCGCAGGCATCGGCACAGGCTTTGCCCTGCAAGCGCTGGCCGTGTCGGTGATGCTCACGTTTGGCGCCAACGCGCTGGCCCAGCCTACCGGCGGCGTGGTGGCTTCCGGTGTCGCCAACATCAGCAGTGCGGCGGGTAGCACCACCATCAACCAGACCACGCAAAACGCCATCATCAATTGGCAAAGCTTCAATATCGCTGCGGGCCAGTCGGTGCAGTTCGTGCAGCCCGGCAAAAGCTCGGTGGTCCTCAACCGGGTGCTGGGCGCGGATCCGTCCAATATTTTGGGCAGCCTGAGTGCCAACGGCCAAGTGTTTTTGGTCAACCCCAACGGCATCTTGTTTGGCAAGGGCGCGCAAGTCAATGTGGGCGGGCTGGCGGCCTCCAGCCTGAACATCGCTGATGGTGACTTCATGGCGGGCAACTACAAATTTGGTGGCGCTGGCAAGGGCGCAGTGCGCAACGATGGCTCGATCAACGCCGATGGCGGCTATGTGGCGCTGCTGGGTGCGAATGTCGGCAATGACGGCGTGATCGCCGCCCAACTCGGCACGGTGGCACTGGCAGCAGGCCATGCCATCACGCTGGACGTGGCCGGTGACGGCCTGCTCAACGTGAGCGTTAACCAGGGTGCTGTCAACGCATTGGTGCAAAACGGTGGCTTGATTCAGGCCGATGGTGGCCGTGTGTTGCTGACCGCCCAGTCAGCCAGCAGCCTGATGCAAAGCGCGGTGAACAACACCGGCGTGGTGCGGGCGCAAACGCTGGTGACCGGTGAAAACGGCAGCATCATGCTGATGGGCGACATGCAAAGCGGCACCGTGAACGTTGGCGGCGCGCTGGATGCGTCGGCACCGAAGGGCGGTGACGGCGGTTTCATTGAAACGTCTGCGGCGCATGTGAAGGTGGCCGACAACGCCAAAATCACCACGCTGGCAAGTGCCGGAAAAACCGGCACCTGGCTGATTGACCCGATGGACTACACAGTGGCTGTGGGTGGCGGGGACATTACCGGGACCCAACTGGGCACCAGCCTGGATGCCACCAGCGTCATCATCGAAAGTGTCAAGGGCACTGCTGGCACTTCAGGGAACGTCAATGTCAACGACGCCGTCTCCTGGACCGCACCCACCACCTTGACCCTGAAGGCGGTGAACGATGTGAATATCAATGCGGCCGTCTCAGGCATCAACGGCAGTGTGGACGCCCAGGCCGGCAACAACGTCAACGTGGCTGCAGCCACCAAAACGACCAGCGGTAACCTGACCTTCACGGCGGTGAACGACGTGCTGATTTCAGCGGCAACAACCATCACCACCGGCAACCTCGCTGTGGTGGCAGGCCGCAATGTGACCCTGGCCGCCGCCTCAACCGTCACCTCCGGCGACATGATTCTGCGGGCTGACAACGACGGCACCGGCCCCGGCGCTGCTGCAGGTACGGTGGCCATCACCTGCGGTAGCAACTGCCTGACGATCACCACCGGCAACCTCAGCATCCGCTTCAACCCGGTGAGTTACGCCACCACCGGCGCCGAAATTTTGGCCTACGACACCAGCCTGACCGGCGCCGGCGTGCTGGATGCCAAAGCATGGGTATTTGGCAAGGGTGACAACAAGATCTACGACAACACCCGGGCTGCCACCGTGAGCGGACTCAAGCCCGACTTGACAGGCGTTGTGCCAGCGGCCACCTTGGGTGCGGTAAGCAATGCCTTGTTTGATACCGAGCATGTGGGGGCCAACAAACCAATCACTTTCAACAGCACGTTCAGCGATGCGGTTTACGACTTGTTTGCCCCGGTCGGCTTTACCCCGGGCACGTACCAGACGCGGGGCGATATTTTGGTTCGGCCAATGTCAATCAATGCCGTAACCGACTCGCGTGCATACAACGGCACCACCAGTTCGGTGGGCGTGCCGACCGTGGTCGACCTGCAGGCAGGCGACACCCTGAGTGGCCCGCTGACGCAAAACTACGTCAGCAAAGATGTCCTGGGTACCGGTGGCAGCACTCTGGTGGCCAATGGTCCCTATACCGTGGCCGATGGCAATGGCGGCAACAATTACATCGTGACCGTCAATACGGCACCCGGAACCATCGCGCCGGCACCACTGACCCTTCAGGCCAACGATGCCACCAAGGTCTATGGCAGCACCTTCACGCCAGCCGGCACAGCGTTCACGACGCCAATTGCGCCGCTGGCGGGCGAAATCGTGACCAGCGTCGTGGAAACCAGCACCGGCTCACCACCTGTTGCCGGTGTGGCGGGAAGTCCCTACCCGATCGTGATCACCCCGGGCAGCGCCACGGGCACAGGCGGGTTTGTGGCCACCAACTACACCATCACCTACGTTGATGGCGCCATGATCGTGACCCCGGCGCCGCTGGTCTTGACGGCCAATGACGCCGCCAAGGTCTACGGCACCACCTTCACGCCAGCCGGCACAGCCTTCACCCAGGTCGGTCTGGTCAACAGCGACACAGTCACCAGCGTGGTCGAGACAAGCACCGGTTCACCACCCACGGCCAGCGTGGCGGGCAGCTCCTACCCGATCGTCATCACACCCGGCCGCGCCACCGGCAGTTTTACGCCAGGCAACTACACCATTGCTTATGTGGACGGCAAACTGACCGTGACCCCGGCGCCGCTCACCATCAAGGCCAACGACGCCATCAAGGCTTTTGGCGAAACCTTCACGCCGTCAAGTACCGCCTTCACCACACCGGTGGCGCCGCAAAATGGTGAAACCGTGGGCAGCGTGACGGCAATGAGTCCCACTGGCACATCGCCCACCGCGACGGCTCCTGGACCCTACCCGATCACCCCCAGTGCAGCCACTGGCGGCACTTTCACGCCGGGGAACTACATCATCACGTATGTGAACGGAGCCCTGACGGTGACGCCGGTTGTGCCACCTGTCGTGGTGCCGCCTGTAGAGCCACCGGTCGTGGTTGAACCGCCTGTCGTAGTCGTCCCGCCTGTGGAGCCACCCGTTGTGGTCGTGCCACCTGTGGAGCCACCAGTCGTCGTTGAACCACCAGTCGTAGTTGTCCCGCCTGTGGAGCCACCAGTCGTGGTTGTGCCTCCAGTTGTCGTTGAACCACCGGTTGTAGTCGTGCCCCCAGTCGTGGTACCGCCTGTTGAGCCTCCAGTGGTGGTTGTACCCCCCGGTGAGCCGCCCATTGTGGTTGTACCACCCGAAGTTGTCACGCCACCTGACGTCGAAGCGCCTCCTGAGCTGCCTTATGAAGGTCCGGTTGTGCCCCCTCGGGTCAGGCCGCCGACTTGGGTGCCCGTGGTGGTGCCGCCGCTTTTGCCGCCGCAACTGGTGATGGTGGTGCCGCCGGTGCCACCCGCACCTGTCCTGGTGCGTATCCCTGAGCCTGTGCCGGCGCCTGCGCTGGCGCCCGTGCCCGTGGTGGAGCAGCCGCCCGTTGCCCCACCGCCGGTGTACGTGGCACCTCCCCGGCCGCGCAAGCAAGACCGCAATTGATGGCGGAGCGCTTGTTGTGCTCGCCACACTGAGGCAAACTTTGGTCCTTGGCCTGTTGGGCCTCGGCTGGAGCGCACAACCCACTTGCGCGCAGGTGGCGACGGTGCCGCCAGGCTTGCAAGCACCGGCAACGCCGGCCACAGGGGCGAGCTACCGAGCCAACCTGGCGAGTTTCGTCCGGGAGGGAGCCTCGGCTGAAGTACATCACTTGGTGAACTGGGTCGCACAGACCCGTGACAACCATGGCCTGCCTTTTCTCGTGGTGGATAAGGCGCGGGCGCTGGTGCTGGTGTTCTATGCTGATGGGCGTTTGCGCGGTGTCACCCCGGCGCTGCTGGGTCTGACCATCGGCGATGACTCGGTGCCCGGCATTGGTGAGCGCAAATTGGCCAGCATCTTGCCGCACGAGCGCACCACGCCGGCAGGTCGCTTTCTGGCCAATCTGGACCGCAACCTGGGCGGCAAGGAGATTTTGTGGGTAGATTACGAATCGGCAATCTCGCTGCACCCGGTGGTGACCAGCAACACCAAGGAGCGGCGCGCAGAGCGTCTGGCTTCGCCATCGTCGCTGGACAACCGCATTTCTTATGGCTGCATCAATGTGTCTGCAGAGTTTTTCAAGCAAGTGGTGAGCATGGCTTTCAAGCAGACCAACGGGATTGTGTATGTGTTGCCTGAAACCCGCTCTCTGCACAAAGTGTTTGCCTTTATTGACCTTGCAGTACAAAACTAAACCTGAAAAAGTACACAAGCTCTATCGTGATATTTTCGGTCTGTAGCCGCCGGATCAATTGGCTTTTTAAATCTACTTTGATAGCGGTTGAGGTGCGTCAGCTCGCGGTGTTGAGTTTTTCTCGATGAGCGTCAGAGCAGGGTGCTGGCCTGTGAGCAACTGAAACAGGGCAAAAACGGGAGCGGGCATATTGCGCGCATCATCGGCGCTCTCCAGAGCTTGCCAAGTACGCGACTGCAGGCCGCCCCGGCTGCCCGCTTGCACTGGATAGCCCATCAAGGTTGCGGCCTCGACCTGGCTGAGTCCTGCGTTCAAGCGGGCTGCTTTCAGTTCTTCGCCGCCGGGCGAGTGCAGTTTAAGGGGTGTGATTTTTGTCATGGGTGGCTTCGGTGTGAGTTTTTTTAAAAAGGGCTTGCCCCGATTGTTCCGCGCCGCCGCTTAGCTGCTCAGAATGGCGACGCCTTTAATTTGGGCGTAGACCTGCAGCCCCTCTTTCAAACCGAGCGCATCAAACGACTTGCGCGTGACCCGCGCCAACAGTGATGTGCCTGCAGCGTCAAGCCCGACGATGATCTGGCCGGGCCCGTCAACGGACCAACTCGTGACCCGCGCGGGCAAGATGTTGAGGATGCTGGTGTGGGTTTGCGGGCTCAGCGTCAGGCTCACGTCCCGCGCCTGCACCCTGATGCGCAGCGCCTGGCCTGGCACTAGCGCTTGCTGGGGCACGCGCAAGCAGCCCCCTGCAAATTCGGCCAGCGTCAAATGGTAGGCCGGCTCATGCCCGCTCACCCGCGCCAGGATGATGGCGCTGGCGGTGTCGCCATGGGCCAGCGGCAAGTCGAGCCGGGTCAGCATCTGCGCCGTGGGGCCGCTGGCCCGGACACGGCCGGCCTCCAGCAGCACCAAGTGGTCGGCCAACCGAGCCACCTCGTCGATGGCGTGACTGACATACACCATCGGAATGGCCAGCTCAATCTGCAGGCGCTCCAGGTAGGGCAATACTTCGGCTTTGCGGGGGGCGTCCAGTGCGGCCAGTGGTTCGTCCATCAGCAGCAGGCGCGGGCTGCTGGCCAGGGCGCGGCCAATGGCCACGCGCTGGCGCTCACCGCCCGAGAGTTCATGGGGCCAACGCTGCAGCAGGTGTTCAATGCCCAGCAGGGCCACGGCATGGTCCCAGCCGTGGCGGCGCTGATTGGATGGCGTGCGCTTGAAGCCGTAGGTCAGGTTGTCTTGCACGTTGAGGTGGTCAAACAGGCTGGCTTCCTGAAATACATAGCCCAGCGCGCGCTGGTGCACGGGTCTAAAAATGCCCTGCGCACTGTCTTGCCACAATTCGCCGGCCACGCTAACCCGGCCTTTGGCCTGTTGCTCCAGTCCGGCCAAAATCCGCAGGCAGGTGGTTTTTCCCGAGCCAGAGGCGCCAAACAGCGCGGTAATGCCACGGGTGGGCAGCTGCAGGGCC
>CALRWE010000010.1:0-40738 GCA_943371745.1 Rhodoferax sp. OV413
ATGGGTAGGTTCGGCGCTTGTCGTGTTCATCAAGCGGCTCCGGTTGACGTTCATGATGGATTTGACCTGGATTTATGAATCCTGCCTGCTGAGGGCTAACTGTTGCGCACGCCACTGGCAACATGGCCCGAGGGAACGTGTAGCGAGGCCGAGTCCACGTGCCCCGTCTGGTCGTCAAAGAAGAAGTCCGGCTCAAATTCCCGCAAAAACTCGCCTTTGGGCAAGCCACCCAGAAACATGGCTTCATCGACCTCGATGTTCCAGTCCATGAGGGTGCGAATGGCGCGTTCATGGGCCGGCGCGCTGCGGGCGGTGACCAGTGCCGTGCGAATGCGCATGGTGGGGGTGCCGGCTTGCTGCAGTCGCTGCAGCGCCGTCAGCAGCGGCTTGAACGGCCCGGCCAGCAAAGGCTGCTGGGCCTTGTCGGTTTCATGCTTTTGAAACGCGCTCAAGCCCTCGGCCTGGTAGACCCGCTCGGCCTCGTCACTGAACAGCACGGCGTCCCCGTCAAAGGCAATGCGCACTTCATGCGGGTAAGCATCTCCGGCGTGAACCGACTGCGGATACACCTGCGCGGCCGGCACGCCCGCCTCCAGCGCGGCGCGCACATCACTCAAATGGGTGCTTAAAAACAGGTTGGCATGCAGCGGTTTAAGGTAGCGCCAGGGCGACTGTCCGCGGGTGAAACTGCCGCGCTGAATGGGCAAGCCGTAGTGCTGGGCCGAGCGGAACACCCGCATGCCCGATACCGGGTCATTGCGCGACAGAATCACCACTTCCACGGGTTGTGAACCTGACGGCTCGTGCGAGTCGGCGGCGGTCTGGTTGAAGGCCAGCAGTTTTTTGATCAGTGAAAACGCCACACCGGGCTTGGCAGGTATCTCCAGGCGCTCCAGTTGCAGCGCCATGTAAGCCCGGTCGTCGCCCAGCTCGAAGACCTCGTTCTCTTGCTCAAAGTCAAACAGGGCCCGGCTTGAAATGGCCACCACCAGCTTGCCGTCCAGCGAGGCGCTCATGTCTGCAAAAACATACGGTACGCCGGATTGCTGGTTTCCTCTACACAAGGGTAGCCCAGCGTATCCAGAAACTCGGCAAATGCGACATCGTCTGCCGATGGCACCTGCAGGCCGACCAAAATGCGGCCGTAATCGGCGCCCTGGTTTCGGTAGTGAAACAGGCTGATGTTCCAGCCCGGGCGCATCAGGCTCAGGAACTTGAGCAGCGCGCCGGGTCGCTCCGGGAACACAAAACGCAGCAAGCGCTCGTCTTGCGCCAGTTTGGAGTGCCCGCCCACCATATGGCGAATATGCTCCTTGGCCAGTTCATCGTGCGTCAGGTCCAGCGCGGCAAAGTTGTGCTGGGTGAAGTTGGCCGCAATCTGGCCCGATTCGCCCTTGCCCTGCGTGGTCAGGCCCATGAAGACATGGGCCTTTGCCGAGTCGCTGATGCGGTAGTTGAATTCGGTCACGTTGCGTGGTCCCCCGGGCAAATTGCCGATCAGCTCGCAAAATCGCTTGAAGCTGCCGCGCTCCTCCGGAATGGTCACTGCAAACAAGGCCTCGCGCTCCTCGCCCACCTCAGCCCGCTCGGCAACAAAGCGCAAGCGGTCAAAGTTCATGTTGGCACCGCACAAAATGGCTGCGTAGGTCTCGCCCTGGGTTTGGTGCTGCGCCACATACTGCTTGATGGCAGCCACCGACAGCGCGCCAGCGGGCTCCACAATGCTGCGCGTGTCCACAAACACGTCCTTGATGGCTGCGCACACGGCGTCGGTGTCCACCGTGATGAACTCGTCCACCAGGTTGCTGGCTATGCGAAAGGTCTCTTCGCCCACCAGCTTCACGGCGGTGCCGTCCGAGAACAGGCCCACGTCAGGCAGCGTCACGCGGTGGGTGGCGGCTACCGACTGAATCATAGCGTCCGAGTCGTTCATTTGAACGCCAATAATCTTGATTTCCGGGCGTACTGCCTTGATGTAGTTGGCCACGCCCGAGATCAGGCCGCCGCCGCCAATGGCGACAAAAATGGCGTCGAGGCGGTTGGAGCCATGCCCTTGCAACTGGCGCAGTATTTCCATGGCAATCGTGCCTTGGCCGGCAATCACGTCCGGGTCGTCAAAGGGGTGCACAAAGGTCAGGCCCTGCGTCTTTTCCAGCTCGGCGGCGTGGGTGTAGGCGTCGGAGTAGCTCTCGCCGAACAACACCACCTCGCCACCAAAGCCCCGAACCGCATCCACCTTGACCTGTGGCGTGGTGGTGGGCATGACGATAACGGCACGTGTGCCCAGACGCTGCGCGCTCAGTGCCACGCCCTGGGCGTGGTTGCCTGCACTGGCGCAAATAACGCCTTTTTGCAACTGCTCCGGCGTCAGGTGCGCCATCTTGTTGTAAGCGCCGCGCAGCTTGAAGCTGTGCACCGGTTGCTGGTCTTCGCGCTTGAGCAGCACGGTATTGCCCAAGCGCTGGCCCAATGCCCGGGCAGGCTCCAGCGGGGTCTCAACGGCTACGTCGTAGACGCGGGCAGTCAGGATTTTTTTGAGGTAGTCGGCGGGTTGGAGGTGTGGATTTTTCATGAATGCCTTAATGATAAGCGCGCCTCAACGGCGACAATCGCGTCTTCATCAGCAAAGGGAAAGCGTAATCATGGAATGCACAGTCAGTTGGACCGGGGCTTTGGGCACCCGCTCAGGCATGGGTTTTGTAGCCGAAACCGGCAGCGGTCACACGCTGGTTATGGACGGCGCCCCGGATGAGGCCAAGCCCGAAAACGGTGGACTGAACCTGGCCCCCCGGCCCCTGGAGACCGTGTTGGCGGGCACCGGCGGTTGCACGGCCTACGACGTGGTGCTGATCCTCAAGCGCGGCCGCCACGCGGTCACAGGCTGCACCGTCAAGCTCACCGCGGAGCGGGCTGAGGTCGACCCCAAAGTCTTCACCCGCATCAATATGCATTTCACCGTATCGGGCAAAGGCATTCCTGCGTCTGCTGTGGAGCGCGCTGTGGCCATGAGCCACGAAAAATACTGTTCTGCCAGCATCATGCTGGCCAAGACCGCCGAAATCACGACCAGCTTTGAGGTGCTGGAGGCTTGATTAAACCCGGTGCGCCACCGTTGTCATGACTTTGGCTGCCAACCGCATCAAGCCCTTCACGGGGCCGGGTAGCTCCATGGCGCCGGCTTCCCTGGCTTCCAGCGCATGACGCGCTTCATCGTCTTTCATTTGCGCCACGATGGCTCTCGAGGCGTGGTCGTGGTCAGGCAAAAGGGTCAGGTGGCTTTGGAGGTGGGCCTCCACCTGGTTTTCGGTTTCCACCACAAACCCAAGACTCACCTTGTCACCCAGCCGGCCTGCAATCAACCCCAGGCCAAAGGCCCCGGCGTACCACAGCGGGTTCAGCAGCGACTGGCGTGCGCCCAACTCTTCCAGGCGCTGGGCTGTCCAGGCCAAGTGATCGGTTTCCTCGGCGCTCGCCCGGGTGAAATGGGCTCGGAGCGATTCGTTTTGGGTCGCGAAGGCTTGCGCGGTGTACAGGGCCTGGGCGCAGACTTCGCCCACATGGTTCACCCGCATCAAAGCGCCTGCATGCGCTTTTTCAGCGGCTGACAGCTCGGTGGACTGGCCCGCCAACGTGGGGCAGGGCTGAGCCGCCTGGGGTGCAACAAACAGGGTGCGCAAGGCGGTGTCTAGAGTGATGAGTAGCTTGTCCATGCGCCATTTTAGTGAGCAGGATAAAACCGAGTACCGGGAATCCGTCATCACCCTTTTGTGTTTCCGGGCGAAGCCAAGAGCCCTTGACCTCGCGCAAGGGTGTGGCATCGCATTTCTTTTTCGTGGCTCGCATTTTGCTTTCCAGCTGACCTTGATCTTCAGGGTGTTGCAGCCCAGCAACGTTCGCTTGAAATTAAGCTTTGTTTTCCCTTGTTTTCTTTGCCAAGGGGGCTGGTGTCTGTTTCAATACATTCAACTTCCTGAAATAGGAGGTTGGCCCGGGGCCCGAGTTCATCGTACCGGCGCCCTCTGTTTAACCTTGGAGAAATCTGAAATGAAAAAATCTCTCGTAGCTTTGGCTGTGTTGGCAGCTTCTGGTGCCGCTTTCGCCCAGTCTTCCGTGACCTTGTTCGGCGTGGTCGATATGAGCGTCAAATATGTTGACCAAGGCGGTCAGTCCCTGACATCCTTGTCGCAAGACGGTATTGCTTCCAGCCGCCTCGGATTCCGTGGCGTGGAAGACTTGGGCGGCGGTATGAAGGCTGGTTTTCACCTTGAAGGTGGTTTGAATCCTGATACCGGCACCCCAGGCGGTTTTCAGTTTCAACGCCGTAGCACCGCAAGCTTGATGGGCGGATTCGGTGAAGTTCGTTTGGGCCGTGACTACACGCCAACCTTCTGGACCCACACTGTGTTTGATCCGTTTGGAACAAACGGCGTGGGCAGCTCTGTCAACACATTGACAGTGCTGGGAAGCGGAGCGACAACGCTCGTTCGTGCCAACAACACCATCGCTTACCACTCGCCAACCATGGGCGGTTTTGGTTTGTGGGCTCAATACGCTTTGAAAGAATCCAAAGCTGCCAATACGGCTAACGAGTATGTCGGTCTGCGTTTGACCTATGATGCGGGCCCTTTGAGCGCTGCTTTGGCGACAGCTAACGAAGGTTCTGCTACAAACATGAACAGCTCGTTCAAGCGCACGAACATCGCTGCTTCCTACAACATGGGTGTTGCCAAGCCAATGGCTCAATACACCATGGCCAAGTTCGGCGCCAGCGAAGTCAAGCACCTGATGGTCGGTGTTGTTGCACCTATGGGCGCTGGCAACTTGAAGGCTTCTTACACCAACTCTGACTACAACGCTGCTGCCGGCAACGGCGATGCGAGCCAGATCGCTGTGGGTTACGACTACAACCTGTCCAAGCGTACAGCTTTGTACGGTACCTTCTCACGTATCTCTAACAAGAACGGTGCAGCATTCGGTATCGGTTCCGTTGCAGCAGGTACTGCTGCAGGTGCGGCTACCGCTGGTGGTAACTCCACTGGTATGGAAGCTGGCGTTCGCCACACTTTCTAATTTGACGCTGACGCAAGTCAGCTGAGAGTTGAAAAATAAAAAACCCCGCTACGGCAACGTAGTGGGGTTTTTTTATGTGCAATGGCGACGAGATTGACGAAAACCCCAATATCGGCATGCGTCTTGCGCTGTTAAATTATTGTTTTGACCGGTTCATTTTTTTATGCGTGCCTGCTTTGTTCTTTATCAACCCCTATTGATCCGTGAATTTTCCAGATTCTCCCGGGCGACCCAAATGAGCGTGTCTTGATGCAGGGTGCAGCTGCCGGTCAAAACATGCGCGTTCACGGACGGGCCTTTTCACATATCGCTTCCTTCCATCCTGAGATCACTGCCCTTCGGCGTGACCTGCATG
The DNA here is from genome assembly GCA_943371745.1 of Rhodoferax sp. OV413. Taxonomy (GTDB): domain Bacteria; phylum Pseudomonadota; class Gammaproteobacteria; order Burkholderiales; family Burkholderiaceae_C; genus Rhodoferax. Next base: position 5,426 of record CALRWE010000010.1, read on the forward strand.
CACATCCCGAACTGGGGTTTGAAGAGTTCTATACGTCCAAACGGGTGCATGAGGCACTGAAAGTGTGCGGTGTGGATGAAATTCACACGGGCATTGGCAAGACCGGCTTGGTCGCACTCGTCAAAGGACGAGGTCCATCAGACGGCCACGGCAAGATGATTGGCCTGCGGGCCGACATGGATGCTTTGCCCCTCACTGAGCACAACGACTTTGCCTGGAAATCAGCCACTCCCGGCCTGATGCACGGTTGTGGCCATGACGGCCATACGGGTAATCAGGGTCAGATTCCAATTAAAAATTGCCCAGCAGCACCAGTTCATTGGGTGTTAGCTTATCGGGGTTCATCACATAAGTTGTCTGGGTCAGCCGGGACAGCAATGCATGCGGGTATTTGTTGCTTTATGTTGTCTCCAACAGGAGTAAACTAAATTATGGAACTTGAAATTTATAACGCGTTCGTCAAAGCTGGTGTATCAGAAGCTGATGCCAAGGCGGCAGTTGAGTCGGTCAGCAAAGAGATTGATAAACGCTATGCGTTGCACGCGCAGCAATTGGCAACACGCGGCGACGTCGAGAGCGTTCGCAAAGACATTGCCGAGATCAAGTCCGAGTTGATAAAAGCGATAGCCGAATCTCAACGGTGGACTATTACCGCTATTTTTGCAGCGATTGGGATTTTCGCAGCCCTTATTAAAGTCTTGGGTTGATGAAGTCGATCTGCATTGACACCTAAGGCAGAGTAATCAGGGTCAGATGCCAATTAAAAATTGCCAGCCAGCCTGCCGCGCGGAGACTGTCTTTCACAAGCAGCAGCCATGCTCGGTTTTGGCGGTTTAGCTGCACACTGGATTTTCTTGATGCAGAGTTCAATCAACAGCCTCACTTACCGCGTCCACGGCCGGGCCTTTTCACACATCGCTGCCTTCCATCCTGAGATCACAGCCCTTCGGCGTGACCTGCATGCACATCCCGAACTGGGGTTTGAAGAGTTCTATACGTCCAAACGGGTGCATGAGGCACTGAAAGTGTGCGGTGTGGATGAAATTCACACGGGCATTGGCAAGACCGGCTTGGTCGCACTCATCAAAGGACGAGGTCCATCAGACGGCCACGGCAAGATGATTGGCCTGCGGGCCGACATGGATGCTTTGCCGTTGACTGAGCACAACGACTTTGCCTGGAAATCAGCCACTCCCGGCCTGATGCATGGTTGCGGCCATGACGGCCACACGGCGATGCTGGTGGGCGCCGCGCGTTACCTGGCCGAGACCCGAAACTTTGACGGCACGGCCGTTTTGATTTTTCAGCCGGGTGAAGAGGGCTACGCTGGCGCCCGAGCCATGATTCAGGACGGCTTGTTCGATCGTTTTCCGGTGCAGTCGGTCTATGGCATGCACAACTGGCCAGCCATGCGGCCGGGCACCATTGGCCTCAACCCCGGGCCCATGATGGCCGCCGCTGATCGGGTCACCATCGAGATCACCGGTAAAGGGGGTCATGGTGCCCACGCCTACCAGACCGTGGACCCGGTACTGGTGGCGGCCCACATCATCACGGCAGTGCAAAGCATTGTCTCGCGCAACGTCAAGCCGCTCGACAGCGCCGTGATCAGCTTGTGCGCCATGCGGGCGGGCGAGATGAGTGCCATGAGTGTGATACCGGGCAATGCCACGCTGGTGGGCACCGTGCGCACCTTCAGCCGGCACGTGCAGGACCTGGTTGAGGCGCGTTTGTCGGAGATGTGCCAGGCGGTGGCCCTCGGTTTTGGCGCATCGGCCACGGTAACTTATGAGCGCATGTACCCCGCCACCATCAATACCGCCCCCGAGGCTCATTTTGCGGCCAGTGTGGCCACCAGCCTGGTCGGGCGCGACCGGGTCGTGCGCGACCTGGAGCCCAGCATGGGGGCTGAAGATTTTTCGTTCATGTTGCAGGTCAAACCCGGGGCCTACATGCGCATTGGACAGGGCGAGGAAAACGGGGTGGGCAGTTGCTTTCTGCACAACAGCCGTTACGACTTCAATGACGACATCCTGCCTCTGGGCGCTGCGCTGCATGCCAGTTTGATCGAGCATGCCTTGGCGTTACCATCCACCTGACCGACCTACTTTTTTCAACAGGAGATTATCGTGAAATTTAAGAGAAATCTGACTCTATCCGGCGTATCTATTGCCTTGGCTGCTATGAGTCTGGGAGCATCTGCCGTCACCTTGCGAGTCGGTAACCAGGGCGATGCTCTGGCGATGGACCCCCACTCGCTCAATGAATCCCTGCAACTCACGATTGTTGGCAATGTGTACGAGCCCTTGGTAACCCGCGATCGGGATTACAAACTGACGCCGGCGCTGGCCACTGACTGGAAGCAAACCGCACCGACGGTGTGGCGTTTCAATTTGCGCAAAGGTGTTGTTTTTCATGACGGCACACCGTTCACTGCGGACGATGTGATCTTCAGCTACGAGCGCGCCAAGGGCGAGGGTTCGGACATGAAGACCTATGTGGGGCAGATCAAGGAGATCAAGAAAATTGATGACCATGCGGTGGATTTCATCCTGAATGCGCCGTTTCCGATCCTGCCTGAACTGTTCACGCAGTGGCACATGATGAGCAAGAAGTGGTGCGAGACCAACCAGGCCCTGAAGCCGGTGGACCGCCGCAAGGGCATTGAAAATGCGGCCTCCTTCCGCGCCAACGGCACAGGACCCTACCGCCTGCGTGAGCGCCAGCCGGGTGTGCGCAGCACGTTCTCGCGCAATGGCACTTACTGGGGCAAGATTGATGGCAATGTGGACGAGGTGATCTTTACCCCGATTGGCAACGATGCCACCCGTGTGGCGGCCTTGTTGTCGGGTGAGCTCGATGTGATGGAGCCCGTGCCAGTGCAAGACGTGGAGCGGCTCAAAAAAGACGCCAAGCTCAAGGTGCTGCAAGGCCCCGAGTTGCGCGTGATCTTTTTGGGCATGGACCAAAAGCGCGATGAATTGCTGTTTTCCAACGTGAAGGGCAAGAATCCGTTCAAGGACAAGCGGGTTCGCCAGGCGTTTTACCAAGCGCTGGATATTGAAGGCATCAAGAGAACCGTGATGCGCGGCGCCTCCACACCAACGGCCCTGTTGTTGCCGCCTCAGGTGAGTGGCTATGTCGAAGAGTTGGGCAAACGCCTGCCTTACGACGTGGAGGCTGCCAAGAAGTTGATGGTGGATGCGGGCTATCCTGCCGGCTTTGAGGTGAAGATGAATTGCCCGAATGACCGTTACGTCAATGACGGCGAAATCTGCCAGGCCGTGGCTGCCAATTTGTCCAGGATCGGGGTCAAAATCAATCTTGAGGCCGAAACCAAAGGCACGTATTTCCCGAAAATCCTGAGCCGCAACACCAGCTTCTACATGTTGGGCTGGACTGCCAGCACGGTGGATGTGCACAACGTGCTGTATCCCATCATGTCGTCAGCGGGTGAGGCGGGTCGCGGGCAGTTCAACCTCGGCTCTTACAGCAATGCCCGGGTGGACGAACTGACACTGAAGATCGGCTCCGAGACCGATCTGAAATTGCGCGGCGACATGATCAAGGAAGCCCTGAAGATTCACCAGGACGATGTGGGTCACCTGCCTCTGCACCAACAGGCGCTGAACTGGGCCGCCAAAAAGAATGTGGACCTGGTGCAATGGCCGGATAACGGCATGGCCTGGAAATACGTCAAAGTCAATCCCTGATTCATTGACGGGCTGACAGAATGAACAAAGCGGCCCCCGAGCCGCTTTGTTTTTTTCAGGCGTAGCGCTTGTTGCGCAGATTTTTCTTCATCTCTTGCAGCCTCGGTTGCAGGGCTTCACCGCCAATGCTCAAGGCCACGCTGGTCGCCACAATGTCGATGATCAGGAGGTGGAGCAGCCGCGACACCATGGGGCTGTAGCGGTCATAGCCTTCCGGGTGATCTGCTGCCAGATGGATGTCGCCCGCTGCGGCCAATGGCGATCCGCTGGCGGTGATGGTGATGGTGGTGGCACCATGCTGGCGTGCGATGTCGCAGGCATCCATCAGGTCGCGGGTGCGGCCTGAGTTGGAAATAACCACCACGCAGTCCCCCGGCCCTAGCAAGGAGGCGCTCATCACCTGCATGTGACCGTCGCTGTAAGCGATGGTGTTGACACCCAGGCGAAAGAATTTGTGTTGTGCGTCTTGCGCGACCACGCCGGAGTTGCCCACACCAAAAAACTCGATGCGCTTGCCTTGCCGGTAGGCCGAGACCAGCGCCTGGGTGGCCTTGTCGATGGCGGCGGTACTGGCTTCGTTGCGGTACTTCAGGAATGCGGCCACGGTGTTGTCAATGACCTTGACCATGATGTCGCTGGGCTTGTCATCTGCATCCACACTGCGGTGAATGAAGGGCACACCCTCGCTCACACTGCCGGCCAGCTTGAGTTTGAAGTCCGACAAACCGTTGTAGCCCACGCTGCGGCAAAACCGCACCACCGTGGGTTTGCTCACATGGGCACTGTCCGCCAGCACGCTGATGGGCTGCCGGGCAAAGCTGCGGGGGTCTTTGAGGACCAGCCGCGCCACCCGCTGCTCAGCCGGAGCCAGGGAGGGCAGGCAGGCCTGGATTCGATCAAGCATGGTTGTTCAGCACTCTTCGTCCCAGCAGAAGCCGTCTCGCGCAATCATGGCGCTGGCTGCACTCGGCCCCCAAGTGCCGGCAGCATACTGGCGTGGGCCTTGGGTGTCGTTTTTCCAGTGCTCCAGAATCGGCTCGACCCAGCGCCAGGCTTCAATTTGTTCGTCGCTGCGTACAAAGAGATTCAGGCGGCCATCGATCACATCGAGCAGCAGGCGTTCGTAGGCGCCCACCCGTTCGGCACCAAAGCGCTTGTCAAAGTCGAGGTCAAGCTGCACCGGGGACAGGGTTTGGGCTGCCGCTGCGGTGCTTCGCCGGTTGGTTTGCTGGGCGAGCAGGTGCAGCTCCAGTCCGTCTTTGGGCTGCAGGTTGATGACCAGCTGGTTGGCCATGTCGGTGTGGGAATTGAAAATGGCGTGGGGCGTGGGCCTGAAGTTCACCACAATGCGGGCATCGCGCCCGGCCAGGCGCTTGCCGGTGCGAATGTAGAAGGGCACGCCGGCCCAGCGCCAGTTGGAGATTTCGGTGCGCAGGGCCACAAAGGTCTCGGTTTGGCTCTGCGGGTCGACGCCGGGCTCTTCCCGGTAGGCCAAGGCAGGGGCGCCACCGATGGTGCCGGCGCCATATTGGCCGCGAATGACATCCTGGGTGAGCGCCTCCGTTGTCCAGGGCTTGAGCGATCGCAGTACCTTGAGTTTCTCGTCGCGAATGGCATCGGCATGGGCGTTGATGGGCGGCTCCATGCCAATGGCGCACAGCAATTGCAAGGCGTGGTTTTGCACCATGTCGCGCAGGGCGCCAGTGGTGTCGTAAAACGCGCCGCGTTTTTCTACGCCCAGTTCTTCGGCAATCGTGATCTGGATGTTGGCAATGTGCTCCCGGCGCCACAGGGGCTCAAACAGGGCGTTGCCAAAACGCAGGGCAAACAAGTTTTGTACCGCAGGCTTGCCCAGGTAGTGGTCAATCCGGAAAACCTGCTTTTCGCCAAAAAACCGGCATACGGTCTCGTTGATGGCCCGGTTGCTGGCCAGGTCGTGGCCCAGCGGTTTTTCCAGCACCACACGGGTGTGGGCAGTGTTGAGTCCAGCGGCGCCAAGTTGTTCGCACACGGTGGTGAACAAGGCGGGTGCGGTGGCGACGTACATCACCACCGTGTCAACCTGGCGCTGCCCCAATGCCGTGGCCAGCAGGGCGTAGTCGTCCGGACGGGATAAATCCATGCGGACGTATTCCAGCAAGTCTGCAAACCGGGTGAATTCTTCTTCACTGGGGCGTTTGGCCAGTTCGACATTTTCAAACCGGCTGCGGATCAGGGTGCGGTACTGGGCGTGCGTGAGGTCGTCGCGGCCGACACCCATAATGCGCCCGCCTGCGGGCAGGGTGCCATGGCGAAACGCCTGAAACAGGGCCGGCATCAATTTGCGCCAGGCCAGGTCGCCGGTGCCGCCAAACAAGACAAGATCAAAGCTCATGAACAGAATTTTTTGAGGTTAAAAAAAGGTGAGGGAGACTGTAACTTAGTTTCATAAAAACACGAAACTCTTGTGAATTGTTAGAAAATGGAAGTCCAGGCTAGCGTTTTCCCCGAGGATGAATACAGTGAAGTTCGACTAAGCTTGGCCTGTATCTAAATTACCCCTTGATCCGTCTCGGGGCACAAAGGAGTCTCCATGAAAAAATTGCTGATTTGTTCATCTTTGGTGCTGGCTTATGGTGCGGCTCAAGCGCAAACGGTCAATATGATCTGTTCCGTGCAGGCCGAGTGGTGCAGTTTGATGTCCACGGTCTATGCCAAAACCACGGGCGTCAAGGTCAACATGACCGCCAAGGGGTCTGGCGAAGCGCTGGCGCAACTCAATGCCGAAAAAGCCAACCCCAAAACCGACATCTGGTTTGGCGGCACGGGCGACCCGCACCTGCAGGCCGCTGAGCAAAACCTGACGCTGGAGTACAAGTCGCCTCAGCTGTCTGCCCTTTACCCCTGGGCGCAAAAGCAGGCGGCCGATTCGAAATTTCGCACCGTGGGCGTGTACCTGGGTCCCTTGGGTTTTGGTTACAACACCGAGTTGCTGGCCAAAAAGAAAGTGGCTCCGCCCACCTCGTGGGCCGACCTTCTGAAACCCGAGTTCAAGGGCGAGATCCAGATGGCCAACGCGGCGTCCAGCGGCACCTCCTACACCGTCATTGCCACGCTGGTGCAGCTGATGGGGGAAGACCAGGCGTTTGACTACATGAAGAAGTTGCATAAAAACGTCAGCACCTACACCCGCTCAGGCGTGGCGCCGGCCAAAGCCGTGGCACGGGGTGAGACGGCCGTGTCCATCAGCTTTGTGCATGACGTGACGACCGAGGCGACGCAGGGTTTCCCGGCGGCATCGGTCACCCCATCGGAAGGAACGGGTGCTGAAATCGGCTCCATGAGCATCGTGAAAGATGGCCCGAACACCGAGGCGGCCAAAAAATTCTATGAGTGGGCCCTGACACCCGGTGGACAGCAATTTGGCTTGGCGGCCAAGCAGTTTCAACTGCCCAGCCATGCCAAGGTGCCTGTGGACCCCCGCATGACCAACCCCAGCAAAATCAAGCTGATCAATTACGACTATGCCAAATACGGTGCCAGTGCAGAGCGCCGCCGGCTCATCGCCAAGTGGGAAAAAGAGGTCTTCAATCAGCCGCGCTGATCGGCTTGGCTGAACAGTTGCTCTTGTGCATTTTTCTGAAAACAAAGCCCTGTGGTGGTGGTTGGCCGCCGGCCTGCTGGCCTACATCGGCTTGCCCTGGTATGCGATTCAGGACAGCAATGGTCTGCTGATGATCCCTGCGGTGTTCTCCGGGCCCGAAGCGGGCAATGGTCTGATCCAGGTCATCCACTTCGGTCGACCCTGGTTGGTGGTGGGGCTTGCAGGGTTGCTGATCGGTGTGTCAGGTGCGCTGTTACCGGCGGGGCGACGCCAAGGCTTGGTGCTGATGCTGGGTGGCGGCCTGGCGGCCCTGGCTTTGCTGGTGAGCGGCTTTCTCATCGGCGCAAGGGGCTGGGCTATTGAGTCGATGACGGCCAGTTGGGGTGTGCTGGGCGCGCGCCAGCCGGGCATGGGCTGGGGTGGCTTTGTTGTTTTGACGGCCTTGCTGATGTTGTCGGCTTTCGGCATTGCACGGCGCGGGTATTTCAGGGGCGACTTGTTTGTGGCGGCCGCTGTCGTGGGGTGCGGCAGCCTGCTGGCGCTCTTCATTGTGTTTCCGGTCTTGAAAGCGCTGAGTGCGGCCTTTTTTACCGAAGACGGTGTGTTTGCCGTGAGCGCGATTCTGGAGCGGGTGGCGAGTGAGCGCAACTTCGGGCTCGGCTGCGTCATGTCACCAGGCAGTGGCCGAACCTGTGGTGTGGCCTGGAATACGCTCTTTTTGGGCTTGATGACGGCGGCCTCCACCACCTTGCTGGGTACCTTGATGGCCTTGATGGCCGAGCGCGCCTCCAGCCGCTACACCAAGCCGCTCAACGTTCTGGCCATGCTGCCGATCATCACACCGCCGTTTGTAGTGGGCCTGGGTTTGATTTTGCTGTTTGGCCGTGCGGGCGTGGTGAACCAGTTTCTTGAGTACGCCTTCGGGATTGAACCGACCCGCTGGTTCTATGGCTGGTTTGGCGTGTGGCTGGCGCAAACCTTTGCCTTCACTCCAATCGCCTTCATGATCATGCGCGGGGTGGTGCAGGGCGTGTCACCCAGCCTGGAAGAAGCCGCGCAAACCCTGCGGGCGACGCCCATGCGCACCTTCACCACGGTCACCTTGCCCCTGCTCAAGCCCGGCCTGGCCAATGCATTTTTGGTGGGGTTCATTGAAAGCATGGCGGACTTCGGCAACCCGATTGTGGTGGGAGGGCAGTTTGCAGTGCTTTCCACTGAAATATTTTTTGCCATTGTGGGCGCGCAGTACGACCAAGGGCGGGCCGCCTCTCTGGCCTGGATATTGATGACGTTTGCCCTGACGGTCTTTGCCATTCAAAGGGGGTTGCTGGGCAAGCAGAACTTCACCACGGTGTCAGGCAAGGGCGATGCGGGCATGGCGCTGCCCTTGCCCCGCCAGGTACGCGCCTTGGTGCACGCGGTGGCGCTGCCGTGGATGGCCTTCACTTTGGTGGTGTACCTCTTCGCCTTTGCGGGCGGCTTTGTACAAACCTGGGGCCGGGATTACACGCTGACCCTGAACCATTTTCGGACCGCTTTCTCCCTGGAATGGGGCACGTTCGGGCTGGTCTGGGCGGGAAGTGCCTGGAATTCCTTGTTCACCACCCTCAAGCTGGCGGCCATCGCGGCCCCGCTGACGGCCACCTTGGGCATTTTGATCGCCTGGTTACTGGCCCGCACTGAATTCCGGGGGCAGGGGGCCTTTGAGTTTGCGGCCCTGCTGGCGTTTGCGATTCCGGGGACGGTGCTGGGTGTGAGTTACATCATGGCTTTCAATGTGCCGCCGTTTGAACTGACCGGTACCGCACTCATCATCGTCTTGTGCTTCATGTTTCGCAATCTTCCGGTGGGGGTGCGGGCCGGCACGGCAGCCTTCAAGCAGCTGGACAAGTCGCTGGACGAGGCGTCCATGATGCTGCGCGCGGGCAGCGTGAAAACCTTGCGTTTTGTGGTGCTGCCCTTGCTCAAGCCCGCTCTTGTGGCTGCGCTAATCTACAGCTTTGTCAGGTCCATCACCACGGTCAGCGCGGTCATCTTTTTGGTGACTGCCGAGTACGAGTTGGCCACGACCTACATCATCGGGCGGGTGGGCAATGGCGACTACGGTGTGGCGCTGGCTTATTGCACGGTGCTGATCATTTTGATGTCGGCGGTGACCGCGCTAATCCAGTTTTTTGTGGGGGAGCGCAAGCTGGGGCGGCGAAAAGCGGTTGCGATGGCCCCCAGCCATTAACAGCGAATACACAGCATGAACAACGGCATCGAGTTTCACAACATCACCAAGCGTTACGGCACGGACGCGAATGCGCCGCTGGCCGTCAAAGGCATCAGCTTTGAAGTCCGCCAGGGCACGCTCACCACCATTCTGGGGCCGTCCGGCTGCGGCAAAACCACCACGCTGCGCATGATTGCCGGGCTGGAGTCGCCCACGTCTGGCCGGATCATCATGGGGGGCAAAGATGTCACCACGCTGGGCCCCGCCCAGCGCAATGTCAGCATGATGTTTCAGAGCTACGCCTTGTTCCCGCACATGAACGTGATCGAGAACGTGGGCTATGGCCTGAAGATGTCCGGTGTGCCCAAGCCGGATACGCGTGCCCGGGCGCTGGACGCCTTGAAGAATGTGGGCCTGGTTGACTTTGACGAGCGCCTGCCCAGCGAGTTGTCGGGCGGCCAGCAGCAGCGCGTGGCCCTGGCGCGCGCACTGGTGCTGGAGCCTGATGTGTTGCTGTTTGATGAGCCCTTGTCCAACCTCGATGCCCGCCTGCGCCGCGAGATGCGCGAAGAGATCAGGGCCTTGCAGCAGCGTTTGTCTTTGACCGTGGCCTACGTCACCCATGACCAAAGCGAAGCGCTGGCCGTGAGTGATCAGATTATTGTGATGGACCACGGCGTGATCGCCCAGTGCGGTACACCGCAGGCCCTTTACGAAACCCCCACCAGCGAGTTTGTTGCGGGTTTCATGGGCGAGGCCATGTTGTTCCCGGCGCAGGCCGACGCGGATGGCGTGGTTAGCCTGGGGCCGCTGCGCATCACCAAGCCGCAAAAAATCAGGGCTGGTGCGGTCAAAGTCGCAGTTCGGCCCGAGGCCTGGCAGATTGGCGCGGTCGATCAAGGCTTGCCAGCCCGCCTGACCAAGCTGGCCTACCTGGGCAGCAACCATGAATACTCTTTTGAGACGGCTTTGGGCTTGATCTTTGTCGTCTCGCCCGACTTGACACGGGTGCTGGAGGTCGGCACCCAGGTGGGCCTGAGCCTGGCCCAGCACGGCGTGTCGGTCGTTCAAATGCCTTCGCCATAATATAAATATGAACCAACTCGACGCACTCAAACAATTCACCACCGTGGTGGCCGATACCGGCGACTTCAAGCAGATTGATGCTTACCAGCCGCAAGACGCCACCACCAATCCTTCACTCATTCTCAAGGCGGTGCAAAAGCCTGATTACCGCACCCTGCTGCTTGATACGGTATCGCAGTTCAGGGGCAGGCCTCTGGATGAGATCGTCGACCGCTTGCTGGTGCGCTTTGGCTGCGAGATTTTGTCCATCATCCCCGGGCGGGTCTCCACCGAGGTGGATGCCCGCTTGAGTTTTGACACCTCGGCCACGGTCACCCGGGGCGAGCGCCTGATCGAGCTGTACCAGGCGCAGGGCATTCATATTGACCGCGTGCTGATCAAGGTCGCCGCCACCTGGGAGGGGATTCAGGCAGCGGAGCAACTGGAGCGCCGGGGCATTCATACCAACCTTACATTGCTGTTCTCTTTCGCCCAAGCTGTGGCTTGCGGTCAGGCCCGGGTGCAGCTGATTTCGCCGTTTGTGGGCCGCATTTACGACTGGTACAAGAAGTCGGCCGGCGCGCAGTGGGATGAAGCTGCCAAGGCAGGGGCCAATGACCCCGGTGTCGAATCGGTGCGCCAGATCTACAACTACTACAAAAAATTTGGCATCGCCACCGAGGTGATGGGGGCGAGCTTTCGCAATGTGGGGCAAATCACCGCGCTCGCTGGCTGCGATCTGCTCACCATCAGCCCGGAGTTGCTGGCCACGCTGGCGGGCAGCAACGCGCCGCTGGAGCGGTGTTTGAGCCCGCAAGCGGCCCAGGCCCTGGACATTGCGCCCGTGAACTATGACGAGGCCGGTTTTCGCTTTGCCCTGAACGAAGACGCCATGGCCACCGAGAAGCTCAGTGAGGGCATTCGCGCGTTTTGTGTGGATGCGGTCAAGCTGGAGCACTTGCTGCTGGCCGCCTGACTGACACGGAGAAGAATGACCATGACCCGTACCCGATGCGACCGTACCCTGGCCTGGGGTGAACTGCAGGCCGATTTTGAAGCGCGTGGACGCGCGTTCAACCTGAGGGATGCCTTTGCTGCGGATGCAGGGCGGTTTGAGGCCTTGAGCCAAAGCGCTCCGTATGTGTTTGCCGATCTGTCCAAGAATTTGATGGATGCGCGCACCCAGCAGTTGCTGCTGGACCTGGCTGATCAGTGCGGGGTGGTGCAGCACCGTGATGCTTTATTTGCAGGCGCGGCCATCAACAACACCGAGCAACGCCCGGTGATGCACTGGTTATTGAGAAAACCGGCTCTAGCCAGCATGGATAAATACTCTTCACAGTCTATTTCAGTAGCAGACAAGCTGTTGCTTGCCGCATCCATTGAAGTGCACAGCACGCTGGAGGCCATGCTGGCCTACGCCCAGACGGTGCGCGATGACTCACGCATCACCGATGTGGTCAACATCGGCATTGGCGGCTCCGACCTGGGGCCGCAAATGGCGGTGCTCGCCCTGGCGGGTTTTGCCATGCCGGGCAAACGGTTTCACTTTGTCTCCAATGTGGACGGGCATGAGCTGGCACAGGTGCTGCAGGGGCTCAATCCGCAAAGTACCTTGTTTCTGGTGGCCAGCAAGACTTTCACCACCACCGAGACCCTGACCAATGCGCGGTCTGCCAAAGCCTGGTTTGAGGCCGAGGGCGGTGTGGATGTCGGCCGGCATTTTGCGGCGCTGACCACCAACGTGGCTGCAGCGCGTGACTTTGGGATTGACACCACGTTTGGTTTTTGGGACTGGGTGGGCGGACGCTACTCCTTGTGGTCGGCCATTGGGCTGCCGCTGGCCATGGCCATCGGGGCGCAAGGGTTCAGGGACTTCCTGGCCGGGGCGCACGCCATGGACGAGCACTTCAGAACGGCACCGCTGGCGCAAAATCTGCCCGTGCGGCTGGGGTTGCTGGATGTCTGGTACCGCAATTTTCATGGGTTCACCAGCCGCTCCATTGCGCCTTACCATGCCCAATTGCGTCGCTACCCGGCTTATTTGCAGCAGTTGGAGATGGAGAGCAATGGCAAACGAGTGGACGCGCAGGGTGATCCCGTGCCTTTTGACACCTCGCCCGTGCTCTGGGGCGAGCCTGGCACCAACGGCCAGCATGCGTATTTTCAGATGCTGCACCAAGGCACCGAGGTGGTGCCGGTTGAGTTTGTCGCTGTCAAAAAGCCACAACACAGCTTGCCTGACCACCACGACCTGCTGTTGGCCAATGTGCTGGCGCAGGCGCAGGCGCTGATGGTGGGCAAGTCTGATGCAGGCGGGCACAAACACTTCACTGGCAACCGGCCCAGTACTTTCCTTCTGTTGGATGAGCTGACCCCCGCCAGCCTGGGCGCCCTGATTGCGCTACAGGAACACCGCGTCTTTGTGAGCGGCTCGGTCTGGGGCATCAACAGCTTTGACCAATGGGGCGTGGAGCTGGGCAAGGTCCTGGCCAAAGACCTGCACGCCCGCCTGGCCAGTGGTGACACCAGCGGTCTGGACGGCTCCACCGCCGGCCTGCTGCACAAGTTGCGCAGTGCTTGAGCGAAAAACGAAATTTTATAAGCCAAATAGGCCTCCAGCCGGCATGGAATAAGCGCTGAAAGCTATCAATTCAGAAAACAAAAAACCCGCCAAGCTCACGCAAGGCGGGTTTTTTTATTGTGTGTCGAAAGCAATAACGCCCATCGACGCAGCATGGCGATCTACAGCTAGGCGTTTGGGCGAAGACAGTACCTCCGGTACGGCAAGCCCAAACAACGACGCTGTAGGTCGTCAGGCAAGGAGCAGATTACATGCCCATGCCACCCATGCCGCCCATGCCACCCATGTCGCCGCCACCCATGCCGCCGCCAGCGCCTTCGGCTTTAGGAGCCTCAGCCACCATGCACTCGGTCGTCAACATCAACGAAGCTACAGACGCTGCGTTTTGCAGTGCAGTGCGGGTCACTTTGGTTGGGTCCAGGATACCCATTTCGATCATGTCGCCGTAGGTTTCGTTTGCAGCGTTGAAGCCGTAGTTGCCCTTGCCGGCCAACACAGCTGCCACCACCACAGACGCTTCGCCGCCGCCGTTGAACACGATTTCGCGCAGAGGCGCTTCGATGGCCTTCATCACCAGTTTGATACCGGCTTGTTGGTCAGCGTTGTCGCCATGCACTTCACCAGCCATTTGCTTGGCGCGCAGCAATGCAACGCCGCCACCAGCCACGATGCCTTCTTCCACAGCAGCGCGGGTCGCGTGCAGGGCGTCTTCGACGCGGGCTTTCTTCTCTTTCATTTCGACTTCGGTGGCAGCGCCAACCTTGATCACGGCAACACCGCCAGCCAATTTGGCCACGCGCTCTTGCAATTTTTCACGGTCGTAGTCGGAAGTGGCTTCTTCGATTTGCACGCGCACTTGTTTGACGCGGGCTTCGATGTCAGCAGCAGCGCCAGCACCGTCGATGATGATGGTGTTTTCTTTGCCCACTTCGATGCGTTTGGCGGAGCCGAGGTCGGCCAAAGTCACTTTTTCGAGCGACATGCCAACTTCTTCAGCAATCACTTTGCCGCCGGTCAGGATGGCGATGTCTTCCAACATGGCCTTGCGACGATCGCCAAAGCCTGGCGCCTTGACAGCCACAACTTTCAGGATGCCACGGATGGTATTGACCACCAAAGTTGCCAAGGCTTCGCCTTCGACATCTTCAGAGATGATCAGCAAAGGACGGCCCGACTTGGCGACTTGTTCCAGGGTCGGCAGCAGGTCACGGATGTTGCTGATCTTTTTGTCGTACAACAACACGAATGGGTTGTCGAGCAAAGCGGCTTGCTTTTCCGGGTTGTTGATGAAGTAGGGTGAAAGGTAGCCACGGTCAAACTGCATGCCTTCAACCACGTCGAGTTCGCTGTCCAAAGACTTGCCGTCTTCCACAGTGATCACGCCTTCTTTACCGACTTTGTCCATCGCGTCAGCAATGATCTTGCCGATAGCTTCGTCAGAGTTGGCAGAAATCGAACCAACTTGAGCGATTTCTTTGGAAGTGGTGGTGGCTTTGGAAGCCTTCTTCAGCTCGGCAACCAGGGCGGACACAGCCTTGTCGATACCGCGCTTCAGGTCCATGGGGTTCATGCCAGCAGCAACGTATTTCATGCCTTCGTGCACGATGGCTTGGGCCAGCACGGTAGCGGTAGTAGTACCGTCACCCGCGATGTCAGACGTCTTGGAAGCAACTTCCTTGACCATCTGCGCACCCATGTTTTGCAGCTTGTCTTTGAGTTCGATTTCTTTGGCGACGGACACGCCGTCTTTGGTTACGGTGGGGGCACCGAATGAGCGCTCCAGAACCACGTTGCGGCCTTTGGGGCCCAATGTCACTTTGACCGCGTTGGCCAAAATGTTCACGCCTTCAACCATGCGTGCGCGGGCTTCGCCGCCGAAAACTACGTCTTTTGCTGCCATGTTATGACTCCAATAAATTCAAAAAAATACAAAACTTGTTGTTGGGGAAGAAAGCGTAGCGAGCGGTTCGTAGGCTAGGCGGACGGAGCGCAGCAACCGGAACGTATTTCTGTACGTGAGGATTGCGAGCACCGCCCAACGACGCATACGGGCCGCGCAGTAGCTTTATTTCTCGACAACCGCGAAGAGGTCGTCTTCTTTCATCACGAGCAGTTCGTCACCAGCCACCTTGACGGTTTGGCCGCTGTATTTGCCGAACAACACGCGGTCGCCGACCTTGACGTTCATGGCGAGCATCTCGCCCTTGTCGTTGCGCTTGCCTGGGCCGACAGCCAGGACTTCGCCTTGATCAGGCTTTTCAGCAGCGCTGTCAGGGATCACGATGCCGGAAGCGGTTTTGGTTTCGTTTTCAACGCGTTTGACAATCACGCGATCAGCAAGAGGACGAAGGTTCATGGTGACTCCTATGGGTTTGAATATGAGGGTTTAAAACAGAAAAGCCATCTTGAACAAGCTGGCCTTCGGTAATGTAAGAAGCAGTGCTGTCAGGTCGGGACCTGCTAGCACTCAACTCCTATGAGTGCTAATGATAAGGGCATTTCAAATACTTTCAAGAGCTTGTGGATTAATCAAATTGTCGATGTTTGCAACTCGACACTCAACATTCAATTCCGCGCCACTCAAGATTCAACTCTGACTGCTCCTGGTGCATGTTTACATTATTGGGGGTTGCATCGAAGAAGCTCAATAATTGACTCAATACGGCACATTGCCGTATGATTTTATTTTTGAGGTAATCGCAATGTCACCAGTAGCCACCACCGCACGACTTGAAGCACGGATCAGTTTTGATCTGCACGCTACCCTCAAACGGGCTGCCGAACTGCAGGGCCGAACCATGACTGACTTTGTGGTGAGCGCCGTCCAAGAGGCTGCACAACGGGCCATTGAGCAAGCCGAAATCATCCGCCTGACCTTGGCCGACCAAGAGTGCTTTGCGCAAGCTCTTTTAAGCCCACCTGAACCAACCCATGCCTTGCAACGCGCCTTTGCCCGTCGTCTAAAGCTCTTGAAAACCGCATGAGCGAGGCACCATTCCAGGTTGTTCGATTACAAAATTCACATGATCGCACGCAATTCAAGAGCGGCTCTGAACCTCTGGACAACTACTTTAGCCAACAGGTCTCGCAAGACGTTCGTCGCCGTGTAACGGCTTGCTATGTTGCACTGACCCATGATCAGCGCATTGCAGGTTTTTACACCTTGGCGTCAACGTCTTTGTTGCTTTCGGAATTACCCGTGAATTTGGGTAAGAAACTCCCTCGTTACCCTTCGGTGCCTGCCGTACGCATGGGGCGTTTGGCGGTTGATCAGGATTTCAAAGGCTTGGGCCTCGGCGGCGCATTGCTGGCCGACGCGCTTTTCCGCGCCATTCGTGCGGAAATTGCAGCCTGTGCCTTGGTGGTTGATGCAAAGGACGAATCAGCAGCTGATTTTTACCGGCATCACGGTTTGACCGCCTTACCCAGCCAAGCAATGACGTTGTTTTTGCCGTTGGCTACTGCCGGTAGTGTTGTTTCGCGATAAAAAAATTGAATGTTTAATGGCGTAAAACCAGAAATTTCCATGTTGAATGACGCACGAGGTGAAAGTGCAATGTCGTATGGTTTTTTCAGAGCCAATCAATCAACGGGTTACGCGAGGCCTGAGTTGAATATTGAGTGGCATTCCGCAATGTTCCAGAAGTATTGAATTTTTATCACCAGGTTTTGAACTCAGGGCGACTTGTGCTGCAAGGGTCAGATGATTCAGCTCGCCCTCACATTCGTGAAACAACCTCGCTGCGTCAATTAAGCCATATTTGCTTATACTTTAAGCCATTTGGCATAAAGAGGTTTTTTATGACTACAGCAATTCTTGGACGCGAAGCCGTGACGGGCTTGTCAGCCGCATCGGTGTTGGGGGGCGAGCCTGTGCTGCATGCCTTGCCTCGCTCAGTTCTTGAATGGATTGCGCTGGTGCGTCAGGGCATTTCAGCCGGTGCGGTAGATGCTGTTGTACGGGTGATGGGCATTGGCCAATCTGAGTTGTCACGGGCACTGGATATTCCTGAACGCACTCTCGCAAGACGAAAAAAAGAAGGCGTTTTAAGCTCTGATGAGTCTGGAAAAATGGTGCGCTTGGCACAAGTGATTGAACGCGCTGTAGAGGTTTTTGAGGACAAACAAACCGCAATGAGCTGGCTTAAAAGCCCCAATGCGGCATTAGGCGGCAGCAGTCCTTTGTCTCTTTTGGATACCGAGTTAGGCTCAGGTGCCGTAGTGAGCACATTGGGACGAATTGAACACGGCGTATTTGCCTGATGACAGCAGTAACGCGACCTGTTTGGCGCATAACCACACGCCGTTTTGCTGATCAAGCCATTTCTGGCGAAGGCGCAAGGCTGTATGGCGGGCGGTGGAATCGAGTGGGCCAGCCTGTGATTTATACCGCTGAAAGTCGATCTTTGGCACTGCTAGAGATGCTGGTGCAAGACGAGCCTTTGCGTGCCCACTATGTGTTGATCCCAACCCACTTGCCCGAGAACGTCAGTATTGAGATATTGGACACGACTGTCTTGCCAGGGGATTGGCGCACCCATGCCGGCCGCGAAGCCTTGCAGGCCCTTGGTGGCGATTGGCTGGGACAGTCGCGCAGTTGTGTGTTGGCCGTGCCCAGTGCGGTGATACCTGCTGAGCTAAACTTTCTAATCAACCCACTGCATCCCGATTTCAAGTACATCTCGCTGGGTGAGCCGGAGACACTGGACACGGATATGTGGTTGCGCTGAGGGACGAATCACCCTGTGAAAATTAAAAACTTGCTGATAAATCCATAGGAAAGTTCAAAACTTTGTGAAACGTTGGTTCGGAACTTGATTACTGACGCAGTGCAAATGATTGATCATGAACAACTGAGTACGGTCACAACCTTCAGTTCAAGATTTTATGCAACTCGACACAAATGCAAGAACAACGAGCCAAATCCCAAGCTCCTGTGTCAGTTGGCCGCCCGCTGAGTTGATCGACCCAGCGTCCAGGCCAGGCCAACGCCGACGGAGGATCCGCTGGACGCCAGGTGCAGTGGGCTGGCCAGGTTGGCTGCGCCGCTGTAGCTATCAAATCGGACAAAGCCAAAGACTCGCACATCGGGCGTGATTTCCTTGGAGGCGCTCAAGCCCAGGCGGGTCGCCATCAAACCCGACTGGGCGTCGAAAGTGGGGCGGCTTGTCGTCGCGAACTGGGGTGCGACGCCGTAGAAATAATTGTTGAGCTTGCGGTCACCCCACACCAGACTGCCGCTGGCAGACAGGCCCCAGCCGCTGGCGATGTTTCGCGTCTCAATCACCAGTTCGGGTTCAATTGCCACACCTTGGCCGTTCACTCCGCTGTTGAATTCCAGAACGGCCCGCACGGGTAACTCCAGACGCACCTGGCTGCCAGGAGCTGGGCGAGCCAGTGTCCACTTTACGCGGGGACCAAATTCAATCAAAGTGCCCAAATCGGGCATGCTTTGGCGCACAGCTGTGTCTTTGGCCCGGGAGGGGAGGGACCCGGCAAACCCGATGTCCAACTCCAGGTCCGTGGTCCGAAACACGCGTGCGCCGATGCTGCCACGGTCCGAGCGAAACACCTCACCACGGTATATCAGGTACGGAATGGCCAGTGCGCGGGAGGTCCGGCTGTCGGCCCCGGGGTAAGCCGGGGTGGAGGCCGCACCGCCAAAGACGCCTACCTCCCACAGGGGGAGGCCACTTTCCTGGGCTTGCGCTGCCATGCTCGCCGCGAGCAAAACCGCGCCTGGGATGAGAGGAATTTTCATGGGTTGTCCTTGAGGAATGGCAGTTAAAAACCAAAGAGTATTTTTTAAAACTCACAAGGATTACAGCATGAGTTCGTTTTGTGTACGACTTTCGGTGAGTGACGCCAGCCAGTTGAAAGCATAAGGCTTTGCATCATCAGGCACACTCGGCATCTTGTCTTTTCACCAAAGCCCGCCCATGTTGTACGCCGCTCTCAAAGCCATCCATCTCTTGTCCATCATTGTCTGGATCGGGGGCATGGTGTTTGCCATGTACTTTCTTCGCCCCGCCGTCGCCAGCCTGGAGGCGCCACAGCGGGTGCGCTTGATGCACGAGGTGCTGGGGCGTTTCTTCAATGCCGTGCTGTGGGCCGCCGGGCTGACGCTGGCGTCCGGCTTGTGGATGATTGGGCGCGTAGCCAAGGCCGCCGTGCAGTCAGGCGGGAATTTCGCCATGCCGCTGGAGTGGACGGTGATGGCTGCTTTGGGCATCGTGATGATTGGAATTTTTGGCCATATTCGCTTCGCCTTGTACAAGCGGCTGTCCCGTGCGGTTACGGCAGCGGCTTGGCCGGCAGGTGGCGCAGCTTTGGAGAGCATTCGCACGTGGGTGACGGTGAATCTGGTTATTGGTGTGGCAATTGTGGTGATCACGCTGTTGGGTCTTGCCAGCTGATTCGCCTCCCATGAATCCCGACGCCAAACAAATTTGGCAAGCCCCACGCTGGGCGCTGGCGGTGTTGCTGGCCATGCTGGGCATGCTCGGCCCCTTTTCGATTGACACTTATCTTCCGGCTTTCTCCGGCATTGCCAACTCGCTCGGTGCCACACCAGTGCAAATGCAGCAGACCTTGTCGGCTTACCTGTTCGGGTTTGCCTTCATGAGTTTGTTTCACGGCGCGCTGTCTGACAGCGTGGGACGCCGGCCTGTGGTGTTGTGGGGGTTGGCTGCTTTTACGGTGGCATCGGCCGGGTGCGCGCTCTCGCAGAGCATTGGCCAACTGGTGTTTTTCCGGGCCATGCAGGGCTTGAGCACCGGGGCCGGGATTGTGGTGGCCCGCGCCGTGGTGCGTGACATGTTCCCGCCTGCCGAGGCGCAAAAGGTCATGAGCCAGATCACGATTTACTTCGGCGTGGCGCCGGCGATTGCCCCCATCATTGGTGGCTGGCTGTTTGTGCACATGGACTGGCACAGCATCTTCTGGTTTCTGACTGCCGTAGGCGTGGCGTTGTGGTTGGCCAACTTCAAGTTGCTGCCCGAGACTTTGCACGTGTCGCACCGCCAGCCGCTCAAGGTCAGCAACCTGATGCAGGGTTATTGGCAGCTGGGAAGGGACCCCCGGTTTTTGCTGCTGGCGCTGGCCAGCGGCATTCCGTTCAATGGCATGTTTTTGTATGTGCTGTCGGCGCCTGCGTTTTTGGGCGACCACCTGCAGTTGGCACCCACGCAGTTTTTCTGGTTCTTTGTGCTGACCATCAGCGGCATCATGGCCGGGGCCTGGGTGAGCGGCCGCATGGCAGGCAAATTGGCGCCCAAGCAACAGATCAAATACGGGTTTTTGACCATGCTGCTGATTGCGGTGATCAATCTGGCGGCCAATCTGCTGTTCAAGGCGCATGCCTCCTGGGCGCTGTTCCCGATTGCCATCTTTGCTTTTGGCTGGGCCATGATGGTGCCGGTGATCACCCTGCTGGTGCTGGATCTGCACCCGGACCGCCGGGGCATGGCGTCTTCCCTGCAAGCCTTCATTGGGGCCACCGCCAATGGTGTGGTGGCGGGTGTGATTGCGCCTCTGGTCATGCATTCGACCGTAGCGCTGGCGGCGTCATCTCTCGCCATGATGTGTGTCGGCCTGGTGGCCTGGGTCTGGATGCACAGCCGCTGGCCCGACATTGGCCGCAGCGTGGCGCATCCTGAGTACTGAGACTCCTTGAAAGTCTTCAGGGGCTTTGGCGTTTTGGCGCGCCCTGCAAGACCAGATTGATCCGCCGTTGCAGTTGCATGGCGGCGTCCTGGTCACCGGCCGTGCTGGCTCGTTGGAGTTGGACCCCGAGCCACGCCAGCAGGGGACGACGCCAGCCCTGGCTGGACGCGGTTTCGGTGGCAGCGGTGATGTCGGAAGGCGACAAGGCGTTCTTTTGCAGCAAAACCCCGGCAGCCACCAGGCGTGCCAAGGGGTCTTCCACCGTAGCGAGCAACCCCGGTCCTGCAACCAGGTTGACTGCACCGGCGGCTGGTGTGGTCGCGTGGTCGGATGTGACCTTCAAGACCAGAGCCCGGTGGTGCACGGGAAGCAGGGCAGCGTCCAGCCCAATCCATTGCCCGGTTAAAAAAGCGGCATAGGCCCGCTCTGTCGGCCCGGCATCTTGCGCCAGCGGCTGGTAGGCCGCGCAGTTGTCCAGCTCCAGGCTGGCGACACGCACGGCGCATCGTGTCAACTCTGCGCGAGCCATGAGATCAGCGCGGCCGGTGCTTGAAATCTCGGTCTTGGCGCGAGCCAACTCAAAGTCGGCCAGGCGAGTATTGCCGCTCAGGTAAGCCGACGTGTAGTCTTTGAGGGCGGCAAACGCATTGGCTTGCCAGCTTGGTGGCCCGGGCTGGTTGGCGCAGGCCAAGAGCAGCAGGGCGGCGCTGCCCAGCGTGCAGGCACCGGCCCAGTGGCGCAGCGCTCTGCGGGGGCGGTTCATTGGCGTGTGAAGCGTCGGCGTGGGCGTCATGGCAGCTTGATCTCGGTGTCTCGGGCAAAAGGCCACTTGCGGTTGACTTCTTCCACCAGCTGGCTGACCTTGCGCAGGCTCATTTCCACCTCGGCGCGCAGGGCGCCCAAGTCGGCACTGGCGACCCGGGCGTTGGCGCCCACAGCTTGGGCTTCCACCAGCACGGCATCGACTTTTTGCAGGCTGGCGCGCACCTCGGTCAGCAACTGGGTGAGTTGGGCCACGGCGGCCTGGGAGCCGTCTACCGTAGCCTGCGTGCTGTCCATGATGCCTTTGGCGCCAAAAATACGCTGGTCGGCCTTGCGCAAGAGGGCGTTGGTGTTATCCAGGGTGGCAATGATTTTCTTGGCGTTGTCTTCACTCCCCAGCACGCCGGTGAGCACACCGTATGGCCCGCTCAGGCGCCCGGTCACGGTTTGCAAATTGGTCAGGCTGGTATTGATGCTGGAGTCCGAGCGCGTCATGTTGTCCAGGTTTTCCAGCAGGGCGCGGGCGGAGGCCACAATGCGCGGGATCTCGGCGCTGGTGTCGCCGCGCAGCAGGCCACGCTCGGCGTTCTCGGGCAGGGGCGGGTCGGTCAGGATGCCGCTGAAGGCGCGCAGTCGGGTCTCGCCCACCATGCCACGTTCCATGGTGAAGATGCTCGATGTCTTGAGCCAGCGGGCATCTTTGCGCGGTACATCGATGACGATACGGGCCTTCCCGTCAGCGGCCAGTTCGATGCGCCGCACGCGCCCGATGGGAAACCCCGAGAAGGTCAGGTCCATTCCCACAATCACGCCTTCGGAGTCGTCGGACACCAGCACCAACTGCTGCGTGCTCTCAAACACCCCCCTCGCTACCATGACATACAGCAAGAAACCCAGCACCAGCGCCGTGACCAGCACCAGCAGCGCAATCGCCTTGCGCTCCACCTGGGCGAGCGGGGGCGACGCGTGGGGGTCGGCGGGCATCAAAGTTTGGGGTTCCATGTGGTGTGGGGGCTCAGATGTATTTGACGGCCAGGGAGGCGGCTTCAATCAGTAACAGGACCAGGAACAAGCGTACCGCGCCGGGCTGCACCGCATCAAGGTTCACCGGCTGGCGCGGCGCTTCCAGGCTGGCGGCCATCGGCACGATGGCTACGGCCAGGCTGAAGAACACAGTTTTCAGGATAAAGCCCAGCGTCACGGCCAGGTCAAACACCTGGCCTACCGTGCGTGTATAGCCCGGCAGCCCCCACGGCGACAGACCATAGACCGCGAGGTAGGCGAGCACCAGCGCGATCATGCTGCTGACCATGGCCAGCGCCAGCACGGCAAAGGCAGTGGCCAGCACGCGGGGCACGAATTCAACGCGCAACCGTTGCAGGCTCAGGGGGGGCAGGGCGGTGCCCTCCTGCCGGGCGAGGTCAGTGGCACCTGCGTTGAAAGTCAGCCCGGCGCGCAAGGCCACAAACATGGCTGCCGACAGCGGGATGAGCTCCAGCACCAGCACGCGCACCACCATTTGCAGGGCGTATTGCGACAGTCCGTAACTAAGGGCCGTGACCACCACCACGCGGATCAGCACCAGGCTCAGCAGTGCCGCCATGGCCGTGAACCAGGGCAATACCTGCCAGGTACTGGTGGTGATATATCGGGCCGTGTTGGCGCGGTGGGTCTTGCTGTAAGTGGATGGTGACAGCGCCATCACCAAAACAACCGCGCCAAAGTGCAGCATGAACCACCAGCTGCGCGCCACCTGCAGGAGGGAGCGGCCCCAGGCACCGGTGTCCAGATGCAATAAAGAGGTGGGTGGCATGTGCGGATGATAGCGAGATGCTTGCTACCTAAATTGACGAGACACCCGCCCGGCAAGTCACTATACTGTTTATTTGTACAGTATTTTGATGCATGCCACCGCTTCCCCCGCCATGACGCCCCATGCCTTGCCCCTCTCGGTTGACGACTTCGGTGCGGACGTCTGGCGAGCCAATGAACTTGGCAGCGCCAGCGACATCACCGTGGCCAGCGGTCACGCGTTGCTGGATGCCCAGCTGCCGGGTGGCGGCTGGCCGGTGGGGGCGCTGTGTGAAATCCTGCAGCCGCACATTGGCCAGCATGAGTGGCGGCTGATCTTGCCGGCCTTGGCACGTGCTGATTTGGGGCCCGTGACCATGCTGGTGGGCGCGCCCCATGTGCCCTTTGGTCCGGGGTTGGCCGATCAGGGGCTGGAGGTGGGCCGCTTGGTGTGCGTCACGGCTGACGCGGCGCTGGAGCGCCTGTGGGCAGCCGAGCAGGCGCTGCGCTGCGCCGACGTGGCGGCCGTGCTGGCCTGGCTGCCGCAGGTGCGGGCTGCACAGTTGCGGCGCCTGCACATGGCCGCCAGCCAGCACCGCAAGCTCTTGTTTGTGATGCGACCGGCCCATGCCCAAAACGAATCGTCCCCCGCTGTGCTGCGTCTTCTCCTGGCCCCGACCCTGCCTGGAGCCGATGCGCCGGCAGGCGCCTTGCACCTGCACATTCTCAAACGCCGTGGCCCGCCGCTGGCCGAGCCTCTGGTGTTGCCCGAGCGCCAGGCCCGCCTGGGTGTGCTGCTGGCGTTGGGCGCGTGATGCACTGGATCGCCTTGCAGCCGCAGCCTGACGCAGCGGACCTCAGCCTGCCAGACGCCCAAGCCGCCCTGGGCTGGTGGGCCTTGCAGTTCACGCCCAAGGTGGCGAAACTGGGCGAGGCGCTGGTGCTGGAGGTCTCGGCCAGTGAGCGGCTGTGGGGCGGGCGCCAGGCCCTGGTTCAGCACATTTTTAAAGCAAACAAGCCTGTAGCCGACGTTTTATTTGCCCAAGGCGCTTCATCTTTGATAGCATTTGCGGGGCTGCAGGCGCCGGACCTGGCGCACATCGCCCCGGATGATCTGCCTTTGAGTGCACTGGCGGCAGCTGCGCCTCACTTGGCCACGCTGGCGCGGCTGGGCTGCACCCGCTGGGGTCAGTTGCGGGCGCTGCCCCGGGGTGGTGTGGCACGCCGCTGGGGCGCGCCCCTGCTGGAGGCGCTGGACCGGGCCTATGGCCACCAGCCCGAGGTGTACCCCTGGCTGGTGCTGCCCGAGGTGTTTGAGGCCCAGCTCGAGCTCGTCGCCCAGGTCGAGACGGCGCCGGCTCTGTTGTTTGGCGCACGCCGCTTGCTCCAGCAATTGCAGGTGTGGCTGCAGCTGCGCCAGTCGGGCGTGCTGGCACTGAGCTTGCGCTGGACCCTGGATGCCCGGCGCCACACCGCCACCGAGGGCGAGCTGGTGTTGCGCACGACCGAGCCCATGCTGGACATGGGCCACCTGGAGCGCCTGCTGAGCGAGCACCTGGCGCGCGTGACCTTGCCTGCACCAGCGCTGTACCTCCACTTGCGCACCCTGGAGACGAAGAAGCTGGGGGGCACCAGCGCCAGCTTGCTGCCCGATGACCAGCGCCCCGGCGACAAGCTGGTGCATTTGCTGGAGCGCTTGAGCGCCCGGCTGGGGGCGCATCAGGTGCTGCAGTGGCAGGCCTGTGCCGACCACCGCCCGGAGCAGATGCAGACTTGGCTGCCGGTCAAGAGTGATACAAAATTAATAGCTGCTCAAGCAATCAAGACGATGGCTAGAGGTCAAAAAGGCTTGAAAACGCTTCAAAACTCGAAAAATGCCCCAAATAACCCATCCACGTCGGATGTGGCCGCTTTACCCGGCCAGGCGCTTTGGCCGACCTGGCTGCTGGTGCCCCCGCTCAAGCTGGCTGTACAACACCAGCAGCCGCACTATCAAGGGCCACTCGCTCTGCTGAGCGGCCCCCAGCGCATGGAAACCGGCTGGTGGGGAACCCAGAACTTTGCCCTGCGTGATTACTTTGTCGCCCGCAGCGAGCAGTCGGCCCTGTTGTGGATTTACCGTGAGCGGCTGCGCTCGCGAGAGGGCGGGCAGGAGGCGGGGGCAGATTGGTATTTGCAGGGGGTATTTGCGTGAATAACCGCTATTTTTGGATGTTATATACTGTATATACAAGCTAATTCAAGGAGAAGATCATGTTGACTCGCGTATTCAAAAGCGGCAACTCGCTAGCCGTTCGTATTCCAAAGGAGTTGGGATTTGTGGACGCGGCGCAAGACATTGAGGTCGAACGGGTGGGCAACACTTTGGTTTTGCGCCGGGTAGAGCAGCAAACCCTGGCAGACATCGGAAACATCCTCGCGATGTTCAGCCCGGGCTTTATGGCAGTCGGGCGTGAGTTCCATGAAGAGCGTGAGCGCGATTGGCATCAAGACCAACTTTCAAGTTGACCATGCGCTACATGCTTGACACCAATATCTGTATCTACCTCATCAAGAACCACCCGCCCCAGGTACTTCGGCGGCTGCAAGCTCTGAATCAAGGCGATGCGGTGATGTCAGTGGTGACTTATGCCGAACTGCGCGCCGGCCTGGAGATTCAAAGCACCCAGCGGCAAGTGGACGAACACGCCTTGTCCTTGTTGGTAAGCAGGATTCCAGTATTGCCCTTTGTTGCCGCAGACGCCGAGCGTTTTGGCGTGCTGCGTGCAGCCGTTCGGGACCGCAGCCGCAACGCCATGGACCGGCTCATCGCTGCGCATGCGGTAAACACCGGCGTCACTCTGGTCACCAACAACGAGGCTGACTTTAAAGACTACCCCGGCCTCGTGGTCGAAAACTGGGCGCTTGGCGCCTGACGGGTCCGCCTAAATCGCCTCCGTGCGCTCCAGCAACCACGCCAGCGCGGCGTCACCCACCAGCGGTGCAAGGCGCTCGCGCACCGTGGCGTGGTAGCGGTTGAGCCACGCAACTTCATCCTCGCGCAGCAGGCTCATGTCAATGCAACGGGTGTCGATCGGGCACAGCGTCAGCGTCTCAAACGCCAGAAAGTCTCCGAACTGCTCTTGCGTGGACGCGGGCACGTTGAGCACCAGATTCTCAATGCGGATGCCCCATTGCCCCACGCGGTACAGCCCCGGCTCAATCGAGGTGATCATGCCGGGTTGCATCGCCATGCTGGCCTCGGGAATCGCCCTGGAAATGCTTTGCGGGCCCTCATGCACATTTAAAAAATAGCCCACGCCGTGGCCGGTGCCATGGCTGAAGTCCAGCCCCGCCTCCCACAGCGGCTGGCGCGCAATGGCGTCGAGCATGGGCGAGAGCGTGCCCACCGGAAAGTGTGCGCGCGAGAGCGCCATGGTGCCCTTGAGCACCCGGGTGTAATCGCGCCGTTGCTGTGCCGTGGGTGTGCCAATCGGCCAGACGCGGGTGATGTCGGTGGTGCCGCCCAAGTATTGGCCGCCGGAGTCGATCAAGAGCAGGCCGTTGCCCTCAATCACCGCATGGTGCTCGGGCGTGGCGCGGTAGTGCGGCATGGCGCCGTTGGCGTTGAAGCCGGCAATGGTGCTAAAGCTCAGGCCCACAAAGCCGGGGCGCTTGGCACGCTCTGCCGACAAGCGCTCGTCGATGGTGAGCTCGGTGATGCGCTCGTGGCCCTGCGCCGCCTCAAACCAGGCATAAAACGCGCACATGGCCGCGCCATCCTGTTCCATGGCCTGTCGCACATGGGCCGCGTCTTCGGCGCTCTTGCGGCTTTTCAAGAACACGCTGGGGTTGATGGCCTCCACCACCCTGACCGCCTGCGGCACGCTGTTGCGCAGCCCCAGTGTGACGCGGCGCGGGTCCAGCAGCAGCACGGCATCGGGCGGTAGCTGGCTGAGCGCCGTGCCGGCCTGGGCGTAGTCCTGGATGGCGATGGCCTCGGCTTTCAGGCGCGCCGCCAGCGCGGGGGGCACCTTGCCGGGCGCGACAAAAATCGTGGCCTGGCGGGCATCGATCAGGGCGTGGGCCAGGAACACCGGGTTGTAGGTCACGTCGGAGCCGCGCAGGTTGAAGAGCCAGGCGATGTCATCCACGGTGGAGATGACGTGGTGGCTGGCACCCTGCACGGCCATGGCGGCACGCATCTGCGCCAGTTTGGTGGGGCGGGGTGTGGTGGCCCACTCCGGGTCGTGCTCGTAAATCGGGGCGGAGGGCAAACCCGCGCGCTCTGGCCAGATCTGCGTCAGCAGGTCGATGTCGGTGCGCAGGTTGGCGCCCACCTGGGTCAACGCCGCTTGCAACTGCTGGTGCGCGGCGAGGCTCAGCACCTGGGCGTCCACGCAGGCCGCCTGGCCCGCACTCAGGCGGGCCGCCAGCCATTGCACATGCTGGGTGGAGGCGCCACTGTCGATCTTGACCAGTTCAATGCCACTGCCCGCCAACTCGTTTTCGGCTTGCGTCCAGTAGCGGCTGTCGGCAAACAGAGCTGCCTGTGTCTGGGTGATGACCAGCGTACCCATGGAGCCCGTGAAGCCCGACAACCATTGCCGCCCCTGCCAGCGCTCAGGCAAATACTCTGACAAATGCGGGTCGCTCGAGGGCACCAGCACGGCGGCCAGGCCGGCCTGGGTGAGGGCGCTCTGGGCGCTGGCAATGCGTTGGGCAAAAACCGAAGGGGCAGCAGTCATCAGGGGTCCTTGAGAGGGGCAGGGTAGCGGTTTGGAGGGCGACTTGAGTGATGATTTTAGGTGGCATCGCCGCCTGTGCCTCCTCAGGGAAAGCCCCCGGCTGCTGGATTGTTGGTGCGACTTTATACTGTGCTTATAAACAGTATTTTGACGCCAGCGTACACGATGTCCTCCCCACCCGATCCACCCGCCTACGCTGAGCTGCACTGCCTGAGCAACTTCAGCTTTCAGCGTGGCGCCTCGCACCCGCATGAGCTGGTGGCGCGTGCGGCGGCGTTGGGCTACACAGCCCTGGCCCTGACTGACGAATGCTCGGTGGCCGGTGTGGTGCGCGCCCATACCGAGGCCAAAAAGCTGGGTTTGAAGCTGCTGCTGGGCGCTGAATTTGCCGTGAGCCGCGCGTCGGGGGCAGCGGGCTTGACGGTCATGGCGCTGGCCCGTCACCTGGCCGGCTGGGGCGACTTGTGCGAGTTCATCACCCAGGCCCGGCGCAGTGCACCCAAAGGCCAGTACCGGGTTGACTGGGCTGACGCCCCCTGGCATTTGTTGCGCGGCTGCGAAGTGTTGCTGGTGTTGCCACCTGCTATCACTATTGAATGTGCTTATGCAATCAGCACGTCGGCCAGAGGGCTTTTTGGCCATCATGTTTGGCTGGCGGTCGAATTGCTGCTGGGCCCGGGTGATGCGCTGCAACTTCACAAGTTGACCCAACTTTGCAGGCTCACGGGTGTGCCGCTGGTGGCCGCAGGGCAGGTGCACATGCATGTGCGTTCACGCAAGCCGCTGCAAGATGTGACCACCGCCGTGCGCCTGGGCAAGCCGGTGGCTGAGTGCGGGTTTGCCTTGCAGCCCAATGCCGAGGCCCACCTGCGCGCCCGCTCCCGGCTGGCGCAGATTTACCCACCCGAGTTGCTGGCCAACACCCTGGAGGTGGCGGCGCGTTGCACCTTCAACCTGGACGAGCTGCGCTACCAGTACCCCATGGAGACCGTGCTGCCGGGTCTGACACCAGCCCAAACCCTGCGCGAGTTCACCTTGAGTGGTGCGGCCCAGCGCTTCCCGCAGGGCATCGCACCCGCAGTGCAGCAGCAGCTTGAACATGAGCTGGCGCTGATTGCCGAAATGAAATACGAGATGTATTTTCTGACCGTGCACGACATCGTGGCTTTTGCCCGCAGCCGGCATATCCTGTGCCAGGGGCGCGGCTCGGCGGCCAATTCGGCGGTGTGTTATTGCCTGGGCATCACCGAGGTGGACCCGTCGCGCATGAACATGCTGTTTGAGCGTTTTATCTCGCGGGAGCGCAATGAGCCGCCCGATATTGATGTGGACTTTGAGCACCAGCGCCGTGAAGAAGTCATTCAGTACATTTACACCAAATACGGGCGCGAGCGGGCGGCCCTCACGGCCGTGGTCACCAGTTACCGTCCGCGCAGTGCGCTGCGCGATGTGGGTCGCGCTTTGGGTATTGACGAGGCGCTGATCACGGCCTTGTCCAAAGAGCACCCCGGGATGTACAGCCGCGAGGTGCTGGCCGGGCGCCTGCAGGATGCGCTGGCTCGACTGGGGTCGGGGTATGCGCCGCCCGCACAAGCCGTGCTGGAACAGTGGCTGCATCTGAGCCGGGAGATTCAGGGTTTTCCGCGTCATTTGAGCCAGCATCCGGGGGGCTTTGTGCTCACGCAAGGCCCGCTCATCCGTCTGGTGCCCATTGAGAACGCTGCCATGGCGGACCGCTCCATTGTTCAGTGGGACAAGGATGATCTTGATGAAATGGGCTTGCTCAAGGTCGATGTGCTCGCTTTAGGCATGCTGAGTGCCATTCGCCGTTGCCTGGACCTCATCAGTGCGCAGCGCGGCACGGTTTTCAGGATGCAGGATATTCCGGCGGAAGACGCTGCGACTTACGACATGATTTGCCGCGCCGACACCGTGGGCGTGTTCCAGATCGAGAGCCGGGCGCAGATGAGCATGCTGCCGCGCCTCAAACCCCGCTGCTTTTACGACCTGGTAGTCGAGGTGGCCATCGTGCGTCCGGGCCCGATTCAGGGCGGCATGGTGCACCCGTATTTGAAGGCGCGCGAACATCCTGAGCAAGTGGTGTACGCCAGTCCGCAACTCAAAGAAGCCTTGAAGCGCACTCTGGGCGTGCCGATTTTTCAGGAGCAGGTGATGCAGATCGCCATGGCCGCGGCCGACTTTTCAGCCGGCGAGGCCGACAGCCTGCGCCGCTCCATGGCCGCCTGGAAGCGCAAGGGCGGCGTGCACAAGTTCTATGACCGTCTGGTGGGCGGCATGCTCAAGAACGGCTACACCCCCGAATTTGCTGAAAACATCTTTCACCAGATTGAAGGCTTTGGCGAATATGGCTTTCCCGAGAGCCACGCCGCCAGCTTTGCCCTGCTGGTGTACGTGAGCTGCTGGCTCAAACACCACGAGCCTGCCTGCTTTTTGGCCGCCCTGCTCAACAGCCAGCCCATGGGCTTTTACGGCCCGTCGCAACTCGTGCAAGACGCCCAGCGCCACGGCGTGGTCGTGCTGCCTGTGGATGTGACGGTAAGCGCTTGGGACAGCCGGCTGGAGCGAAAGGGGTCAGATCCCGATTCAGGAAAAAAATCACAACGGAGTGGGTCACCCCGAACGAACTCGGGCTCAGACCCCCTTCGCGGGGGTGCCAACCAACCCCCATCAGCCGTGCGCCTCGGTCTGCGTCAAGCCTCAGGTCTCTCCCAAACCGCCGCCCAGCGCATCACCGACGCCCGCACCACAGCCCCCTTCACCAGCACCGAAGACCTGGCCCTGCGCGCCGGTCTGAATCAGGCCGATCTCAACGCCCTGGCCAGCGCCGATGCTCTGCGGTCTTTGTCCGGCCACCGCCGCCAGCAAGTGTGGGACGCCTGTGCCCTCCAGAGCGCACCCCCTTTGCTGCGCGCTGTGCCGGTTGAAGAAGACTTGCTGACGCTGCCCGCCGCCAGCGAAGGCGAAGAAGTGCTGTTGGACTACGCCGCTTTGGGCATGACATTGCGCTCCCATCCGTTGTTGCTGTTGCGCTCCCAGCTCTTAAAAATGAAGCTTCTTACTGCAGAGCAGATGCGCAACTACCCCAGCGGTCGCCTGGTGCGTGCTTGCGGTCTGGTCACCATGCGCCAACAGCCTGGCACCGCCAAGGGGGTCGTGTTTGTAACTTTGGAGGACGAAACCGGCAGTGTGAACGTGATCGTCTGGAAAAGTCTGCGCGAGCGCCAACGCCCTGAGCTGCTCAAGTCACGCTTGCTGGCGGTCTATGGCGTGTGGCAGCGTGATGAGGAAAGTGGCGGCAACGTGCGCCATGTGATCGCCAAGCGCCTGGTGGACTTGACCCCCCTGCTGGGCGGCTTGACGACGCACAGCCGGGAGTTTCATTGAGGGATTGGTTAAATCCGTGCGCCTTGAAATCGCTCTCTCAAGCGCTCGGAAACAATGTCCATCTTGCCAAATTTTGCCAAGACCTCTAGACTGAGTGCATGAGCACCATGAACATCTCTTTGCCCAGCACCCTGAAGTCCTTTGTCGATGAGCAGGTTAGCCAGGGTTTGTATGGCACCAGCAGCGAATATTTGCGTGAACTGATCCGCAAAGACAAAGATCGACTGCACTTGCGCAGTCTGCTGGTGGCTGGCGCTGCCTCTGCGCCAGCCGCTGTAGCGGACGCGGCCTACTTTGACGGCCTGCGCGCCCGCGTTGGCAAAGCCACTGCGGCGCGCACGCGCGGTTGAAAGTCAAGCCTGTCGTTGCCCGTGAACTCGCTACACGCGATATCGACGAGGCCATTGCCTTCTATTTGAGCGAGTCCGCTGAGCAAGCGGCTCTTGGTTTCATTGATGCGCTGGAGGATGCCTACGCCCACATCGGTCGCCATCCTGCGACCGGATCACCGCGTTATGCACATGAATTGAACCTGCCCGGTTTGCGCTTTTGGTCCCTCACACGTTATCCGTACCTCGTCTTTTATCTTGAGCGGCCAGACCACATTGATGTCTGGCGCGTGCTCCATGGAACGCGGGACCTACCGCAGTGGATGGTCGAGGCTGATGGCCCATGATCCAAGAATGCCTCTCAGGAAGTGACCCAACATGACCATTGACATCCCGTCCCTCTTGCGCGACACCCCGCCGTACACCTCGGGGGCCTACTTCAATAGTGCAGGTGCGTCCCTGATGTCTCGCCCGGTGATCAGCGCCATGGTAGATCATTTGCACCTTGAATCGGCGCTGGGTGCTTATGGCGCTGCAGCCGCCATGGCGACCAAACTGGCTGACCTCTACAGCGCAGCGGCCCGGTTGCTGGGGTGCGACCCGGATGAAGTCGCCCTTACCGAGGGGCATGCATCCGGCAGCAGCCGTGGGCGCGTTGGCGCAGGCGGCGGGCGTGCCTTTTGTGCTCGATGCCGCACAGGCGGTAGGGCAGTTACCCGTCGATGTGCGGCAACTGGGTTGCGATGTGCTTACCGCGCCGGGGCGCAAGTGGTTGCGTGGTCCGCGTGGCACTGGCCTGATGTATGTTCGGCGGGGGTTTCTGGCGCAGTTGATTCCGCCGGTGGTGGATCAGTTCTCCGCACCGTTTTCAGGGAATGATTACAAGCTGCGCGAGGACACCCGCCGGTTCGAGACGTCTGAGGCTTGTATTGCTGCGCGTCTGGGCTTGCGTGTTGCAATTCGGTCGGCATTGACGCTGGGTATGGAAGCAATTGAGCATCAGATCATCGAGCGAGCCCAGACTTTACGCCAAAAATTGGCTGGGATTGAGCGCTTACAGCTGCACGATTTGGGGCGACGGCAGTCGGGCTTGGTGTCGTTCAACATTCCTGGCATGCCCGCCAGCGAGGTTCGAGCACGGCTCATGTCATTGGGCGTCGAGGTCGGAGTCAATGGCGTGGCTTTCACGCCGCTGGACATGCAGGCGCGAGGTTTGACAGAGATTGTTCGCGCCTCGCCACATCTTTACACCACGGATGAGGACATCGACCGACTGCTGGCGGCGGTCAATGGTCTCGCAAAACGGCCTTTTCAGGCGCGGGCGTGACCGAAGCACCGTTCGTACCGGCGTCACTCTGCGTGAAACTGATCCGCGTTCTTGCCTTTGAACGGTGCATAAAAAGATTTGATGGCCGCCATGTCGGCGTCAATATCCCCGGTTGGCTGAAACACCGGCCCGAGCCCGCTGACCTTTTTCTCGTAGTCCATGTAGGCCATCACGATAGGCACCTGCGCACCGACGGCAATGTAGTAAAAGCCGGTCTTCCAGAAGCGGGTTTTGCCGCGGGTGCCCTCAGGTGGCACGATGAGTTGCAGCGGTCCGCTCGCGGCCTTGAGTGCCTCGACCGAGGCTGCCACCAGATTGGTGGACCGCGCCCGGTCCACGGGCAGCCCGCCCAGCCACATCATCAGCCCGCGAAACGGCGGCTTGAAGATTTGCTCCTTGCCCATCCAGTAGGGGGTGAGCCGCAAGGAAAAAGCCACCATCAGGGTGTAGGGCAAGTCCCAGTTGCTGGTGTGCGGCGCGGCAATCAACACGCTTTTTTCAGCTCCCGGCGGCAGCGCGCCTTTGACTTGCCAGCCAGCGAGTTTCAGAAAGATCAGTGAAAGCCTCCGCAAAACGGTGTTGACGATCGGTGTATCAAAGATAGTGCGGTGCATGCGGATCTTCTGGATTGGGGGCGACCGCCACCCGTCAGGGTGCGGTCAATGGCGTGTTTACAGTCCGGCTGCTGAGCGCAATGCCTGGACCTTGTCAGTGCGTTCCCAGGTGAACTCGGGCTCTTCGCGGCCAAAGTGGCCGTACGCGGCTGTTTTTTCGTAGATCGGGCGCAACAAATCCAGCATCTGGATGATGCCTTTGGGGCGCAGGTCAAACAACTCGTTCACCAGCAAGGCGATCTGGTCGTCAGGAATGACGCCCGTGCCTTCGGTGTAGACCGTCACGTTCATGGGCTTGGCCACGCCAATGGCGTAGGCCACCTGAATCTGGCACTGGCGCGCCAGCCCGGCCGCCACGATGTTTTTGGCCACGTAACGCGCCGCATAAGCCGCAGAACGATCCACTTTTGTAGGATCTTTGCCGCTGAAGGCGCCGCCGCCGTGCGGGCAGGCGCCACCGTAGGTGTCCACAATGATCTTGCGCCCGGTCAGGCCGCAGTCGCCCTGGGGCCCGCCGATGACAAACCGCCCGGTGGGATTGATCAGGTACTTGGTGTCGGCAGTCAGCCACTCTTTGGGCAGCACGGGTTTGATGATGTCTTCAATCACCGCCTCAATGAACGCGGGTTTCATTTTGGCACCGTCGCTCATCTCGGGGCTGTGCTGGCTGGACAGCACCACGGTGTCGATGGAGTGGGGCTTGCCGTCCACGTAGCGCATCGTGATCTGGCTCTTGGCGTCCGGGCGTAAAAAGGGCAGGCGGCCGTCTTTACGCAACTGGGCCTGGCGTTCTACCAGCCGGTGGGCGTAGTAAATGGGCGCGGGCATCAGCTCGGGCGTCTCATTACAGGCGTAGCCAAACATCAGGCCCTGGTCACCGGCACCGGTGTTCAGGTGGTCATCACTGGCATGGTCCACGCCCTGGGCGATGTCGTTGCTTTGCTTGTCATAGGCCACCAGCACGGCGCAGCCTTTGTAGTCAATGCCGTACTCGGTGTTGTCGTAACCAATGCGCTTGATGGTGTCGCGCGCCACCTGGATGTAGTCCACATGCGCGTTGGTGGTGATCTCGCCAGCCAGCACCACCAGGCCAGTGTTGCACAGGGTTTCTGCGGCCACGCGGGACTTGGGGTCCTGCTTGAAGATCGCATCGAGAATCGCATCGGAAATCTGGTCGGCCACCTTGTCGGGGTGACCTTCGGAGACAGATTCGGAGGTAAAGAGGAAGTCGTTCGCCATGTTGTAAAGCTCCAGTTGCAGTTGAGTACAAGACCGCGTTGCTTGGGCTGTTGAGCTTCGGCGAACGCTTTAGCAGAATTTATAAACCGCCCTGCAAGTTGTTCAGTAACTCGGCGATGCATTTATTTTAGTACGGTTCAATTACCCACATGCTGCGCAAAGCGGGTCTTGAGGCCGTCCATGGCGGCGGATGTGAGCCGGTTGCCATACTGGCTGACTACCTG
This sequence comes from Rhodoferax sp. OV413, assembly GCA_943371745.1. Taxonomy (GTDB): domain Bacteria; phylum Pseudomonadota; class Gammaproteobacteria; order Burkholderiales; family Burkholderiaceae_C; genus Rhodoferax. Next base: position 40,669 of record CALRWE010000010.1, read on the forward strand.
CGCTGCCGCCTGGTTGGCCAGCCAGGCCGCCTGCGCGTGGCTGTGGCCCTGGGTTGCGGCATACAAAAAC
>CALRWE010000011.1:0-38530 GCA_943371745.1 Rhodoferax sp. OV413
CTTGGGGCTGGTCAACCGGATCACACCTCCGGGCATGGCCATGGTCAGCGCCCTGGCTTTGGCAGATCGGCTCAACCAGCGCGCGCCCAATGCCTTGCAGAGCATCAAGACCCTGATCAATGAAGCAGACGGTGCCACTCTGGCGACCCAGCTGACACGCGAACGCGATCATTTTGTGCGCAACCTGCACCACGCCAATGCAGGTATCGGCATCGACTCGTTTTTGGACAAGACCAGGCCCAACTTCAATTGACTCGGCTGCCCTCAGTGCTCTGGCGGAGCGCTTAGACACGCAGGCGACAAGCCGGGGGCGGATGCTACGTCACGGGCGCGACAATGGGGCTGTTTTCAGTCACCCAAAGGACAGGCCATGGACGATCCTATTCTTACCATCGAAGAACGTTCAGCGATCAACTCAGGTCGCTGGTTTTCAACCCTCTCACCGTCACTGCGGCACGACATTCTCCGATGCGCCTACGTCAAACGTTTCAAAGACAGCGAACTGATCACGGCCCGGGGCGAGCCCCCGGAGGAGTGGATTGCCTGCGCGCGGGGCGCCGTTCGGGTGAGTTCCACCTCGATTTCAGGCAAGCAGATCACGCTCACGTATGTGGAGCCAGGCATCTGGTTTGGCGATGTCTCGATCTTCGACGGCGACCGGCGTACCCACGATGCCTATGCCCACGGGGACAGCACAATTCTGTGTGTCGCCAAAGCCGATTTCAAGAAAATTCTGGCGGCTCACGTCGAGTTGTACGAAGCCCTGCTGCGCCTGCATGCCCGGCGCATTCGCCAGCTGTATGGCTTGGTGGAAGACCTCAACACCTTGCCCCTGCGAGCCCGTTTGGCCAAGCAACTGCTGCACCTGGTTCGCAGCTATGGTGTGCCGTCACTCAGCGATGGACGCGAGATGCGCATCGGACTTCAGCTGGCCCAGGAAGAACTGGCCCAGCTGCTTGGCGCGTCCCGCCAGCGGGTCAATCAGGAGCTCAAGTCCATGGAGCGAGAGGATGTCATTCGCATCGAGCCGGGTGGCCTGGTCATTCGCAACCGCGAAGCCTTGATGCAGATCATTGATTCAGACAATTAGAAGCACGGAACATCACCACCATGAGCGACTTTGACCACTTTGTAGGGACGCGGCCCGTCTCGGAAAAGCAAGCTTTCGATATCGATGCCTTGTCCGCCTGGCTCACCACTCACCTGCCTGGCTTCGCAGGACCCTTGAGCGTGGAATCATTCAAGGGCGGCCAGTCCAACCCGACCTACAAGCTCAACACGCCGTCACAAAGCTATGTGATGCGCGCCAAGCCGGGTCCGGTGGCCAAGTTGCTGCCCTCGGCCCACGCGATTGAGCGTGAGTTTGCGGTCATGAGTGGCTTGCAAGGCACGGATGTGCCGGTGCCCCGCATGTTCTGCCTGTGTGAAGATGAAGCCGTCATTGGCCGGGCCTTCTACATCATGGAATTCATGCCCGGGCGCATATTGTGGGACCAGACCTTGCCGGGCATGAGTACAGAGGAACGCAGCGCGATCTACAAAGAGATGAACCGCGTGATCTCGGCCTTGCACACGGTCAAATTCGCGGACCGGGGCCTCGCCAGTTACGGCAAGCCCGGCAACTATTTTGACCGCCAGATCAGCCGCTGGAGCAAGCAATACGTTGCCTCCGCCGACGGCGCTGGCCCAATGTCCCAGCCGATTGAGGAGATGGAGAAACTCATGGCTTGGCTACCCCAGCACATTCCGGCCATGGCCCGCGCGGAGCACATGGTCAGCATCGTGCATGGCGACTACCGGCTGGATAACCTGATGTTTCACCCCACCGAGCCGCGCATCATTGCGGTGCTCGACTGGGAGTTGTCCACGCTGGGACACCCGCTGGCTGATTTCAGCTACCACTGCATGGCGTGGCACATCCCCCCGGGCGCGTTTCGCGGCATTGGTGGATTGGACGTTGCCAGCCTGGGCATCCCCACTGAGGCTGAATACATCCGGCTCTATTGCGAACGCACGGGGTTGACCACACCTGATGCGCTCACAACAGACTGGAACTTCTACCTCGCCTACAACCTGTTTCGCCTCGCCGCCATTCTCCAGGGCATTGCCAAACGGGTGGAGTCTGGCACTGCTGCCAGTGCGCAAGCTGTCAGTTCAGCTGCAGGCGCGAGGCCACTGGCCCAAATGGCCTGGAAATTCGCCCAACAGGCCTGACCCCCTCACCGCACCCTTTTCACACTGAAAACAACTGGAGATTCCCATGGACTTTGACTACTCGCCCAAAACAAAAGACTTACAAAGCAGGCTGCGGGCGTTCATGACCGAACACATTTACCCGTCCGAAGGCGCCTACCACGCCGAGATCGCAGCCAACACCGCCGCCGGCAAACGCTGGACGCCGCTGCAGACCATTGAAAACCTCAAGCCCAAAGCCCAGGCAGCAGGCTTGTGGAATCTTTTCCTGCCCGTCGACAGTGCGGCCGCCTCGGGCTACACCGGAGCCGGACTCACCAACCAGGAATATGCACCGTTGGCCGAAATCATGGGCGAGGTCATGTGGTCGAGCGAAGTGTTCAACTGCTCTGCACCCGATACCGGCAACATGGAAACCATCGCACGGTACGGGTCTGAAGAAAACAAGGCGCGCTGGCTCAAACCGCTGCTGGAAGGCAAGATCCGCTCCGCCTTTGCCATGACCGAGCCCGATGTCGCCTCAAGCGATGCCACCAACATCGAAACCCGGATCGAGCGCGATGGCGATGACTATGTGATTAATGGCCGCAAGTGGTGGACCTCCGGGGCAGGTGACCCCCGCTGTGCCATCTACATCACCATGGGCAAGACCAACCCTGACGCACCACGCCACTCGCAACAAAGCATGGTGCTGGTGCCCGCCGACACGGCCGGCATCACCGTGGTGCGCGCCCTCAATGTCATGGGTTATGACGACGCGCCGCACGGCCACATGGAAGTTCTCTTTGAGAACGTCAGGGTCCCTGTGGGCAACATCCTGCTGGGCGAAGGCCGGGGATTCGAGATCGCCCAGGGACGCCTTGGACCTGGGCGCATTCACCATTGCATGCGGTTGATTGGCTTGGCTGAACGTGCCCTGGAACTGATGTGCCGGCGCGCTTCATCCCGCGTCGCCTTTGGCAAAACGGTCGCATCTCAAACCGTGACGCAGGAACGTATCGCTGAGGCCCGCTGCAAGATCGACATGGCCCGCCTGCTCACACTCAAAGCGGCCTGGATGATGGACGTGGGTGGCAACAAATTTGCCAAAAACGAGATCGCCATGATCAAAGTGGTGGCGCCCACCATGGCCTGCCAGGTCATCGACTGGGCCATGCAGGTCCATGGCGGTGGAGGCATGTGCGATGACTTCCCCTTGGCCTACAGCTACGCCAACGCGCGGACCCTGCGTTTTGCCGATGGTCCGGACGAAGTGCACCGCAACTCCATTGCCAAAATGGAACTGGGGAAATACGCTGCCAACCCCAAGCCCGTCGAGATGCCGATCACTCGCGGTTGCTAGGCTGCAGGGGCATCAGTCACCCCGGCTGATGCTCCTGATATAAATTTGAAAACCATTATAAAATGCCGGCCACAGCCCTTTAAGGCATAAATGGATATCCCGAAATCGCCGCATGCGCCTGGGCAGCGCCGACAAACCGCAAGGACCTGCGCCAAGCTGGCGGGCCGAGTTGGGGAAGCCGCTCACTGGAGAGAAAAAACTGGGTAACTCTGTTTGGCAAGGGCCGGTTCAACGCCCATGAGGGGAACTCACCACTGCGCGGACGGCAAGCCTGACCACAGTTCGTTGAGATCCGGGAAATGCCATTTGGCCGGATCCTCCCGGCTGATGATTTTTTCCTTGTTGTCTTCGCGGGACAAATCAAGCACCAGCGGCAGGATCCGCAGATTGGATTTGGTCGAGAAAAAAACCTTCACGAGGGGTTTCGTCAACGATTTGAAGGTCTGCTCCACCACCACGCCGATGCGTCCCGAGCTTAGCTGCACCAGCGAGCCAACCGGGTAAATGCCCATGCTCTTCACAAAGGCCTGAAAAATCGAGGGATCGAAATGCCCATTTGCCCACTCCGCCATCCTGCGCAGCGATTCCGAGGGATCCCAGCCGGCTTTGTAAGGCCTGTTGGAGGTGATGGCATCGTAGACATCACAGATGGCACCCATTTTGGCGAACAGACTGATCTCAGCTCCCTTCAATCCATCTGGATAGCCCGATCCATCGGTCTTTTCATGGTGATGCAGACAAACATCCAGAACGATAGTATCCATATCGAGCCCGACCAAAAGCAGCTTGTGGCCTTCGACCGGGTGACATCTGATAACCGCAAATTCGTCTTCTGTGAGTTTGCCCGGTTTGTTGAGCACTTCCAGGGGCACGACGGCCTTGCCCAGATCGTGCAGCAGCCCAGCCAGCCCCGCAGATCGCACCTCGTTTTCATCCAAACCCAATTGTTTGGCCAGAGATACCATCATGGCGCAGACGGCCACCGAATGCATATACGTGTAGTTGTCGGCTGTTTTGATGCGCACAAGACTGATGAGCGCCCAAGCGTTGCGGGACACGGCATCGGATATCTCCTCCACCAGCAGCTTCGCCCCGCCTACATCGACTGCTTTGCCCATGCGGGCTTCCTCGAACATCGACAACACGGCTTGCCGGGATTGCCTAACGATCTTGGCGGCGCGAGCCATTTCATCTGAAGCACTGACTGGCGCGCTATCATGCGATGAATCGGCCGCGATTTTCAGACCAACCGCCTCCTGCGGCGTCGACTCGGCCTTCAGTGCGACGGACTGTTCTGCCGAAACATCCAGACCCTTGGCACAATCAATCCAGACTTCTTCAATGCGACTGGCACGGATGGCCAGCAGGTCTTTCGGATCCAGCAAAACAAAACCTGTGCGCCAGAAGGGATGATCCATCCAGGAGCCGCAAAACTCCTTGACGTGCATTCCAATGGTCAAATGATTGACACTGATACGTTTAAGCATAAAAAGCCGCTATAAAAAGATGGCCCAATCGGCACTGCCGCCCCGACCCGCGCAATTACTGGCTGGTCGTCAATGTAAATGGCGGGGCTTTCGCCCTCCGCCGTGCCCCACACCACCATGACCTCCGCCCGAACCCCGCGGCGGTTTTCCAATTTGCAGCGAACTCACCAGCTCATCAAAACGTTGGCTGAACAATTTGTCGATTTCAGCCACTATGCCGCCAAGTTCTGAACCATCGAAGTGACGCTCCATCATGTTCACGACATCCTGCACCAGCAAATCTCGTTGAACCTGCATGATGGCCGCAGGGTCCGGGCCCACAAAAAGCATGAGGAAATCATCTCGGGACTCCGCCTCGGTGTCGTCGTCCTCATCATCAAACTCGGCATCGTAAAAAGTCACCTCAATGGCCGCACCGGCTTGAGCCAGGTCGTTGAGATTCATACACATTTCATCCAGTGCCTGGCGAAAATCATCATCCCCCGCCACCGTCCAGCACATCTGCAGCAAGTGCTCCTGCGCATCAAATTTGATACCTGGTTCGTCTTCGTAGGAACTGCCGGCAGCATCAGCCAATGAACGGGCTCCAGCGTACTTCCACAAAGGCTTTAGAGCATCCTGAATTTGAGTAAAAACAACGTCAGGTCGCACGGCAACTTGACCGTGAACATGAATCTCAAAAGGAGCGTTATAGCGTGACATGAGTTCGAGGTAACCTATTTTGGAGCCATAACCAAAGCCGGCTTGGCATTGGCTCATGGTTCTGATCAATTGAATCTGAAAAGCTCAGCAAATAAGATCGACATTTTTGAATGATCACCACTGGTTGAAAGTCTAAAGCGTTGGGATTGATTGTGCCACGCCAGGGCGGGCCCAGTTTGGGCTCCGGCAGCCGGAACCAGAGGGTGCAGTTGCAAAGGATCAGAACAGGGCAGTTCGACCTTTTGCGACCATTCAGGCAACGTCGGCGTCTTGATGAAACTGCACAAAAAATGATGTTTGCGCATTTTCTGGTGCCCGAGGCCGGACTCGAACCGGCAACTCCGTGAGGAGGACAGATTTTAAGTCTGCTGTGTAAACCATTCCACCACTCGGGCGCAACTCGAAACTTGCCATAAATTCAACATTGGGACAAGCGCTGTCGCTTGACGAGCACGACATATGTCGTTGGAGGCGCGACCCAGAGTCGAACTGGGCTAGACGGATTTGCAATCCGTTGCATAACCGATTTGCTATCGCGCCGATTTTTTACAAAAAAGGGAAGCTTTTGCTTCCCTTTCTTTTAATTTGGAGCGGGAGAAGAGTCTCGAACTCTCGACCTCAACCTTGGCAAGGTTGCGCTCTACCAACTGAGCTACTCCCGCGTTTCAAGCATCAAAGTATAGCTCATTTACACAGCCATTTTGAGAAGCCTGGAGAAAGATCCTCAATGCTTGATGGATGCCAACAACTCGGCGCGCGGGGCGACAGGCACAGCATCCGACACAACAACATCATCGTCCGTCAACGGGGTGGGAGACCTCTCAAGCGCAACGGCCAAGACCTGATCAATCCAGCGGACCGGCACGATTTCAAGGCCGTTCTTCACATTTTCAGGGATGTCTTGCAGGTCTTTGGCATTCTCCTCGGGGATCAACACCGTTTTGATTCCACCCCGAAGGGCGGCAAGCAGCTTTTCCTTCAGCCCGCCAATGGCTGTGACCTCACCCCGCAGAGTGATCTCACCGGTCATAGCCACATCGCCCCGTACGGGTATCCCTGTCATTGCAGATACAAAAGCCGTTGTCATCGCAGCGCCCGCACTTGGGCCGTCTTTCGGAGTCGCACCGTCAGGCACATGAATGTGAATGTCTTTCTTCTCAAAAAATTCGTCCTTGATACCCAATCGTCTTGAGCGACTGCGCACCACCGTGCGTGCAGCCTCGACAGACTCCTTCATCACATCACCCAAGGAACCTGTCCGAGTGATGACGCCCTTGCCGGGCATCATTGCAGCCTCAATCGTGAGCAGATCACCACCAACTTCGGTCCAGGCCAGGCCAACGACCTGACCCACCTGATTTTGCTGTTCGGCACGTCCATAATTGAATTTGCGAACGCCCAGGAAATCATTGAGGTTGTCACCCAGCACTTTGACTTGCGGCACCATCTTCTTGAGTTGCAAGCCCTTCACCACCTTGCGACAAATTTTGGACAGTTCACGCTCGAGAGACCGCACACCCGCCTCGCGTGTGTAGTAGCGCACGATGTCACGCACAGCCTCTTCCGTCACCAGCAATTCCGCTTCTTTCACACCGTTGTTGGTCAGCTGCTTGGGCAGCAAATATTTAAGGGCAATGTTGACTTTTTCGTCTTCGGTATAGCCCGACAGTCGAATGACTTCCATACGATCAAGCAAGGCTGGCGGGATGTTCATCGAGTTCGATGTCGCCACAAACATGACATCGCTCAGATCAAAGTCAACCTCGACGTAGTGATCACCAAACTTGTGGTTTTGCTCAGGGTCCAGCACCTCCAGCAAGGCGCTTGACGGGTCCCCCCGGAAATCAGTACCCAGCTTGTCAATTTCATCGAGCAGAAACAAGGGGTTGCGCGTCCCCACCTTGGAGAGACTCTGCAGGACTTTACCGGGCATTGCGCCAATGTAGGTGCGACGGTGGCCGCGGATTTCGGCCTCGTCCCGCATACCGCCCAACGCCATCCGCACATATTTACGGCCCGTTGCCTTGGCAATGGACTGCCCCAAGGAGGTTTTTCCTACACCAGGGGGCCCAACCAGACACAAAATTGGAGCCTTGACCTTGTCCACGCGCTGTTGCACCGCAAGGTACTCAAGAATCCGGTCCTTGACTTTATCCAGACCATAGTGATCCTCATTGAGCACCTGTTCGGCATGACCGAGGTTGTGTTTGATCTTCGTCTTGCCAGCCCAGGGAAGGCCGATCAGGACATCAATATAGTTGCGCACCACCGTTGCCTCGGCCGACATGGGTGACATCAACTTGAGTTTTTTGAGTTCGGCTTCCGCCTTTTTCAGGGCCTCCTTGGGCATCTTGGCAGCTTTGATCTTTTTCTCGATCTCATCGATATCAGCGCCGTCTTCCCCCTCACCCAACTCTTTCTGGATGGCCTTCACCTGCTCGTTGAGATAAAAGTCGCGCTGATTTTTTTCCATCTGGCGCTTGACCCGCCCCCGGATTTTTTTATCCACGTTCAGAATATCGACTTCCCGCTCGATTTGTTCAAACAGGTTCTCGAGTCGCTCCTTGACCCCCGACAAATCCAATACAGCCTGTTTGCTGTCCAACTTGAGGGGCAGATGCGCTGCGATGGTATCGGCCATCCGACCCGGGTCGTCAATGCTGGAGATGGATGTGAGGATCTCCGGGGGAATCTTCTTGTTGAGCTTGACGTATTGGTCAAACTGCTGCATCACCGCACGGCGCAGTGCTTCCACTTCACTCGCTTTTCCGCGCGGCTTGCCTTCGGAATCAACAGGTGCCTCAACCGGGGTGACATTGGCAGAAAAGTGCAACTCTCCCTCTTCAATGGTATTGACCCGCGCACGCTGCTGGCCTTCAACCAGGACTTTGACTGTCCCATCAGGGAGCTTCAGCATTTGCAAAATCGTCGAAACGCAACCGACATCGAACATATCGGTCACCAGAGGATCGTCCTTGGCTGCTGCCTTTTGGGCGACCAGCATGATGCGACGCTCGGATTCCATGGCCGCTTCGAGCGCCTTGATACTTTTGGGCCGACCCACAAAGAGCGGGATGACCATGTGTGGAAACACGACCACGTCACGCAGGGGCAACAGTGGCAAATCGATGGGGCTAGCAGGTAGAGGCGTATGACCAGACATAGGGGAACCTTTCGTTACCTGTTAAATATGGATCAGAAATAGACAATTTCAACCAGCTGATCATTATTGGCTGATTGAAAAGGAATAGGGCAAAAAGAATACTGCGAACCTAGACCAAATCAAGCCTTTTTTGCGGTCTCTCGGTAAACCAGCAGAGGCGGCTTGTTTTCATCGATGGTGGACTCATCAACCACCACCTTGTCAACATTCACGGCGTTGGGCAGTTCGTACATGGTATCCAGCAGGGCTTGTTCCAAGATTGATCGCAAGCCACGGGCACCGGTTTTGCGCGCCAGGGCTTTCTTAGCGATCGCTTTCAGCGCTGATGGTCGGATTTCAAGATCAACGCCCTCCATCGCCAAGAGTTTGCCGTACTGTTTGACCAAGGCGTTTTTCGGCTCAGTCAAAATCTGCACCAAGGCCTCCTCAGTCAACTCTGCCAACGTGGCCACCACCGGCATGCGACCCACCAACTCCGGAATCAGGCCGAACTTGATCAGGTCTTCTGGCTCAACTTCCTTGAAAACCTGGGTAAGACTGCGCTGCTCCTTGCTCTTGACAGACGCCCCAAACCCGATACCGGAGGAGGCCGTGCGGTTGTCAATGACCTTTTCAAGTCCAAAGAAGGCGCCACCGCAAATGAACAGAATATTGGTGGTGTCCACCTGCACAAAATCCTGATTTGGGTGCTTGCGTCCGCCTTGGGGCGGCACACTGGCCATGGTGCCTTCGATCAACTTGAGCAGGGCCTGCTGTACCCCCTCGCCGGAAACATCCCGGGTGATCGAGGGGTTGTCAGACTTTCGGGAAATCTTGTCGATCTCGTCAATATAGACAATGCCACGCTGCGCACGTTCGACGTCGTAATTGCAGCTTTGCAGCAACTTCAGGACGATGTTTTCAACATCCTCACCGACATAACCTGCCTCGGTCAGTGTGGTGGCATCGGCCATGACAAAAGGAACATCCAACATCCGCGCAAGGGTTTGGGCCAATAAGGTTTTGCCGGAACCGGTAGGGCCAATCAGCAAGATATTGCTCTTGGCCAACTCCACGTCATCTTTCCTGGCGTGCTCCTTGTGCCGCAAACGCTTGTAGTGGTTGTAAACCGCCACGGCCATCGTGCGTTTGGCAGGCTCCTGGCCAATGACGTAGCTGTCAAGATTAGCCTTGATTTCAGCGGGGGTGGGCAAATCGCCGTTTGCCTCACGGCCCTCGGTCGCTCCCGGCAACTCATCGCGAATAATCTCATTGCAGAGATCGATGCATTCATCACACACAAAAACCGAGGGACCAGCGATGAGTTTCTTGACCTCATGCTGGCTTTTACCGCAAAAAGAACAGTAAAGCGTTTTTTCGCTGGAGGCGCCTTTTTTCTCTGCCATGAGGCTAAGCCCTTTTTGAGATGACCTGGTCGATCAGACCATATTCCTTGCACTCTTCAGCGGACATGTAATAGTCGCGCTCGGTATCCCGCTCAATGCGCTCTAGCGGCTGACCAGTTCGCTCAGCCAGAATTTTGTTGAGCTGTTCGCGGGTTTTCAAAATCTCGCGCGCCTGGATCTCAATTTCGGTCGCCTGCCCTTGGCTTCCACCAGATGGCTGGTGAATCATGACCTTGGAGTTGGGCAGCGAAAAACGCTTGCCCTTGGCACCGGCCGCCAACAAGAAGGCGCCCATGCTGGCCGCCATGCCGGTGCAGAGGGTCGAGACCTCCGGCTTGATGAAGTTCATGGTGTCAAAAATTGCCATGCCTGCGCTCACGGATCCGCCAGGTGAATTGATGTAGAAAGAAATATCCTTGTCAGGATTTTCACTTTCCAAAAACAACAGCTGGGCAACCACCAGATTGGCCACATAGTCGTTAACCGGGCCGACCATAAAAATCACGCGTTCTTTGAGCAGCCGTGAATAAATGTCATAAGACCGCTCACCGCGACCTGATTGTTCAATCACCATAGGGACCATACCGAGGCCCTGCGTTTCCATTGCACCAAATCGCACGTTCATGCTGTCTCCAAATAAATCAATACTTTACCGAAAAATCGACGGCACAAAGGAAATGGGGCCTGAATGCCAGACTGCAAGCCTGCAACAAGCCCCACCGTGGCCGCGCACTGCGGCTTCACTGTCAGTTTTGAGCCATCAACTCATCAAAGGTCACTGTCTTTTCCGTGATCTTGGCCTGCGCCAGCACGAAATCGGTGACGTTGTTTTCAATCACGATGGCTTCTACTTCAGCCAGGCGATTGTTGTCGCTGTAGTACCAACGCATCACGTCCGCAGGCTTCTCATAACTGGCCGCCAGTTCTTCAATATGCGATTTGATCTGCTCAGTCTTGGCTTGAAGGGTATTGGAGCGAACCAACTCGGCCACCACCAGGCCCAAACGCACGCGGCGCTCAGCCTGGGGACGGAAAATATCTTCAGGAATTTCGGCCTTGTCAGCATCCTTGATCCCGCGTTGCTTGAGGTCAGCGCGCGCACCCTCCAGCAGGCGGGCGATCTCGCTTTGGACGCTGGTGGTCGGCAAATCCAACTCAGCCTTGGACACCAGTGCGTCCATGACAGCCTGCTTGTTACGGGCCAAAAGGCGGAACTTGACTTCGCGCTCCAGGTTCTTTTTGATGTCGGCGCGCAGGCCTTCTACCGTCGCGTCAGCAATGCCCAAGGACTTCGCCAATGCTTCGTTGATCTCTGGCAAATGGGCAGCCTCGATCTTTTTGAGTGTCACCATGAAGTCAGCGGTCTTGCCCGCCACGTCCTTGCCGTGGTAGTCAGCAGGGAATGCCAACTGGAAGGTTTTGCTTTCGCCAGCCTTCATGCCACGGGTAGCTTCTTCAAACTCTTTGAGCATCTGGCCATCACCCACAATGAACTGGAAGTCGTCGGCCTTGCCACCGGCGAAGACTTCGCCATCGATCTTGCCTTCAAAGTCGACCAAGACGCGGTCGCCTTCCTGGACTGCGGCATCCTGGGCGCGCTGCGCGAACGTGCGACGCTGCTTGCGCAGGATGTCCAGTGTCTTGCCGATGGCGGCATCAGTCACCTCGGCGTTCACTTTTTCCACTTCAGCAGTGGACAAGTCGCCAATTTTTACTTCCGGGAACACTTCAAACACGGCATCAAACGCCATTTCACCATCGGGAGACGTGGCGCTTTCAGTGATACGGGGTTGGCCTGCAACACGCAGCTTTGCTTCGTTGGCAGCTAATGCAAAAGCCTCGCCCACCTTGTCATTCATGACCTCGTGGTGAACCGAGTAACCATAGCGTTGGGCAACCACATTCATGGGCACCTTGCCGGGACGGAACCCGTCCATCTTGGTGGTGCGCGCGAGCTTCTTAAGACGCGACTCAACTTCCGACTGAATGCTGCCGACCGGCAAGGTCAGTGTTATTTTTCGTTCCAGCTTTTCAAGAGTTTCAACGGTAACAGCCATAGTGGTTCTCCAAAATTCAAAATATCGGGTCAGCGCGCACCTTTTAACAGACGGCGGACTGCTCCACAAATTACTACTAAGTTGGTGCGCGGGGCGGGACTCGAACCCGCACATCCTTGCGGACGTCAGGACCTAAACCTGGTGCGTCTACCAATTTCGCCACCCGCGCAATAAAACAAGGAGGGAAGTCTGCGTGACAGCCCTCTGGAATTAGGTCAACTCGAGATTTTAACCTGCTAAGGGACCCTCTCGTTTGACCCTGAACCAAGCCGCATACATCGCGGGCAAGGCCAGCAGGGTTAATACTGTTGCCACAATGAGCCCGCCCATGATGGACACCGCCATCGGACCCCAGAAAACCGATCGAGACAGCGGAATCATGGCCAGGACGGCTGCAGCCGCCGTCAGGATGATTGGCCGTGAGCGGCGCACTGTGGACTCGACAATCGCGTCCCACGCGGGAATGCCTTTGGCCCGGTCTTGCTCAATCTGGTCAATCAGGATCACAGAATTGCGCTGAATCATGCCCATCAGGGCCACCACACCGAGCAGCGCCACAAACCCGAAGGGCCGACCGGACAGGAGCAAGGCGAGCGCCACGCCTGCAATACCCAGCGGACCGGTCAAAAACACCAGCATGGCGCGGCTGAAGCTGTGCAACTGCAGCATCAACAGGGTAAAGGTGATGAACAGCATGATGGGAATGCCCGCCACGATGCTGGAGGAACCCCGGGCACTCTCTTCCACGGCGCCGGCGACCTCGATCCGGTAGACATCCTGGCCCTGCGCCTTCCAGGCGGCCTCGAGCGCGCGCAACTTGGGCAGCAGTTCAGCGGTGACAGTGGCGCCCTGCAAGCCTTCCACGATATCGCTTTGCACCGTGATGGCGTAGTCGCGGTTGTCGCGCCACATAACGCCCGGCTCCCAGGCAAACGTCGGTTTGGCGATCTGGGTCAGTGGAATGGACTTACCGCTGGCCGTGGGCAGATAAGCGTTGCCGATATCGGTGATGGCGTCGCGCTCATCCAGCGGTTGGCGCAGCACGATGTCGATCAACTTGTCTCCCTCACGGTATTGGCCCACAGTGGTGCCGCTCAAAATGGTTCTTGACGCTTGCGCAATCGACTGGCTGGTGACCCCGAGCGCGCGGGCTTTGGTTTGGTCCACTTCAAGCCGCATGACCTTGATGGACTCATTCCAGTTGTCATTCACGCCACGGGTATTGCTGCTCTCGCGCATCACCGCCTTGACCTCGTCTGCCCGCTCCCGCAAACCCAGAGGTTCGCCACCGACCACACGGAACTGCACCGGGTAGGCCACAGGCGGGCCATTGGGCAGGATCTTGATCCGGGCCCGTACCTCGGGAAACTCCTGGGCCATGAGAGTCGGCAGCTTGAGGCGCAACGCCTCCCGCGTGCTCAGGTCCTTGGGCAAAACGATGAATTGCGACACGTTGCTTTGCGGAAAAATCGCATCCATGGGCAAATAAAACCGGGGCACGCCCGAGCCGATCCAGGTGCTCACGCTGTCCACGCCCGGCTCCTGCATCAAACGCGCCTCCATGCGCTTGACGGTCAGCTCATTGGCGGCAATCGAGGTTCCCTCAGGGAACCAGACATCCAGCAAGACCTCGGGTCGGCTTGAATCGGGGAAGAACTGCTGCTGCACGCGCCCCATACCCACAATGCCCAGCGCGAAGGTCAGCACCATGGCCCCGATGGTGATCCAGCGGTGCGCAATGCACCAGTTGACCGTTGCGCGAAAGCGGTTATAGAACGGGGTGTTGAACAACTCATGCGGCTGGTCTCCGGCATCGTGCGGCTTGACCTTGAGCAACAGCGTGCCCAGGTAAGGCACAAAATACACCGACACAAACCAGCTCAAGACCAACGCCAGCACCGTCACGCCGAAAATTGCGAAGGTGTATTCGCCGGTCGATGACTTGGCCAGGCCGATGGGCAGGAAACCGACTGCCGTGATGAGCGTGCCCGTGAGCATCGGCATGGCCGTGATCTCATAGGCAAAGGTGGCGGCACGAACCTTGTCATAGCCCTCCTCCATCTTGCGCACCATCATCTCCACCGCAATGATGGCATCGTCCACCAGCAGGCCCAGGGAGATGATGAGCGAACCCAGCGAGATTTTGTGCAGCCCGATACCCCAGTAAAACATGCCCAAAAAGGTCACCGCCAAGACCAGGGGAATGGTGATACCGACCACCAGACCGGGCCGCATATCCACGTAGTACCGGTTGTACCAGCGGGCGCTGTTGGCGCGCTTGTGCAACCCGAGGCTGATCACGCTGACGGCCAACACAATCACGATGGCTTCGATCAGCACAGCAACGAACTCATTGACCGACTTGGCCACGGCTTGGGGCTGGTCTTGCACATTGACCAACCGGATACCCACCGGCAGCTCTGCGCCAATCTTTCCGGTGGCCGCCTTGAGCGCATGCCCCAGCACAATGATGTCGCCCCCTTTGGCCATGGACACCCCCAGCGCGATCACCTGCTTGCCCTGATGACGCACCTTCACAGAGGGCGGGTCCATGTAACCCCGCTTGATCACGGCAATGTCGCCCAGGCGCAACTGGTTGCCGGAACTCCCCCGGATCGGCATGGCGGAGAGCTGTTCGACCGCCTCGAACTGCCCACCCACGCGCACCTGGACCACGTCAAGCGGGGTTTGCAGGGTGCCAGCACTTTCCACGGCGTTTTGCTGACCCAGTTGGGCCAGCACCTGGTTCATGTCCAGGCCCAATTGCGACAGGCGCCTTTGTGAGAGTTCGATAAAGAGTTTTTCTTCCTGGACCCCAAAGAGCTCCACTTTGCTGACATCCGCCACACGCAGCAGCTTTTGTCGCACGTCGTTGGCAAACACCTTGAGTTCGGCGTCCGAGAACCCAGCCGCTTCCAGCGCGTAGATCACGCCGTACACATCACCAAACTCGTCATTGAAAAACGGACCCTGCACACCGCTGGGCAAGGTCTGGCGCATGTCCCCGATGCGCTTTCGCACCGCGTACCAGATCTCGGGCACCTGGGCCGACCGGGTCGAGTCCTTCACCTGAAACAAAATGGTGGACTCACCAGGCTTGGAGTAACTGCGAATCTTGTCTGCTGCGGGTACCTCCTGCAAAGTGCGCTCGATTTTGTCAGCGACCTGTTCCGCCATCTGCTGCGCCGTGGCGCCGGGCCAGAAAGTGCGCACCACCATCAACCGGAAGGTGAATGGCGGGTCTTCGTCCTGCCCGAGCTGAAAGTAGGACACCCCACCCAACAGCAGCAGCACAATCAGCAGGTAGCGGGTAAAGGCCGCATGTTCCAGGGCCCAGCGGGACAGGTTGAAGCCCGCTTTTGGTTGTTCTTGCTTCATGGCTGCCTCACTTTGCGCTGGCGGCATCGGCAGGCACGGGCGCGGCAGGAGCGGGCGCAACGTCAGTCACATCTGATTTGATAGCTTCAACCCCTTTATTTACGATGACTGGAGCCCTATTTTCTTTATAAATCGTCACTTTTTGGCCAGGTGACAGCACATGCACCCCCGCCGACACCACCTGCATGCCAGGCTGCAGGCCCGAGGCCACCACCACGTCATTGCCATCGGCGGTAGCGATCTGGATTTTTTGCAGTTTCACCGTCATGCTGGCCGCATCGAGCACCCAGACGGCCGTGGCATTGCCATCCTGGCGCAGGGCGCTGGTCGGCAATTTGATGACCTGCGGGCTGGCGCTCTCGGGCACCTGCGGAATCACCGTGACGGTGCTGCCCAACGCCAGGCTCTCTTTGGCAGGAAGAGCCACCTTGACCTGGAAAGTACGGGTCACCGGGTCGGCGCTGACGGCCACCTCACGCACCACTCCTTTGAGCACGGCAGTGCTTGTCCAGGCCCGCACATCCACACCGGCCCCCAGCTTTAGCAAACCCACCCGGTCTTCGGGCACCGAAAACACCACGTCGCGTGCGCCATCCTGTGCCATGCGCACCACCGGCGCACCTGCGGCCACCACTTGGCCCACCTCCGCATCCACCGCAGTCACAACGCCCGACACATCGGCTACCAGAGTCGTATACGACGCCTGATTGCCTTGACCGGACAACTGCGCCTGGGTCTGCTCCAGTTGGGCCTGAGCTGCCTTGAGGGTCGCATCGCGCCGCTCCAGCTCGGCGCCACTGATGAAGTTTTGGTCTCGCAGTTCTTTGAAGCGCTTGAAATCCGCCGCTGCCAAATCACGACTGGTCCGTGCGGCGGCCACCTGCGCACGCCCGGCCTCGGCAGCCAATTTGTAGTCTTGCGGGTCCAGTTGGGCCAGCACCTGCCCGGCTTTAACACGCTGACCAGGCTCCGCCTGGCGCTGCACCAGCTTGCCACCCACCCTGAAGGCCAGCCGGGACTCCACGCGGGCCCGGACCTCGCCCGCAAATTCCGTGTTGGCGCCCATGGGGTTCAGGCCAACGGTCACGATGCGCACCGCCCGAACTGGCTCCTGCGCAGGCTGGGGCTTGGAGCAGGCGGCCAACAGGCAGACTGATGCGAGCAGCACCGCTCCCGCTTGAATTGACTTGATGGACATGGTGAGAGGTGGGTTGAAATGAAAAATTGGCTCGCGTCATTTTAATGACCGAATGGTTAGTAATTTAGGATAATCGCTTGATTTTGTCAACAAGGCGGGCGCATCCCGGAGCACCCAGCGGGACAAAGGCAAAATCAGGCCACCATGCACCCACCTGCACCCACGCCCATCGGGCACTATGAAAACTTCCCCGTGGCCTCTTTTTTGTGCCCGGCCCGTTTGCGTGCGCCGATTGCAGCCATCTATCACTTTGCCCGCACAGCGGACGACATCGCCGACGAAGGCACCGACACCCCGGGCCGGAGGCTTCAAGACCTGGCCTCCTACCGCCAGGACTTGACAGCGGCCTGTGCTCCGGCAGCCGCCTGGAGCCCGCGCTGGGCACCCATCTTTGAGCCGCTGCAAAGGGCCATTCAGGCTCACCAGCTGCCAGTAAAAGCCCTGCACGACCTGCTGGATGCCTTTGTGCAGGACGTTGAGAAAAGCCGGGATGCGGCAGGCTATGCCAACCCGGCAGAACTGATCGACTACTGCCGCCGTTCCGCCAACCCGGTGGGTCGATTGCTGCTGCACCTCTACGGTGTGACCGACGCCCATGCGCTGGCTTTGAGCGACGACATTTGCACCGCCTTGCAACTCATCAACTTCTGGCAAGACCCCAGCGTGGACATCCCCCGGGGCCGCTACTACTTCACCCAGGAAGACTGCGAGCGGTTTGGCGTCTTGCAGGCGGACGTGCAGGCTTGCCGACAAAGTTCGGCCATCACCAAATTGATTGCGTTTTATGTGCAATCGGCCCGCGCCCGCATGCTGCAAGGTGTCCTCTTGGTTCACCAGGTCCCGGGACGCGCGGGCTGGGAGCTGCGCCTGGTGGTGCAAGGTGGGCTGCGCATTCTGGACAAGATTGAAGCGCTGGAATTTGCGACCCTGCACACCCGCCCCAAGCTCACTGCGCGGGATTTCCCTGTGATGCTGTGGCGCGCCCTGTGGATGTAACAATATAAGAATGAGCCCCCAAGACTATGTCCAGCAAAAAGCCGCCGCCTCGGGCAGCAGCTTTTACTACGCCTTTTTGTTTTTGCCCAAGCCCCGGCGCGCGGCCATCACCGCGTTTTATGCCTTTTGCCGTGAGGTAGATGACGTGGTGGACGACATGGTAGACCCCGGTGTCGCCGCCACCAAACTGGGCTGGTGGCAGACCGAAGTGGCCAACGCGTTTGCGGGCCGCCCCAGCCACCCGGTGATGCAGGCACTGATGCCACTGGCGGCCGACTATCAGATCGAGCCACGCCACCTGCTGGCGGTCATTGAGGGCTGTCAGATGGACCTGGCCCAAACCCGTTACCTGGATTACCCCGGCCTGCAGCGCTACTGCCACTTGGTGGCCGGCATTGTGGGTGAGGTGGCAGCCAACATCTTTGGACAAACCCAAACCCAGACCACGGCTTATGCCCACAAACTGGGGCAGGCGCTGCAACTCACCAATATTTTGCGTGACGTGGGTGAAGACGCGTTGCGCGGGCGCATCTACCTGCCAGTCGACGACTTGCAGCGATTTGATGTCAAGGCGCATGAAATCCTCAAACGCACGTATTCAGATCGCTTCACCGCGCTCATGAAATTCCAGGCCCAACGCGCGCAAAACCTGTACGACGAAGCGATCGCCCTGCTGCCTGACGCAGATCGCCGGGCGCAAAAGCCAGGCCTGATGATGGCCAGCATCTACCGCGCCCTGCTGAGCGAGATTGAGCGCGACAACTTCCAGGTGCTGCACCAGCGCGTCAGCCTCACTCCTTTGCGCAAGTTCTGGCTGGCGTGGAAGGTACAGGCGCTGGGGCGACTCTAGCCACTGGCCCGCCCATGAAAATCGCAATCATTGGCGCCGGCTGGGCCGGAATGGCGGCAGCGGCAGAAGCCACGCTGGCGGGCCATAGCGCTATGGTTTTTGAAGGTTCAAGGTCAATGGGTGGAAGGGCCAGAGCCTTGAACGCTCAGTTACCTGACGGCACACCGGTGGTGCTGGACAACGGCCAGCACATCCTGATTGGCGCCTACACTGAAACCCTGCGACTCATGCGCCTGGTGGGCGTGCAGCCCCAGACCGCGCTACGGAGTCAACCCATGCGCCTGGTGTTCCCCGATGGCCTGGGCCTGCGGTTCCCGGCCTGGCCCACGCCGCTGGACGCACTGGCCGGCATTGTGGGCGCTCAGGGCTGGAGCTGGCACGACAAATGGTCGTTGCTGCGCGTGGCCACGGGCTGGCAACTCGGTGGGTTTCAGTCTGACGCACAACTGTCAGTAGCTTCTTTGTGCGCCGGCCTCAGCCCGCGCGTGATGGCCGAATTGATTGAACCGCTGTGTGTCTCAGCGCTGAACACCCCCGCCGAGCGGGCCAGCGCCCAGGTGTTTCTGCGGGTGCTCAAAGATGCCTTGTTTGACGTACAGGGCGGCTCCCGCCTGCTGCTTCCCCGGGTGGACCTGGGCGCCCTGTTTCCAGTTGCCACTGCGCAGTGGCTCGCGCCTCGGGGCTCTGGTGTGCGCCTGGGCGAGCGCATCACCTCCATCCTGCGACAGGGCCGGCGCTGGCACGTGCAGGGCGAGATGTTTGACGCGGTGATTTTGGCCACCTCCGCCCCTGATGCCGTACGGCTGCTGGACCAGGCGGCCGGCCCCGCCAGTGCCCTGGCGGCATCTGAAATGGGCCAGTGGGCCGAACGAGCCCGCGCCCTGCAGTTTGAAGCCATTACCACGGTCTATGCCTGGGGCGAGGGGGCTCGTCTGCCCGAGCCCATGCTCACCCTGCGGGCGCAAGCCGCCCACGCGGGTCAGCCCCTTGCGCCGGCGCAATTTGTCTTTGACCGGGGACAACTCGGTGGCCCGGCAGGGCTGATAGCCTTTGTGGTGAGCGCCAGCCAGGGTACCCGGGACGAATTGCAGGCCGGAGTCCTCCAACAGGCGCGCAGGCAGCTCGGCCTGCAATTGCAAGCCGTGCAAACCGTGGTGGAAAAACGCGCCACCTTTGCCTGCACTCCCGGGCTGCAGCGCCCGGCTCGCCGGATTACAGCGGGCCTGTGGGTCTGCGGCGACTATGTGGACGGGCCCTATCCGGCAACTCTCGAAGGCGCTGTGCGCAGCGCCATGGCCTCGGTCGCCGGAGCCCTTCACGGCACAGACAATGACCGCCACACTACGACATGACCCAAGGAAAAAGCCCTATGAAACGTGCCCTGAAGATCTCTGCCTTTGTGCTGGCCTTGCTGGTGGCTGTTGCCGCAGCGGGGGCGATCTGGTACCTCTACCCCAAGCAGGTCAAGCGCTCGGGCACGCAAACCCTTACGGGTCTGAGTGACCGGGTTAGCGTGCGCTATGACGAGCGTGGCGTGCCCCATATCCAGGCAGACAACGAGATCGACCTGTACCGGGCCTTGGGGTATGTGCATGCCCAGGACCGGCTTTTCCAGATGGAAATGGTGCGCCGCCTGGCCCAGGGGGAGCTGGCCGAGATCCTGGGACCCAAGCTGGTGGAGGTAGACCGGCTGTTTCGCACGCTGGGCATTCGCGCGCATGCCCGCAACACCGTGGCCAGGATGGACAAAAACAGCCCATCCTTCAAGATCTTGCTAGCCTACCTGGACGGCATCAACCAGTACCAGGCCAACAGCCCGGCACCGGTCGAGTTTGACTTGCTGAAGATTTCCAAGCGCCCCTTTACACCGCAGGATACGCTGGCCGTGTCGGGTTACCTTGCTTACAGCTTTGCCGCAGCCCTCAAAACCGAACCCGCGCTGACCCATGTGCGCGACAAGCTCGGGCCGGACTACCTGCGGGCGTTCGACCTGGAGTGGCACGCCGAAGGCGTTATCAAACCAGGCGCCAGCCGCTTGACCCTGGGCGCGGGGGATTGGCAACAGCTGGACAAGCTGGCCCGTGTCAGCGCCGAGGCGCTTGCCCTGGCGGGCTTGCCGCAGTTTGAAGGCAGCAACGCCTGGGCCATTGCCGGCAGTCGCACTGCCAGCGGAAAACCCATGCTCGCAGGAGACCCGCACATTGGCTTCTCAGCCCCCTCGGTGTGGTACGAGGCCCACCTGTCGGCACCAGGCTTTGAGTTGTACGGCCACCACCAGGCACTCAACCCCACCGCCTTGCTGGGGCACAACACGCAGTTTGGCTGGACCCTGACCATGTTCCAGAACGACGACTTGGACTTGATCGCCGAGAAGGTCAACCCCGCCAACGCCAACCAGGTCTGGCACAAGGGGCAGTGGGTCGAGCTGCAAAGCCGCACCGAGAAAATCATGGTCAAGGGCGAAGAGCCTGTCACGCTCACGCTGCGGCGCTCCCCACACGGACCGATCATCACTGACGCGTTCAAGGACAGCCTGGGCACCACACCGGTGGCCATGTGGTGGGCGTTCCTGGAAACCGAAAACCCGATCCTGGACGCCTTTTACGAACTCAACCGGGCCGACACCCTGCTCAAGGCTCGCGCTGCTGCCAGCAAAATCCATGCGCCGGGGCTCAATATCGTGTGGGGCAGCGCAGCGGGTGACATTGGCTGGTGGGCGGCGGCCAAGCTGCCCATTCGGCCCGAGAACGTGAACCCCAGCTTTATCCTGGACGGCAGCACGGGCGAAGCGGACCAGCGGGGCTTTTACCGCTACAGCGACAACCCCCAAGAGGAAAATCCGCGGCGCGGCTACATCGTCTCGGCCAACCACCAGCCCAAGCCCAACAGCGGGGTACCCGTGCCCGGTTACTACAACCTGGCCGACCGGGGTCAGCGTCTGGATGAACGCCTGCGAGATGATGCAACCCGGTGGGACATAGCCGCCAGCCAAACCCTGCAACTTGATGTGCAAACCGGCTACGGTCCACGCCTGTTGGCGCCCCTGATTCCAGTCCTGAACCAGATCATGACCGAACCCGCCGAGCGCGCCATGCTGGAGAGCCTGGCCAACTGGGACGGCAGTTTTGGGGCCAACAGCATCACGGCCACCGTGTTCAGCCAGTTGGCGTACGAGCTGGCCCGTGGCGCC
The DNA here is from genome assembly GCA_943371745.1 of Rhodoferax sp. OV413. Lineage (GTDB taxonomy): Bacteria > Pseudomonadota > Gammaproteobacteria > Burkholderiales > Burkholderiaceae_C > Rhodoferax. The sequence goes on from CALRWE010000011.1 coordinate 21,942, forward strand.
ATGGCAGACGAGATGGGCGCCGTGCAGTTCAAGAACCTGCTGGGCACCCGGGCGCTGGACAGCGCCCTGCCCTTGCTGGCCGCTGACGACACATCGCCCTGGTGGGACAACAAAGACACGCCCGCCGTCGAGACCCGCGCCGACACCCTGAAGGTCATCTGGCGCGCCACCCTGGCGCACCTGCAAACCACCCTGGGCAGCAACCCCACCTCCTGGGCCTGGGGCAAAGCCCACACCCTGACCCATGGCCACCCGTTGGCCGCGCAAAAGCCGCTGAACCTGCTCTTCAACATCGGCCCGTTCGACGCGCCGGGCGGACGCGAGGTGCCCAATAACCTCTCCGGCAGCATTGGCCCCGCCCCCTGGGCCGTAGCCTACGGCCCCTCGGCACGCCGCATCATTGATTTCGCAGCGCCCACCAAGGCGGTGGGCATCAACCCGGTTGGCCAAAGTGGCGTGCTGTTTGATCGCCACTATCGGGATCAGGCCGGCACCTTCATCAAAGGTGGCTACGTGGCCCAGCACTTGAGTGAGGAGGACGTGAAAGCCCACACGCGCAGCCGGTTGACGCTCATGCCACCCAAGTAGGTCAATATCGGCCTTCTGGGCCTTTCACGGATGAGGGTCTCCAGCGACTTCGCGGCACGCTTCATGCGTGCATGCCCCCTGACGCCCCATCCACCGAAAGAATCCCATGGTCAGACTGAAATTCTCGATTGAGTTGAACTACGAGATTACCCAACCCGGGTGTGATTTCATCTTCAGCATCCACGCCGCCCAAACCCCGCACCAGACCGTGGTGACCGAGGCGCTCACCTTGAGCCAGCCCCTGCAGCCCAACCTTTATACCGACCCGGTCACCCACACCCGCTTTCTGAGACTCAAAGCCCCGGGCGGATGTTTAAGCGTGCGTTACGACGCCACGGTTGATCTCAACCATTACACCGCCCAGCCAGACCAACTGCAAGAGGTGCCTGTGGCCAACCTCCCCGGCTCGGTCTTGCCCTACATCTACCCCAGCCGGTACTGCCAGTCCGACCGGTTATTGCGCCTGGCCTTCAAGGAATTCGGCCACCTGTGGCAAGGTTATGCCCGGGTGCAGGCCATTCGGGACTGGGTGCTGAACCGGGTCACCTTCCAGTCCAACACCACCACCGGCATCACCTCGGCGGTAGACACGCTGGTGGAAGAAGTGGGCGTGTGCCGGGACTTTGCCCACCTGATGATTTCATTGTGCCGTGCGGTCAACATCCCGGCCCGCTTTGCCACCGGCATTGACTTTGGCGCAGATCCCATCCTGGGGCCCACCGACTTTCATGCCTACGTAGAGGTGTATGTGGGCGACCGCTGGTACTTGTTCGACCCCTCGGGTGTAGCGATCCCTATGGGCTTTGTGCGGTTTGGCACTGGGCGCGACGCGGCAGATGCGGCGTTTGCCACCATCTTTGGCGGCGTGGTCGGTGCGGCACCCGTCATTCAGATTGAGGCTATCCCGAACGCGCAAGGTGTGCTGGTGATGCCCCACCATGTGCCCTATGCCTTGTCGACCGACGGGCAACCGGTGCGCACCTGAGCGCACAGGCGCCGGGCCGCGCGGTTCAGGCTCGTGGCGGTACGGCCTGCAGCAGGTCGCACAAATGGGTCAGCGTGGAGACGGTCAGATGCGGCTGGGCCTCATGCGTCCAGTCGTGTTGCTCCCGGTTGAGCCACACGGTCTGCATGCCGGCGTTCAGGCCACCGATCACGTCCAGCGCGGCATCGTCTCCAATATGCAATACCTCGTCGGCGGCCACGCCCACGCTGCTGGCCGCCGCATGAAAAATGCGTGCATCGGGCTTGCCCACGCCAAAACCTGAGGCACTCAAGCCCCCCGCAAAATAATCACCCAGGCCGACCCGCACCACATCGGCGTTGCCGTTGGAGAGCGCCACCACTGGCCAGCGCGCCGCAAAAAAGCTGAGCGCCGGCAGCACATCGTCATACAGGTCCACCCGCATGCGCTCGGCAAAAAAGACCTCAAAGGCGGGTTCGGCCAGGCTGGTGTTTTCACCCGCCTGCTGCAAGGCGTGGCGAATGGACTCCCGCCGCAGGGCACTCATGTCGTGGCTGATGTGGGGCTGGGTCAGCTCCACATGCTGACGCACCTTCAGGCGGGCCTGCGGGTCACCAAACACGGCAGCCGCACCCGGGGCTTCCAGGGTCAGCCAAGTGGCCAGCGCTTTTTCGGCTCGCCCGATGATGGGCCAGATAGGCCACAAGGTATCGTCCAGGTCCAGGCTAATTGCCCTGATTTTTGAAATATCCAGCATAGGTGGGAGAGAATACCGCATGACCTTACTCAAGTCCCCCTTCGCCCCAGAGCCCCCGTTTCAACACGGGCAAACACCCCGCACCGCTGTGCTGTTTTGCAACCTCGGCACCCCTGATGCGCCCACCGCCTCCGATGTGCGCCGGTATCTGGCCGAATTTTTGAGCGACGCACGCGTCGTCGAGATCCCCCGGCTGATCTGGATGCTGATTCTGCACGGCATCATCCTGCGCTTTCGGCCGGCCAAATCGGCCGCCAAGTACGCCAGTGTCTGGACGCCCGAGGGCTCGCCACTGAAAATCTGGACCGAAAAGCAGGCCAGGCTGCTGCAAGGCTGGCTGGCGCAGGGCGGGCACGATGTGCAGGTGCGCTACGCCATGCGCTATGGCAGCACCTCCATTGCCTCGCAGCTAGATGCCCTCAAAGCCGCCGGCACCACCCGCGTGCTGATCATGCCGGCCTACCCGCAGTACTCGGCCACCACCACGGCCAGCCTGTTTGACGCGGTGTACCACTGGGCAGAAAAGGTGCGCGCCATTCCCGAACTGCGCTTTGTCAACCATTACCACGATGACGCCGGCTACATCATCGCCCTGGCAGGCAACATCCAGCAACACTGGGCTGCCCATGGCCGCCCGGACCTGCTGGTGATGAGTTTTCATGGCGTGCCCGAGCGCACGCTGCACCTGGGCGACCCCTACCACTGCGAATGCTACAAAACCGCGCGCCTCTTGTCCGAAAAACTGGGACTGGCCAAGGACCAGTTCAAGGTCACGTTTCAGTCCCGTCTGGGCCGCGCCAAATGGCTGGAGCCCTACACCGAGCCCAGCCTGATTGCCCTGGGCCAGGCCGGCGTCAAGCGGGTGGACGTGGTGTGCCCCGGCTTCACCAGTGATTGCCTGGAGACGCTGGAAGAAATCAACCTGGAGGCGCGGGAGGCGTTCTTGCATGCCGGGGGCAAAGAGTTTCATTACAGTCCCTGCCTCAACGACGACCCTGCCTGGATCACTGCCCTGTGCGCCGTCACCGAGCAGCATTTGTCGGGCTGGCCCACTCAAAGCGCGACCGACACCCCCGCGCTGGCGGCCTCAAAAGCGGCGGCACTGGCCCTGGGCGCCAAACAATAGCTCGGACAACGGCTTTACCGCTATTAATTTGGATAGTAAAAATCAATAGATACGCCGGGTAGCGGATTTTTTCTCATAAATTTACGCCTCTGAGCTGTGCAGGGCATTGGTGGCCAGGTCAACCCCCTGCGGGCCCTAGGTAATCTAGAGTCTCTACCCGCCATCTTGTGGCTCGATCTTTTTATACTGATTTCCGTGTGGTCGGCACGATTGCCCGCCAACAAAATCAGGAGAAAACACCATGACCACTGTGTCCCCCGACATGCTCGCCCTGCAACGCCTGTACCACTTTGAAAAAACGGCACCCGCCCGCATCGCGCTGACCCAGCCCATGTGTGACGGCACCTCCCGTGACTTCACCTGGGCCGAGGTCGCTGACCAGACACGCCGCATGGCGGCCCACCTCAAGGCCCAAGGTTGGGAGCCGGGCTCCAAAGTGGCCATCCTGTCCAAAAACTGCGCCTGGTGGCTGATGAGCGACCTGGCCATCTGGATGGCGGGCTATGTCTCGGTGCCGCTGTACCCCACGCTGGCGCACGACACGGTCAACCAGATTCTCACCCACAGCGAGGCCCGCGCCTGCTTCATTGGCAAGCTGGATGGCTGGGAAGGCATGAAACCCGGCGTGCCCGCCGGCCTGCCCTGCATCAGCTACGCGTTGTCGCCCCCCGATGCGATCAAAAACTACCCAGGCTGGGATGCGCTTTGCGCCAAAACGCCCCCCATGCAGGGCGAAGTCATGCGCCCGGCCGACGAGCTGGCCACGCTCATCTATACCTCCGGCACCACCGGCAAGCCGAAGGGGGTGATGCACAGTTTTGGCAATTTTGCATGGGCACTGGAGCAAGGCATCAAGCGCATTCCCATGGGTGCGGACGACCGTATGCTGTCTTACCTGCCACTGGCCCACGTGGTGGAGCGTGTGCTGGTGGAGCACGGCTGGCTGCGCACCGGCATGCATGTGTATTTTGCAGAGTCGCTGGACACCTTTGCGGCCGATTTGCAGCGGGCCCGCCCCACCATCTTTTTCTCGGTGCCGCGCTTGTGGGTCAAGTTTCAGCAGGGGATTCACCACAAGATGCCCCCGACCAAGCTCAACCGCCTGCTCTCGATCCCGCTCATTGGCGGCTTGGTGCGCCGCAAGATCCAAAAGGCACTGGGCCTGGACCAATGCAAGTTTGCCGCTGGCGGCGCAGCGCCCATGCCGGTGGCCCTGCTGCAGTGGTACCGCAAGCTCGGCATCCCGGTCAATGAGGGCTATGGCATGACTGAAAACCTCGCTTTGTCGCACCTCACGCTGCCCGGCCAGAACCAGGAAGGCACGGTGGGCCCCGCCTACCCCGGCGTGGAGGACCGTATCGACCCGCAAACTGGCGAAATCCAGATGCGCAGCCCGGCGCTGATGCTGGGCTACTACAAAGAGCCCGAGCAGACCCGCGAGGTCTTCACCGCCGATGGATGGCTGCGCACCGGCGACAAAGGTACCCTTGACGCCCAGGGCAACCTGCGCATCACCGGGCGTGTCAAAGACCTGTTCAAAACCAGCAAGGGCAAATATGTGGCCCCTGCGCCCATTGAAGACAAACTGGTCATGCACGAATCAATCGAGGCCTGCGTGGTCACCGGTGCCAACCTGGGCCAGCCGCTGGGCATTGTGATGATCAACGCCGAGGCTGTGTCCCGCATCACCGATCCAACGGCCCGCACCGAGTTGCAAAGTTCCCTTGGCGAGCACCTCAAAACCATCAACCAAACGCTCGATCCCCATGAGCAACTCAAGTGTCTGGTGGTGGTCACCACCGCCTGGACCGTGGACAACGACCTGATCACCCCCACCTTCAAGGTCAAGCGCAACCGCATTGAAGACGCGTACGCAAGGCATTACGAGCGCTGGGAATCCTCGAACCAGAAGGTGATTTGGGAGTCGGCGTAACAAACAGCGACAGAGACTGACCGCACCCGGTTTCCAGGGCGCGTCATATGGTTGACAATCGCGGGTTGACTTCACGTTTAATCCCATGACCGACACCACACCCGACGCGCCCATCCCTGTAACCGAGTCCGCTCCAGCCACTGTCCTGGCCGACACTGCAGCTGCTGCCGTTGCTGCTGCTGCTGACCCGACGCCTGCACCTGCGTCCACCCCCAAGCCAGCCAAGAAGCAACACCACATGCAAGCCGTCTTGCCGGTGCTGGAAAAGTTGTTTGAGCTGTACCCCCACCTGTTTGGTGCCGAGTTCCGGCCTCTCAAGCTGGGCATTTACCAGGAACTGCTGGCCGCTCACCCCGAGGAATTCAAGCGAGACACCCTCAAGGCTGCCTTGGGCCAACACACTCGCTCCACGCGCTACCTGCAAAGTGTGGCCGCCGGCATGGGCCGTTATGACCTGCAAGGCGCCGCTGTGGACAGCGTGTCTCCCGAACACGTGTACCTGAGCATCCTGGAATTGTTCCGCCGCCGCCAGATGCGGTCCCGGGAAGATTTGCGCCCCAAACTCAGGGCCCAACTGCTTGCAGCCTTCGAGGCCTCAGGCCTGAGCCGCCAGGATTACATGGCGCGGGTACAAAACAACGATCTGGACGCCAACGCCCTGCTGGAAGATGCCCTGGCCGAAGTGGACCAGAAGCTGGCGCGCCAAGAGGCGTTACTGCGAGCGTTTGATGCCAGCGGCAAGACGCTGGCAGAATTTGCAGAGATGTATGGTCTGGACCGCGCGGCCCATGCCGACCTGCAGGCGCTGGACGGCAAGCGCCAGACGCCCGCCACCCAGCCCGAGCCCGAAGCTCAGTGAGGCGTTGACACGGGTAGGTGACGAATGTCGTCTTCCCGTGGCACCAAAATCCACATCAGCAGGTAAACCAGCAGTCCGGTTCCGCCCAGCAGCAGCAGCAGGGTGAAAACCAGGCGCCACAACCAGGCATCCATGCCGCTGAAAACGGCCAGCCCGCCACAGACGCCGCCCAGCCAGGCATCGCTACGGGAACGGCGCAGGCCGTTGAGCGCCGATATTTTGGACAAAGGCGCATCGGGCGAAGGCTGAAGCAGCCGCGCCTTGGCCTGCGCAAACTCGGTCTCGGTCAAACTGCCGCGCGCGCGCATTTGTTCAAGTTGGGTGAGTTGTTCTGCGAGTGTCATGTCGGACTCCTTCAAAAGCTGTTGGACCGCTGCAACCCGGATTGGTTCAGCCAGTCTTGAGAACACAAGCCTACATGAAGCACCCACCGGAGGCCAGCCCCATGCGACCGACTGCCGCTGGGCGGGACGGACTGCAAGAAACGCCGTGCTGCATGCCCCCTGCGTTCACGGCGTGCCGATAAAAAGATAGGCGTTGACCGGCCCGCTGCTGGAGCGACCGACCCCAAAATACGCCGGGCCAAACGGGGTCTCGCCCCGAACGTAAATCAGCCCCGAATTCAACACACCAACACGTTTGGGCTCTGACAGCGGAGTCCCTACCCGGCCGGCCTCCAGCGCCACACCCAGCCGCAGGTCGCCCCGCAGGCCCAGGGGCATGCGTCCAAAAAGTCGCTCGGCACGAATGTGCCCGTAACTCACCTTGTCGCCAGAGAGCTGATCGTTGGCAAAACCGGACAGGTTCAAAAAACCACCCAAACGGGCCACCTCCTGCAAAGGCAAATCGCCCCGAACCGATCCAGCGTAAGTCGTACGCGCACCCAACACCCAGTCTGCCAACGGATAGCTGCCATCCAGTGCCACGGTCATGCGGCTGTAATCACGGTTGGCGGACTCAAACCAGGTGGCCCTGGCTGACCACCCCTGGGTGGCAATAAAAAGCTTGTTCTTTTGATCCAGCTCCAGCGAGAGCAGCGCGCCGCTGATGCGCAAGGTGTCCACGGGCAGCAGGGGAAGTCCCGTTTCAATCTTGACCTTTTGGCGTTCCTCGCGCCAGCCCAGGCGCAGCTGCCCGGCCAGACCGAGGTTGACACCCGCCGAGACATCCAGCCGGACCAGGTTGCTGCGGTAATCAGAAATCCGCAGATCGTTGTTGTACAGCGCCAGGCTTTCCTGGCGCGCGGTGGCGACCGCATCCACAAAATAGCGTTGTGCTGAATCCAGGGGCTGATAAAACTCGGCCCCCACCCCGGTGTTGGTGCCCAATTCGCTCGTGAGCAGCAGCTCACCGCCCAGCGAATTCAGCCAGGTTTTTTGATAGGCAGCCCGCAGGCTGAACGTGGAGCGCCCGGTCAGGGTCGAGTTGAGATTCACGCCAAGGCGCAAATAGTCAGGCCCCCAGAATTTCTCAACCGGCATGATCCGCAGCACATTGCGGTCTTGCTCGCGGGTCAGGGTGTAGTCCACCCGCTCGTAGTAGCCATCCCCATAGGCGCGCAGCAAATCGCGGTTGAGCCGGGTGACATTCAGGGGCTCGCCCAGCTTTTGCTCCACATAGCGCGCCACGGTCTGGGCGTTCACGTTGCGCAAACCCACAATGTCGATGGCGTCAACCCTGGCCGCCGTCACGTTGGGTGGCATGCTGCGCAGACGCCAGGCTTCGTAAGTGGCTGCATCGACCGACAGGGCTTGCAAGGCAGTGGCGGCCTGCGCGGCCACACGCCCCCGATCGGCCGCCTCGCCGCTGCGGTCAAAGTCCACCGACGACAGGCCTTGCAAGTCGGGCTTGATGTAGATGTCATCCGGCGTGAGCAGCGCCAGCGACTGGGTCACGTTTTGCTCGGTGAGAATGGACACCATTTGTGCCGAGATACTCAGCAAGCCACTGATGTCACTGGCTTTGAGCAAGGGCGAACCTACATTGACGGCGATGATGACTTGGGCACCGCACCGCTCGCGCACTTCCCGCACGGGCAAGTTGTCGACCAGGCCGCCGTCCACCAGCTTTCGCCCGCCGTAGTCCAGCGGCGCCATCAGGCCCGGCACCGACATGCTGGCGCGCATGGCCAGCGTCAGACTTCCCCCACGGAACGCCACACGCTCACCGTTGCCAATGTCGGTGGCAATGATGGACAGCGGCAGCGCCAGCTGCTCCAGCAAGCGCTCGCCCGCGTCGGCGCGAACGAGTTGATTGAAAAATAACTTGATCTTTTGCCCCGACACCACACCGGGTGTGGCCATGACGCCTGCCGCAGTAAGGCCAGCCTCGCTGCCTGGCAGGAAGCGCTGGGATATTCGCTTGCTGCGATAGTTCACATCGACATAGCCCGGGTTGTCTTCAAACAGGTCATTCCAGTCGGCGCGGCCCATCTCGGCGCGCAAGGCGGCCGGGCTCAACCCAGCCGCCCAGGCCCCGGCCACCAGCGCCCCCATGCTGGTGCCCGCCACGCAGTCCACCGGAATGCGCAGGCGCTCCAGCTCCTCCAGCACGCCAATGTGGGCCGCACCCCGGGCTCCACCACCACCGAGCACCAGGCCGATGCGGGGCCGCTCAGTGGCAGTAGCCATGGCGCAAAGGCAAAAGAGAGCCCAGCCCAAGAGGGAGCGCAGCAAAGTTTTTGAAAAAAACATCAGCAACTCATTTGCTATTTAAAAAAACCAAAAAACCTCTACAAGGTACCGGCTAGCGCTTGTTTTCACCCAAAATTAGCACGCCCAGCTCGTCACCGGATACCAGGCTCACGCCCTGCTCTACTGCAAAGCGCCGGGCGTTGTCGCTCACAGCGCCCAGGCTGATGTAGGTGCATTGGTCTGCCTGGCGTGCGTCTTTGGCGGCAACCAGTTCGCGCAGGGACTCCACACCGTGGGTGGCCGCCTTCCAGCGCTTGCAGCTCACCAGCGTCACCCGGCCCGCCTTGCTCAGGCTGAAGTCAGCCGCCGGGCTGTTCAGCCGGGTCACTGTGTAGCCTTGTTGAATAAAGGCCTGCTCCAGTGCGCTGGCAAAGTCACGCCAGGCCATGGCGCCCGCGCGCTCCAGGGCCTCAGCCACACGCGCCGGGTTGGGCGCTTTAAGTTGGCGCCATAGAGCAATCGCGCTGATCACCAGGAACGGAAAACTCCCCATCACCCCAAACGCCACGTATTGCTTGGGCAGCAGTGCGCCCGATGCCAGTACAAACACCAGCACCACTAGCATGCTGATCCACCACGGCGAGCGCAGCAAAATAGCAAACAACGAATTCTTCGACATCTTCAGTTTCATGGACCCTGCCTCTACCCGCAGCCCGCGTGCGGTCAGGAAGTGTAAGTGCCTTGGGGATGCCAAAAGGGGCTGCTAAACAACAACGCCATGCAAAGTGCGGGCAAAAGCTTCGCCATCGCGGCGACCCAGGTCAAAGGTCGATTGCAGCGCAGCGTCATTGGTGTAATCCCAGGCCCCTACAGTTATGGCTTGTGAGGGTTGCACATAGGTGCGACCTGGCACGGCGGGTAAGGCGGCAAATCGGCGGGTCAGTAAAACCAGCGTGTCGCCGGGGGTTGGAGACAAGCCGTCAATGGGCACATTGCTCACCAGGCCCCCGTCCAGCAAAGGCAGGCCATTGCGCCGCGCCTGTGGCGTGAGCGGCGGCACACACGACGAGGCAATGATCAGGTCAGCCAGCGCCTCGGGCGTGGCGCAATCCCGAACCGGCACATACAGGGGCTTGAAGCCCACACGCGCCCCGGTCAGCGGATGCACCGCCTCTTTGGCCCAGCTCATGAGCCCGCACGCCACCAAGCCCAGGAGCATGGCCATGTGAGCAGAGGCCCAAGGTGGCGGGCAAGACACCAGCAGCCGGATGTCAGGCCCCTGGTGTAACCGGGCAAGCGCAGCCGGATTAATACTGCCCAAAATGGCTCTGCGGTACATGGGACCATGTGGAAAAACAGGCTTTGAATGCAGCAGGTTGCGCAGATACACATTGCGCGGGTTACCCGCTACCGCCCGCTTGTAATCGGCAAAGCCAGCCTCAAAGGTTCCCCCAAAAAGCGCACAGGCAATCGCCGAGCCGGCGCTGACTGCCGTCACTCTGGAGGGCACCAGATCCAGTGCAGACACCGCCACCGACCAGAACCCGGCCTGCCAAAAACAGCGGTTGCCGCCACCGGCAAACACCACGTTGTCAAAGCGCCGGGGCTGTACCTTCTTGGCCATGGGCACAGTCTGCCGACGGCACCCGGCTCACGGCTTGCGAAAGGTCAAGGCTCGCGGCTTCGCCGGTCGCCTGGCAACGGGTGCTGCTATCTCCCGACCGCCATATTCTTGACCACCAGCACAAAGCCGAGCTGATAACCCTGGCCACGCACTGCGCGGATGTCAAAACCATGGCTGATGTGCGGCCCGAGCTTGGTGCGCAGACGGCTGATCAGTACCTCCAGACGGGCTTTGTTGATTTTTTCGGACTGTGCCTCACCCCCAAAACGCGATAACAGGGCGGCATGGTCCAGGAATTGCCCGTTGACCGTGAGCGCCATCAGCAGCCGCGCCTCGTTGGCTGTGAGTTCAATCTGCAGCCCTTTGGGCGAGTACAGCGTGGAGCCGGCCATGTCGATCTCCCACGGAGCGGGGTCGACGCGCACGCCCAGCCGGGAAAAAGATTTCGCACGACGGCTACCAGCTCCTCGGGGCGGGTGGGTTTGGTCAGGTAAACGTCGGCGCCACTGGCGTAGCCTTCCAGTCGGTCCGTGCTGCGCAAGCGGGCTGTCAGCATGATGATGCCCACGGTGGGCAGAGACCGGCGAATGCGCCGGGTGATGCTGATGCCATCTTCCCCCGGCAAGTTGAGATCCAGAATCAAAATGTCTGTCGGCAAGGCCTCGATGGCCTCGTTTAGCTCTTGCCCACCTCCTCCAACGCCACGCACGGCAAACCCTTCTTCGGACAAGTACAACACCAATTCATCGCGCAGCGTCTCGTTGTCTTCCACCACGACCACCGAGGGAACTCTTGTGCCATCCAAACTCATGCCGACTCCAGAAATAGACTAAAAACCACTTGCGCCTGGTCAGCCTGAAACTGCAACCCGGAGCCCAGCTGCTGCGCCAGCGCCTGAGCCAGCCACAAGCCCAGACCGGCCCCTACCTGCCGCCGTGCGCCTTCGGACCGGTAGTAGCGATGAAAAACCTGGCCACCATCCGGCACGCCCGCAGAACCCACCGCGTTTGCCACGCGCAAAGTCAAACCCGCAATGCCTTGAGCGCCTGCGGTTTCAAACTCAACCGTCACCAGGCTGTCGGGCGGGGAATATTTGAGCGCGTTGCTCAGCAGGTTGAGCAGGATCAGCCGCAGGTATTGCGCATCTGAGAACACCTGGTGTTGTGCCAGACCCACCACAGTCACGCGGCTGGCGCCCACCGTTTGCAGCACATCGGCCACCACGCTCTCTAACCACAGCGGCTCTTTGTCCATGTGCATGGCGCCCTGGTCAATTTGGTCGGCGCTGGCGCACCGCTCCACCAGCGCATTAAGATCATCCACCGATCGATTGATGTTCTTGATGCGGGTGGCATCGCCACTGTCGTGCGCCAGACGGCGACCCAGCGAGCTGGCAGCCAGCTGGATGATGGCCAACGGGGTTTTGAGCTCGTGGATCAGCATGGCCATGAACCGCTCCTGGGTTTCGCGGCGCTGGGTTTCGGACTCGGCCCGCTGGCGTGTCACGGCCTCATTCATCAGGGAGGTCTGGAGCTGGCTCTGCTTCTCCCGCTCGATCATCAGAAGCGTTGCGCACACCAGACCCAGGGCAAAAAAGATTCTGAAAAAAAGCAGATCTGCCAGGGAATCAACCGAGGGCAAATAGGTGTGCACCGTCAGGAACCAACGCAAGCCCAAGACGAGTGCCAAAAACAAAATCACGCCAATCGGCCAGGCACTGGACTTCTGGCGATAAAAAACGGCCACCGTCAATGGCAGGTAGATCAGGCTGGCAACCAGGCCCAACACCATGCTGCTCTCAAGAACCCAGTGTCGATCCAACACAAAAAAGAGTCCAAGCAAGGGGACGTACAAGGCGCCCAGAAAGACCGACAAGTACAGGCTCCAGCGCGGCGCACCAAAACGCTGGAGCACCAGCCAGACGCACAAGAACCCGGTCAATATATTGACCATGCCCAGGACGTAAGTCACCGCCGGACTGAAGTTCTCGGAGCGATAGCCTGACCAGGCGAAAAAGGCAACGACAACGATACTGATGTGAAGCAAAAAAACCGGGTGCAGGTGCTGGCGTTGCGTCACGCTCAAAACCAGCAACCAGACCATCAGCGGCAGGTAGCAAGCCAGCACGGCCCCCGAGAAGAATCCCCGCATCACGTCCTCTTCCTGCGCCTGTATTTCGCTGAGGATGCGAGGCTCCAGCAGCATGGGTCCGCTGGTCTTGATGCGCAGGTAATAGACATGAGGCCCGGGCTGGGCCGTGACCCAGGTCGTGCGCCCCATCACCCGCAGCCACTCCTCGGGCCTTTGCGGTGAGAACAGCCGCACCTCCTCCAATTGAGCCGGGAAAACGCGCAAGGCAAGGCGCTGAGCCCCGGGTGGCGCGTCCACCTTCAGCCGAACCCACAGCGCGGCCGGGGTGTAGCCCCGACTCACAATTTTCCCAGTGACAGAAAACGCCGCGTCACTCAACTGCGCCCCCGACAGGGTGCCCTGCAGGTCTTCAAAGAAAGCACGCTCCGTCACCAGATCTTGTGCGGCCACGGGCACACAGACCAAGCCCAGCGCGAGGCTGAGCAAAAACCAGAGTGTCAGCTGTGTCGTCATGCCCGAATGGTAGCGCGACCAACTTCGCCGGCTGCGGGTACGCCTTGGGCAATGCAAGCTTGTGCAAGCTTCACAAAAATTACCCTGCTACTCTTCGACATATGTTGCGATTTAGCAATAAGCTCGACGGTTTCGCAGTCCCCTTAACCATTCGATCAACCTATGAAAAAACTCCTCTCCGTCCAGCGTTTCGCCAGGACCGCAGTCGCGTGGGCCGCTCTACTTGTTGCATCGCCCGCCACCTTGGCTCAGCCCGCCGAGAAGTCTTTTGTGGACATGGTCAGCAAGTTTGCGTTGACGCCTACCGGCGAGCCGGAGTCGGAGATGCTGGCCAGGGCGACAGTGGCAGTCAATTTCATCAAGCGCATGGAACTGGCGCAGGCCCAAAAAGCTATCAATGAGGCTTTGCAGCTTGATGCTCGCCATTCTCAATTGCATTTTTTGAATGGCTTTGTCTACCACCTGCAGGCCCGTCAAGGGGACTCACAAAAAAATGAAATGGCGATTGAGGGCTACCAGCAAGCCCTGCGCATTGACCAGGGCAACTGGATCGCCCAGGAGTTTTTGGGGCTGGCCTACATGGACCTCAAAAAATTCGACTTGGCCAAGGCCTCTTTTTCTGAAGTGCTGCTCATGTCACCTGGCAGCGCCGTGTCGCTCTACGGGATGATGGTGGCGTCTTACCTGACAGGGGATGCCGTCACCGCCTGCACCATGGCCGATCAGTTCCAAAAAACAGTCGGTGAAGCCCACGCAGGGTTCACACGGTCGAGTGTCTCGGTCTACGCCGCCTGCGGCCATTTTGACAAAGCCGACCAGATGCGCGCGGCGCTGGGCAAGCTCCAGCGCGATCCGGTCGACGTCGAGCGTGTGGATCAGCGTCTGGCCCAGTGGAAGGCCTTCTACCGCCAGCATGCGCCGCCCGCAGATGCCTCCACTGCCCACTCAGCGGCCGGCATGGTTCAAACCAGCCTGAATAGCTCCACCACCCCACTGCCTGAACGATTTGCCCAAGCGTCCAACTTGTCCAGCGGTATCGCCCAACCCATCAACAGGCCCGCGACCGGCGCCGCTGCCACCCAGGCTGGCGCACCTCAGCCAGCGAACATGGCAGGCGCCAGCAACCGTGACGGCAGCCCGCGCATGGTGCTGGTGGACGTGGTGCTGGTGTCCACGCAGGAACTGGTCAGTACCGCCAAGGGCGTGAATCTGCTGAGTGCCTTGACGCTACAGCTTGGCGCAGTGGGTGGCAGCAAGCCCGCCTACTCGCGCGACATCATCTCCAACACCATCGGCGGGGCCGCTGAGAGCGTCAGCACCGCCATCACGCGGGCTGTGACGATTCCAGCCCTGGCTTATTCACTGAACATCGCCAACGCGAGCAATAGTACGAATCAGGTGCTGGCCCGCCCCACTCTGGCGGCAATGGAAGGCATGCCGTCCGAATTTTTCTCGGGCACCAACCTCAGTGCGGGTGTGGTGGCGGCCAGCGCCCAGGGTGGCACCACCGTCGTACCGGTAGAAAAGCGTTTTGGAGTCAAGCTGGCGGTCACGCCCATCTTCTTGCCCAATGGCCGCATTCAGATGAAGGTCGATGCCCAGCGCACCTCCCTGAACACCACCGCCGACAACCCCAAGGTGACCTACCAGCTCGAAATTGCCGAAACCACGGCCAACGCCAATGTGGTGATGAACATGGGCGACACCCTGGTACTGAGCGGCTTGAGTGAAAAGTCAACAGCCAATACGCGCGATGGCGTGCCGGTGTTGCAGGACGTGCCGGTGGTGCAGTATCTTTTTTCAAACAAGAAAACCAATGACATCCAGCGCTCGGTGCTGATCCTGATAACCCCCAGGGCACCGGTCTACACCGCCAACACAAACCAGGACGGTGACACCGCGGTGAGCGCCAGCACCCAGGTTCTGCGCGAGAAATTCGGCTTCTCGGGCGGCACGCCATCGAGTGTGGAAGCGGTGCTGAGCCACCTCAAAGCCAATGATATTTTTCGGGAGTTTCGCCAGGGCGATGTGACGCTGGAGCGCTGGGACCGCATGCGCAGCACCGGCGACCGGTTGCACCAGGCGTTGGGCTTTTTGTATTACTGACGCACCGTCATCCACAGAGGAGCAACCAACTCATCCATTGCCACACCCTGTTTCACAACCTGCCTCACACCCTATTCCAATCCCCTTTCGACTCATCGGTCGGATTAACCAGCACAGCCCATCCATGACCCAAAAATTCCCACCCCGCGCCGCCCAGCTTCTCGCCTCGCTGGCGATTCTTTCCTTCAGCACCGCGAATGCCGTGACCATTGGCGGGGGCGGCGGCTCGCCTTGGTCAGACGCCGGCAATTGCACGGGCAAGCCTGTCAGCGGGTTCAATATTCGCGCGGGCGGCCGGGTTGACGGACTGCAGTTTGGTTACCGCAATGGCGGCTGGGCCGGCGCCCATGGTTACACAGGCGGCACGCCCATTGCGGTGTCGCTGGACGCGGATGAGACATTCACTGAGGTACGCTACCGCAGCGGTGCCGCCATCGATCAGCTGACCTTTGTCACCAGCAAAGGCCGCATTTTTGGACCTTATGGCGGCGGTGGTGGTGGGCCAGGCGTCTTCAAGGGCGCGGACGGCGGCAGCCTGAGCTGCGTGTCAGGCCGTGCCGGCTCGTCCATTGATGCACTCGAATTCACCTGGCTGACACCCACCTCGAAACCCTCTGACAAACCCAAGTCATCGGGCATGACATCGAGCGCCAATTGCACCGCCTCCTCTTACGCCAACGGCAGTGGTGGCACATCGGGTGGCAATGTGCAGGGCGGGGGCAGCGTGGGCAGCGGCGTGGTCTGCACCGACACCACGGGCTATGCCGATAAAAACGGCTATGCCAATGTGCAGCTGTCGTGCCAGTCCGGCATGTTTGCCAGCGGCGACGGGCAAGCTGGCGCCAACGGGGTTGCGGTGTGTGCCGATGCGAGCGTGGGCACCTCCTGCAGCGCAACGGTGGCGGGTGGCGGCACCACGCAGTATGGCGGCGGCGGCGGCTCGGCCGGTGCCAGTGCAGGTGGCACCGGGGCAGGCATGTGCGGCGGCGTGACCTTCACCGCGGAAGCCGTCAACATCGCCATGTGCGGCACCATCGCACTGGATGTGGGGGTGGACGTGTGCATCAACGGCAGCGTGAATTACGCCAACATCTACGGCCGGGCAGAGCCCTTCGCCTCGCGGGCGGTCGCTCAGGCAGCCAAATGCGCAAGCTCCAGCAACGGGGCGGAATGCGGCTTTACCGCGGGCGACATGCTGGCCAATTCGGCTGCACCTTTCATTGGCCGCGCCAATGACTTTTTTGACAGCAGCAAAAAATTCCGCACGGGCGCAGCCATTGACGTCTGGAACGACTCCAGGGGCAGCCTCTTGCGCACAGGGAACTACGGCAAGGCCGTGGACAAATATGTTGGCAACAACCTGAAGAACACCACCTACAGCGCGGTGGGCCAGGT
>CALRWE010000012.1:0-37333 GCA_943371745.1 Rhodoferax sp. OV413
GAGTTGGCGCACTGGCTGCAGGAGCACCCCAAGGTTGAGCGCGTGTACTACCCGGGTCTTGCCAGCCACCCCCAACATCGGCTGGCTATGGCCCAACAAAGTGGCCTGGGCGGTGCCGTGTTATCGCTGGCCATCAAGTCCGCCAACGAGGGCGTCGCGCGGGCCCGTGCCTTCCATGTGCTCGACTCGTTGCAGCTGCTGTCGCTATCCACCAATCTGGGTGACACCAAGACGCTGCTGGCGCATCCTGCCAGCACCTCGCACGGGCGTATGACCGAGGCGCAGCGCCAGGCTGCAGGCGTGGTGCAAGGGCTGATCCGCTTGAGTGTCGGCCTGGAACACCTTGATGACATTAAAAATGATTTATTGCGCGGCCTCGACAGCCTCGACTGAGCATGACTAAAACTCGCACCCGTTTCGCCCCATCGCCCACAGGCTTCATTCACCTGGGCAATATTCGATCTGCTCTTTACCCATGGGCCTTTGCGCGCGCGACGGGCGGTGAATTCATACTTCGTATTGAGGACACTGACCTGGAGCGTTCCACACAGGCCGCGGTCGATGTGATCATCGAGAGCATGTCATGGCTGGGCCTGGATTATGACGAAGGCCCGTTTTATCAAATGCAGCGCATGGACCGTTACAAGGTCGTGCTCGCCGAGTTGGGGGCTGCCGGGCATGTCTACCCTTGCTACATGAGCATGGCGGAACTGGATTCACTGCGCGATACACAAATGGCTGCCAAAGAAAAGCCGCGGTATGACGGCACCTGGCGACCCATGCCAGGCAAGATGCTGCCCCCCGTCCCAGTGGGCGTTCAGCCGGTTCTGCGTTTCAAAAATCCCTTGGATGGCACGGTCGTGTGGGAGGATAAAGTGAAAGGGCGCATTGAGATCAGTAACGCTGAACTCGATGATCTGGTCATTGCCCGGCCGGACGGTACGCCTACCTACAATTTTTGCGTGGTGGTGGACGACATCGATATGGCCATCACCCACGTGATCCGTGGCGATGACCATGTGAACAATACGCCGCGTCAGATCAATATTTTCAAAGCGCTTGGCAAAGAGCAGCCCGTGTACGCTCATTTACCCACGGTACTCAATGAGCTGGGCGAGAAGATGAGCAAGCGCAATGGCGCCAAGCCGGTCACGCAGTACCGCGAGGAGGGTTACCTGCCGGATGCCATGGTCAACTACCTTGCGCGTTTGGGATGGAGTCACGGCGATGATGAAATTTTCAGTCGCGCCCAGTTTTTGGAGTGGTTCAGCCTGGACCATCTGGGGCGAAGTGCAGCGCAATTCGATGAAGCCAAGTTGCGTTGGGTGAATGCCCAGCACCTCAAGGGCACGCCAGATGAGGCTTTGGCGTCCTTGGTGCAGGCGCAATTGATCAAGCGTGGCATCAAATCTGATGCGCGCCTGCCAAGACTTTGCGCCTTGTTCAAGGACCGGTGCGACACGACAGTGGCCTTGGCGGATTGGGCTGCGAGGTTTTACACAAGCATTGTGCCCAATGCAGAGGAGTTGAAGCAGCATGTCACTGAGAGTGTCAAGCCAGCACTTGTTGTGTTGGCTCAAAAGCTGGCTGTTTGTGCGTGGGACAGGCCTTCAATCTCGGCAGCCATCAAGGAGGTGCTGGTTGAGTGCGGCATGAAAATGCCCCAATTGGCGATGCCGGTCAGGGTGCTGGTCATGGGCACAGCCCAGACACCTTCACTTGATGCTGTGCTTGAAATCAGTGAAAGAGAAAAAGTAATTGATCGTCTGCAAATGCTTTGATATTTGACGCTATAATTTGAGGCTTGGAAGCAACAAATAATCAAGATTAAAGAATCTGGTTATTTGGGTTTGGGGGGTATAGCTCAGCTGGGAGAGCGCTTGCATGGCATGCAAGAGGTCAGCAGTTCGATCCTGCTTACCTCCACCAATTTTCCAAAAAAGACGGAAGTCTCAAGGTCATGACCCCATCGTCTAGAGGCCTAGGACACTACCCTTTCACGGTAGGTACCGGGGTTCGAATCCCCGTGGGGTCGCCAGGTTCGTCGCGGACGAGTTCGGCGTAAGTTGGTAACAAAACATTTTCGCAAGAAGATGCAGTGAGCCTGGAAGGGCAAGCGACTTAGCTTGAAAAAGTAAACGTTACAACTACCAGGAGTGGTAGTTCAGTTGGTTAGAATACCGGCCTGTCACGCCGGGGGTCGCGGGTTCGAGTCCCGTCCACTCCGCCAAAAATCAGAACCCCAGGTAGCTTGTCTGCTTGGGGTTTTTTTACTCCCGGCATGGGCGCATTCCTGCGGGTGAAACTTCCACCGTCAGCCGCTCACAACGAACGAAACGACGCGCAACTGCATGAGGGGGACCGAATGTGGGGAGGAAACGTGCAGCGTAAATCGTCAGCCAGCGAATAACAGCCGGATAGAAGGCGCTGCCAAGCAAGGTGAGCAGGCAATGAACCGCGAGGCTTTCATGATCAAGGCAAAGTAGTTGTCTGATCAAGACGACGTTGACCATTGCCTGCACTGCCAGGGTGGGGTGCTGGGGCTGATCTGAGCTCAGAATTTTCGTGGTCGCCCAATGGCAAGTTCAGCGCCATACACGCAGATTTGCGTCCAATCTTTGATCAACGTAAATGGTCGCCATGGCCATTGATCATTGTCAAAATCCACCTGTTCGATGGGTATTAGCCTGTCGAGATCGAGCTTGGGAAATGGAAATTGTTTTTCACAGAGGATGGTGGCCATGACAACGCGTAAAAGACCAGCGGATCATGCGGCTGAAGGTGGCTTGCAGCAAATCTTACTTCGGCCGGACGGGTACTACTGGCAAGCGCCTGATGGCAGTCATGAATTTGGACCGTTTGAGACTTTGGAGTTAGCCCAAGCCGACAGGGTGTGGGGCAACGATGAGACAGAGCCGTTGGTCGGCGAGACCTTGCAGGAAGCCGAAAACGAAATAGGAATTGCTGACTGGATTGACCCAGAAACCGGGGAGCCCGCTGAAGGGCAGTCGCGGCCCCATCTGGAAGCCGAGTAATCCAGCGCTGCTCGCTGCGCCACCTGGCACGGCTCAAAGACCCCGGACCGAACGCAGAAGCGAATCCGTCAACACACCTTGGGTGTTGATTGACTTCAAAAGTCCAAGACTATTGACGCCTGTGTTGATCACCGTCAGGGTTTGTATTTGCTGATCATTAAGGCTGTTTTGAATGACCGTGCCGCCATTCAGGCCCGAAGCGACACCCGGATCAATGAAATTACCGGTGCCACTTTGAATCAGCCCGGTTTCACTCAAAGCCGCATTGACCAGTCGAGCCTGATCCGGACTGATGCGAGTGATGTCAGGCAGATCAAAGTTGGTTCGGCTGACCAAGTCCCCATTGATGGTGACTGTGCGAATGATGCCGAACGAGACATTGAGTCCAGTATCCAGATTGAATCCGCCGCGCGCCTTGTCCAATTGGTCGTTGCTGGCCGGTATCCATTGTGAGGGTTGGAAGACCGTTCTTTCTGCTGCCTGCAGCCCGGTGGGACTCACCGCCATCAGAAGACAGAGAGTAAAAAACGATGTGCAGGCTTGTTTCATGGAGTGGTCTTTAGAAATCGCCGGGCCCCAGTTTGGTCAAGGTCGTGCTGGTCAAACTACCCAAGTCAACGGCCGTGCCAAGCGGACTGCGAGGCGCTACTTGCCAGTCGGCGTTGCTGTTGAACTTGGCCTGGTCTTGCCGGTTGTGAATGACAAAAAGAAGTCGGTTAACCCACAAGTTTTCAAATCGACTGCGGGAAATTGCCCGTGTCCCGCTCGAAGGATCTCCAAGCAGAATGCGACCATCCCGCATCCCTTTGATCACGACAAAATGCTGATAACTTTTTTCAGAGATCAGCACGATGGCCGGTAAACCTGATTCAAGCAGTTTGTTGAGGGGCAACTCGAAGCCGTCGCCCTGGAAGTTGTGGGCGTTCAAATAGGTCTTCATGTCCAGCATCGAAAAGCCTTCCCTGCGGATCTTTTCCTGATTGCCTCGAGTGAACATTTCTTCAAATACCGACTGCTCGCTGACTGGATAGCCGTAGTGGTGGGTGAGCAGCGTCGCCAGCGCAGCAGAGCCACAGCTGAAGTCGAACTGTTGTCGGGTAGTTGCCTGAAATCGGGCCTCTTTCAAGCTGGTGACTTTCAGCACATATCTGGCACCGCTTATGCCGGTAAATTCCAGCGTCGCTGCCCCAGCCGTGGGCCACGCCGCTGCCGATATCACCAGCATCAATGAGAAGAAGACTCGCATGATTTACTGAAACTGGACGTTGACGATGGTCGCGTTTTGTATCAAAACGTTGGAGCCGGAATTCTGGACTGTGATGGGTAGCCCTGTCATGTTGGCGAACGAGCCGCCTGCAATGTAGTTGTTACCCGAAGCCACATTGGTCGCCGAATTGTTGGCGACGGAACCGCTTAACTGCATGTCGTTGTTAACGGTGTCAAAACCACCGCGCAAGTTTCCCAGTTTCTGGCTGCTCAACGGCAGACCGAAACCGGGGACGCCCGAGCCTGCCGATTGCTTTGATGTCTGGGCAGGACCCGGCGGGTTCGCTGAAATACCTTCTGCAGTTGCAGAAAAAGTGAATGCTAAACCCGCTGAATAAAATGCCAAGGTCAGAGCTGACTTGCCAATGGAGGTAGTGAATTGCATCTTTTTCTCCCTGTTGAGACAGGGTGCTGCGCGATCGCAATCACGCAGCACCCCATTCACCCTTCTACTTGCTGCTACCCAAAGCCAGATTGGCCTGGACGTTCACGCTTTGTTGAATCATCGCAGCCATGCCGGTGTTTTGCGCAGTCACCATGATGCCGGCCGCCGACTGGCCGATGCTGCTCATGGCGTTGTACATGTTGAACGTGCCCGCATTGACATTGACGGCGCCGCCTGTTCCACCTGTACCGCCAGCGGCATATCCGCCGTTGCCGATAGCGCCTGCAACCGCACCTGTTGCGCCACCCGCGCCGCCGGTGTTGCTGCCGCCGCCATTGCCGCCATTGCCGCCGTTGCCGGCAGTCGAATTGCCGTTGGAAGCGCTTCCAGTGGCGGCATCGCCGCTGCCGGCTGTTCCACCTGTGCCACCAGCGCCGCCGGTGTTGGAGGCGGTACCGCTATTGCCGCTCGCGCCGCCCCCTGCACCCGCACCTCCTGCGCCACCCGAGCTGCTTGCACTGGCACCGGAGCCGCCTGCGCCACCCGCACCGCTGGACGCAGCTCCACCGTTGCCAGTCGCACCGCTCGAAGTCGCACCGCTTGCGCCGCCCGTGCCGCCAGTCGCTACGGAGCCAGTGCCGCCTGCGCCGCTGGATGATGCACCACCTGCACCTGCCGTGCCGCTGCTTGCGGCCGCGCCTGCGCCACCTGCGCCGCTGTTGGAGCCTCCGCCAGCGCCGCCTGCTGCGCCACTGGCTGTGGGGCCTGCGCCGCCTGCGCTGGCACCCGCAGCACCGCCAGCACCGCCGGTCCCGCTGTTCGCTGCACCGCTAGTGGGGTTTGTGCCGGCAGTACTGGTCGCGGCACCACCGCCTGCCCCTGCACCACCTCCCGCCCCTGCACCACCTGCCCCGCTACCGGCTGCGCCCGCAGTTGAGCTGCTGCCACCACCGCCGTTGGCGTTGCTGGTGCCCGCGTTGGCGCGGCTGTCGGCGTTGCCGGTTGAGCCACCACCGCCAGCGCCTGCGCCATTGCGATCAGCACTGTTACGTGCATTGGCCGCGCCTGCCGCACCCCCTGGAGCTGCTGCTGCTGTTGTAGGTGCGTCTGGTACACCAGTTCCACCGTTGGCTGATCCGCCATTCGCATTTTGATTGATCGCCTGGCCTCCGCCTGCAGCCGACAATGCACCACTGGACGAGCTCGCACTACCACCGGTGGAGGTAGAACCTCCGCCACTGGCAGTCACGCCCGAGGCGCCGCCTGTGGCCGCGCCACTGCCAGCGCCTGCACCACCCTGGCCGCCAGCACCACCGAACCCACCCGCAGTGGGTCCTGAGTTGCTTGTACCCGTGGCATTGCCGGAGGTCACAGCACCGGTCGCGCCGCCGGCGCCGCCCGACGTATTGCCGCCCGCACCTGCATTTCCGCTGGCGGTGGTATTGGCTCCACCGCCGGACCCGGCGGAGGAGGAACCGGTGGCACCGCCAGAGCCGCCACTGGCACTGCCGCTGCCGCCACCTGCACCGGCTGTTGTGGTGCCGCTGTTGCCGCCGGCGCCGGAAGCGGTGGTGTTGCTGATGCCTCCTGCGCCACCGGTCGCGCCGCCGCTGGCGCCGCTGGCGCCAGCCGTTGTGCCGCCGCTGGAGCCGCCACTGGCGCCGTTGCCGCCTGTTGTCGGTCCGCCTTGGCCGCCCATGGCACCCTGGCCACCAAGACCGCCTTGACCAGTCTGGCTGGTTGCACCGGAGGCGCCGCCACCCGCACCGCCACCCTGGGCAGTGTTGTTGCCATTGTTGGCAGAACCACTGGTGACTGTCCCGTTGCTGGTGTTGCCACCTGCCGCACCACTGGCGCCAGCGCCACCGTTGGCACCCGCACCTGCGCCGCCGCTTACAGTAGTGGTGCCACCTGTGCCAGCGCCACCCGTACCGCCGTTGCCTGTGCCACCATTGGAATTACCGCTGCTGGTAGCCTGATTGCCAATGTTGGAGATGTTGTTGCCGCTGACCGTGCCCGATTGTGAACTGGTAGCGGTAGCGGACGAAGTGTTGTAAGAATTGTTGGGATTGGCGTAAGCGTTTGAGCCATTGCTGGCCGCAGCGGAACCCGCTGCGCTGACATTGGCTGTCCCAGTTGAATTGTTGTTGTTGTCCGCAGAATTGTTGCTGTTGTTTGTCGAACTATTTGTATTGTTGGTGTTGTCCGTGTTGTTTGTGTTGTCCGTGTTGTACTGGTTGGCGTTCGAATACTCATTGGCAGTGGGGCCAGAGTTGCCCGTCTGAGTCGAGTTCGCGGTGGCTGTCTGGGTGCCGGTCGCGACAGCTGCACCGCCGCCCGAAGCTTCCGCCGTCTTCGCGGTCGTGGTACCAGTGTCTGCGCCCGTACCTGTGTTTGTGACGTTATTTGTGATGCTTGGATTCGCCATCGCCTGACCCGCGATACCAAAAGCCACAGCGATTGCCGTTGCCAATAGTGTCTTTTTCATAGTAGCTCCTTTGGAAAATGCTGACTGAAATTTGCCTGGTTCAGCGTACGAACTACGCCAATCCACAGCCCAAATTGCAAATTCAGTGCCATGACAGAGTCAGTCCTCCTAAGTAATTGATAACATTGAATAAAATATCATCCATCGTCTCCACTTGAAGGTGATTTATCAGGTGCGGGAGCAGGCTTGGCGCGTAGTGGGGACCCGACTGTCACAAGGCTGTTACAGGCTGATTTTTTTCACGAACCCCCTCAGTTGATAAGTCGCAATTTGCCGGAAATTTAGCTTTTGAATTCAAGACGTTGAGTGCCCGACGTAGTCGCCTGTCGATGTGGGCCAACTGTCACATTCCTGATGCACCTGTTGTTACAGATGCCCAAAACGTTAAAGGCTGATGCCGTGCTTTTCCATCAGCCGATAGAGCGTCATCCGGGACACGCCCAGGCCGCGCGCGGCGCGCGTGATGTTGCTGCCACTGTCCTGAAGGCTCACATGAATGGCATCCCGCTCAGCGCGAATTCGGGCACTCTCCAGCGCCTCGCCATTGGGCAGGCCTGTCGGTAGTTCCAGATCAAGATCTTCAGGGGTGATCAGTCGCCCTTCCGCCATCACCATGGCGCGCCTGACGCGGTTGATCAATTCGCGCACATTGCCAGGCCAGTCGTGCGCCTGAATGGCCAGCATGGCACGCTTGCTAAGTCCGGTTACCCGGGGTCCCTTGTCATGGGAGAAACTGTTGAAAAAGTGTCTTGCAAGAAGTTCCAGGTCTTCTTTTCGGTCCCTCAGCGCGGGAACGGTCAGCGGCAAAACGTTGAGTCGGTACAACAGGTCTTCCCGAAACCGGCCCTGCGAAACAGCCTCCTGAAGTCGCATGTGAGATGCAGCGATGACGCGCACATTGACCCTGATCGACTTTGAAGAGCCCACCCGGTTGATGGTTCCTTCCTGAAGAAACCGCAGCAGGTTGGCTTGCAACTCAAGAGGCAAGTCGCCGATCTCATCGAGAAACAGCGTGCCCTTGTCCGCTGATTCGATCAATCCCGTTTTCTCCTTCAGGGCACCTGTGAAGGCACCGCGTTCAAAGCCGAACAGCTCCGACTGGATCAGGGTTGCTGGTATGGCGCCGCAGTTGACGGGAATAAAAGGCCCTTTCGCTCGGGGTGAGTAGTCATGGACGGCATGGGCTGTCAGCTCCTTGCCGCTGCCACTTTCTCCCCATATGAGTACCGGTGCATCCGCCAAAGCGACCTTGGCAATCTGTTTTCGCAAGTGCTGAATAGCCGTGCTGTTTCCCACCAGCGCCATGTCGCACTGACTGGCAATAGCCACGTCTGGTGGCCCACTGAGTTCGGCAAAACCATAAGCGTGGCCCAACGTATGGCTGAGCCGAAACGGATCAATGGGCCAAGTATGAAAATCAAATAGATGCTGAACGATCAAGGCCCTGTAGTTGGGTAATTTGATATTGGAAGCGGGAAAAACACCAACCCACTGCGTCGATTGGTGGGCGTCCAAAAGGGCGTCCACCTCACCAACCTCGTTGTCACTGGCACTGATGAGCAGCAGCAAGCCTACGGGATAGTGCCGCGCCTTGAGCGCTTTGCGTGCACTGTTCAGGTCACTGGCACCGAACACATCCCAAGACGACGTCAACACAGGGGGAATGGTCCAAGGCGATGGTCCGCCCAAGGTCAGGCTCAGCAGCGCTCTTGACGACATGTGCAGTTCTTTCTGGTCATTCACGCTAGCGTAGCGATCCCGGGTTGGTGATCGCTTGATATTTCGCACCGGGACCGGCATCAGTGACGCATTTGAACAGGCCGATAAATTGACATTGCGCAATATTGAACTGGCTGTGTTCCTCAACACTGCAAGGGTGTTTTGTCAACTGGAGAACTTAGCCATGGTCCGTCCTGAATCCACTGCTTTTGCTGCGGTGAGTTGCGCTGCCTTGTTATTGATGGGGGGTGCAGTACAGGCCCAGTCACTGACAGGACCATCCGAAAGTGCGCAGTCCCGGCTTGATGCCATCAATCAGGAACTGGTGGATCAAAAGCAGATGCTGCAGCAAATGGAGTTGATGCGCCAGCAGTTTGTCCAGCAAGGTAACTTGGTTGAATCGCTGGAGCGCCGAGTCATCCAGCAGCAGGCAGCACTTGATGCGCTTCGTGGACTTGTCGGCCAGGATGTGTTGGCGACGCAGCGCGGCGCTGGCGTTGCGGGACAGCCAGCCGTGCTGGCGCAGGCTTCGCCACAAGGCAGTTCACCGGTGGGCCAAGCCCCCGCCAATGAGGGGCGTCCACCCGAGGTCGCGCCCATCTTTGAGCAACCCGGCGTACTCACCCAACCGGGCCAGTATGTGTTGGAGCCCTCGGTTCAGTACGGCTATTCGTCAAGCAACCGGGTAGCCCTTGTGGGGTACACCGTAATTCCCGCGCTCCTGATCGGCCTGATTGATGTGCGTGAGGTCAAGCGCAACACAGTCACCGGGGCGCTCGCTGCGCGCTTTGGAGTCACCAAACGGCTTGAGCTGGAGGTCCGGGCACCGTATGTCTATCGATCCGACGCCACCGTCAGTCGCGAAATTTTCCAGGGCGCAGCCAATGAAAGAGTCTTCTCCAGCAGTGGCAGGCACATGGGCGATCTTGAAATCGGCGCCCGCTACCAGCTGAATGACGGTGGCGTCGACAAGCCGTTCTACATTGGTGCGCTGCGCCTGAAAAGCCGCACCGGCACAAGCCCGTTTGAGGTCGTCACCGACTGTGCCCAGCGTTGTGTTGGCAACACCACGGGCACCGGTCTGCCGCTTGATTTGCCCAGCGGCTCGGGCTTTTATTCGCTGCAAGCCGGACTGACGATGCTCTATCCCTCTGATCCGGCAGTTTTTTTTGGTACCGTGACCTACATGCATAATTTTCCGCGCAATGATGTCAGTCGAAAAGTACTGAACGGGGAAGAGGAGTATCTGGGTCGGATTGCGCCAGGGAATGTCCTGGGATTCAACTTTGGTATGGGGCTTGCCCTGAATGAAAAATCATCGTTCAGCATAGGCTACGATCACAGTTCGATTGCGCGAACCCTGGTCAACGGCCAGCCGGCGGCGGGGTCTGTGAGAACGCAGTTGGCGACCTTGTTGCTCGGCTACTCCTACCGGCTCAGCAACACTACATCCCTTAACGTCTCGGTGGGCGCGGGGCTCACGCGGGATACCCCCGACGTATCTCTGACCATCCGCTTGCCCATGAATTTCTGACCCCCATGACGACATGCCCCTGACAAACCAGATCGACGTTTGCAACGGCGATGCAGACGGCCTGTGTGCTCTCGTTCAATGGCGCTTGCACCAACCTGTGACGGCCCGGCTGGTGACGGGTTTGAAGCGCGAGATTGAGTTGCTGCAGCGAGTTCAGGCCCAGCCGGGCGATCATGTGTTGGTGTGCGATGTGTCCATGCGGCGCAATCGGCTCGCCTTGCTGCGCTTGCTGCACAGTGGCGTGCACGTGCGCTATTTTGACCACCACGAACCCGGCGAAGCCGTGCTGCATCCCCTGCTGGATGCCCATATCAACACCGCCAGCGGTGTCTGCACGAGCTTCTTGGTCAACCGCTATTTGTTGGGCGCGCACCAGGCCTGGGCGCTTGTCGGAGCGTATGGTGACAACCTTGCGCCTGCGGCCCACGCGCTGGCTGCAGGCATGGGGTTGGGCCTCGAAGACCGACAACGCTTGCAAAGACTGGGCGAGTCGATCAACTACAACGCCTATGGCGATAGCGTGCAGGACGTTCACATGGCGCCAGAGCGCTTGTATGAGATTTTGATTCGCTACCGCGACCCGCTGGACCTGGTCTGGAATGAGCCCGTCGCTCTGGAGCTGGATACCTTGCGACAAGATGACCTTGCCCGCGCCACAGCCTTGAAGCCGCAATGGGATAGCGCGACAGCGCGCGTTTACCTCTTGCCTGATGCGCCCTGGTGCCGGCGAGTGGTTGGCGTGCTGGCCAATGCGCTGGCGGCCAGCCAGCCCCAGTGTGCGCATGCCATCCTCCAGCCTGCCGGCGCGGGCACACTGCGGGTGAGCGTGCGTGCACCCTTGAGTGCATCGGGGGGCGCTGCGGCGCTGTGTCGCCAGTTTGGTGGGGATGGCAGGGCCGGGGCTGCGGGCATTGACCATTTGCCAGCGTCTGAGGTGGAGCGGTTTGTAGCGGCATTTTCGGTCGTTCGCTGGGGCCAGTCGGGCGCCATCAGCCCATGAGGAGGTTGATCGATGCTGCTCTATGGGCTGGACGCTGACACCTCGTTTGCACAGGCACTGGCCACTGAACTGGGTGTAGGCTTGGCACCGTTTGAGAACCGTCGTTTTGAGGATGGTGAGCACAAGCTGCGCCCCTTGAGTGACCCGCGTGGCCAGGATGCTTACGTGCTGCACAGTCTATACGGCGGGCCATCAGAGAGCCCGCATGACAAGCTCTGTCAACTTCTGATGTTCATGGCCACCTTGCGAGAGCACGGGTGCGTGCGTGTGAGCGCCGTGGTGCCTTACCTGGCCTATGCGCGCAAGGATCGGCAAACCAAACCCTTTGATCCAGTCACCTTGCGTTATGTCGCGCAGCTGTTTGAGGCCGTCGGTACTGCCCAGATCTTTGTATTGGAAGCCCATAACGTTGCGGCGTTTCAAAACGCTTTTCGTTGCCCCACCATTCATATCGAGGCGCACTCTGCCTTTGCGGCCATGGTCTCTGAGGGGCTGATCGAGCAGGCCGTCGCCGTGGCATCGCCGGACCCGGGGGGCGTCAAACGAGCGCAACTCTGGCGTGAGTCACTCGCTTTAACGCTGGGGCGACCGGTCGGGTTTGCCATGGTGGACAAGCGCCGCAGCGCCGGACTGGTGAGCAGTGACAACCTGGTAGCCGGAGACGTGAATGGCATGACGGTGCTGCTACTTGACGATCTCATTGCCAGCGGCGACACCATGCGCCGGGCGGCCGTGGCCTTGCGTGGGGCTGGTGCGCGGCAAGTGCTGGCATTTGCAGCGCATGGTCTGTTCGTGGGTTCAGCTGCTGAAGTTCTGCGCGATGAATCTATCGGGCAAGTGATCATCACGGACAGCGTGCCACCGTTTCGATTGCCAGCGGTGCATGATGTGCGCAAAAAACTGCGCGTGGTGTCAGCGGCGCCTTTGTTCGCCCAAGCGATCCGGGCGAGTCATGCAGCCTGGCGGCGCTAAGGGCTGTTGAAGGCGTCCAGCGCGACCAGGGCATGGGCGATGTAGAGAGTGGCTTGCGGCGCCCACCGAGCAGGCGTGCGCGGCGCCGCATCGAGCAGATGGGCCATCGCCAGACGGGCGTGCAACAACGCACGGTGAGCCGTGTACAGATGAATCAAGGCCGGGGGAGGGTGGTCGTGCAAGGCGGCCGCGCAGCCCCTCAGCAGCCGCTTGCCCACCCAGGGCGATCCCGCCACGGCGCATTCCAGGGCCAGGTAAGCCAGCTCGTCAAACGGGTCGACCTGGCGTAACTGCGGGTTGAACTCCAGGCAGTCGATCGCCACGGGCGGATGGAGCAGGCAGATGTGTTCAGGGCGCAGGTCGCCATGGCCGTCCAGCACGCGGTGCTGCCGGGCGCGCTTCTGCAGCAATTCAGCGCCTGCGGCCAAGGCCATGCCCAGGCGGTTGATCGCCAGCGCGGACTGCGGCAGCTGGAATTGAGGGCGCAGCAAGACTTCCCGGGTAGACGCCTGCTCGCACTGGAATCGGCTCAGGTAGTCCGCTGGACTCACCAAAGCGGCGGGTGCATCGCTGTAAAAGTGGCTCAGCAATTGGGTGATGGCGTCGACATCTTCGGTGCCCACTTGCTTCTGGGTCATCAGGTGGTCAAGCATGCGGTTCGCCGGCAGCCGCCGCATACACACCAGCCAGTCCACCGTCTCGCCGGGCGCGCTGGACCCCGCCTGGAAATCCGACTCTGGTACCAGCGAGAACATCCCATCACACCACTTCAGCGCCATCAGACCCCGATAAACGCCTGGCGCCAAGCGGGCGTTGAGCCGCAACTCTTCCCGGCAGAAATGCTCCCGCGCCGCGAGGGTTGAAAAGTCCAGAAAAGGAAAGCGCACCGGTTTCTTGAGTTTGAATACCTGTTCGCCCACCAGAAAGACCCAGGACATATGGGTTTCAAGGCTAAGTACCTGCAGGTCTGGGTCGCCGAAGGCTTGGGGTGACTGCAAAAATTCAAGCTTGCTCGCGAGCTCCGGCATGGTGCGATGTGATTCCAAAACAGACCCGCCAGCCTTTTCAGGGGCTGGCGGTGGTGGTGAGGACCCCGGGTCAGTTCGTCAGTCTGACACGTCTGGGGACGTCCTCATCCGTCCTAGTGTGAGACACCAAGACTTGGCCCGATCTCTCGAACCCCCCAGCTCCATACGCAGTTGAATCCAACCCCGTGTGAATGCACTGTAATGGCTTGGCATCCTGATTCCATTGCGAATTCTCAAGAAACGGCCTTCAGACGCGCGGGATCATGGATCCATGGAACTCACTCTTCAAGCATGATGACCCGACCTTCAAAAAAAGTGTCCAACCGGCCAGGCAAGCGCTACAGCGTCCAGTTGCCCCTGGACCTGGCGGCTCGTCTGGAAGCCTTGTTCGAAATACACCCGCGAACCCCCCGGTCCCATCTCATGGCTGACCTGTTGCGTCTGGGGGTGGCCGAGGTGGAGCGCACCCACGCGGGTGAAGAACTGGCGCATCCCTTCGTTCCACTCGACAACCGGCAACCCATTTACTTGTTAAGCGGGCCGTTTGCCGAGTTTCACAAACTGCTCCATAAACACCATCTGGCCCTGGAGCGAGCGCATAGCAAAGAAGACGCGTCAGAGCCGACCACCAACGCGGGTTACCAGTTGGGTGACACAACCGGTCTGGAGTGACCTCGCGCGGCCTCAGTCGGTGGGCTATCCCCTTTCCATGTCAAGGGCAAGTACTGTCCTTTGAGTGGACATGGTGCCGCCCGCCCACAAAATAGGATGAACTACGATGCACTCTCGCGGTCAAGGGGCGCCCACGGGCTTCCAGCGTCTGATTGCGAAGAATTCATCAGATTTTTTGAAAGGCTTGTTCATGGCAATTGGTTGGTTGACCGTATTGAAGATGGTTCCCTGGACGGACGTCATCAGCAACGCCCCGGTGGTGGCCGAAGGTGCCAAAAAGCTGTGGAAAGCGGTGGCCAAGAAAGCGCCGGTGACTGCAGCAGATGCCGGCTTTGCGCCTGGTTCTGCCTCCGATTCACTCGATCCGCCCAGCCTCACTTCACTCCAAATGCAACTCACTGCCACCGAGGCGGCTGTGGCTGACTTGCGCCAGCAAATGCTGGCATCGTCCGAGCTGATCAAGGAACTGGCCGAACAAAACACCCAACTCATCAAGCGCGTGGAGACCAACCGGGCCCGGCTTGTGTGGCTGGCTGTGTTCACCGCCGCGCTGGCGATATACCTGATGGTCACGCGGACCTGAAGCCTTTTTTTGATAAACCCGAGAATAATTTCAATATGAAAACCCGCACCCTCTTTCTGCTTCTCGTCCTGGTGGCCATTGGCGGCTTTTCTGTGCTCAATTGGAACGCTTTCCTCACGCCCACGTCACTCAACCTGGGGGTGGCTGAAGTACAGGCACCACTGGGCTTGATCATGCTCGGGGCCCTGGTGATGGTGGCTGCGGTGTTCATGGTTTACATCCTCTATTTGCAGACGACTGTCCTGCTGGACACGCGCCAACATACCAAAGAGCTGCAAAGCAACCGCAAGCTCGCTGACCAGGCCGAGGCTTCACGGTTCACGGAACTGCGTGGGTTTCTGGAGGCAGAACTCAAACGCCAGCTGGCGCAGGACGCCGAGTCCCGGGCAGCGGTGGTCGCTCGTATTGACCAGCTGGAGCGAGACTTGCGCACGGTAGTCGAGCAGTCAGGTAACTCCCTGGCGGCCAGCCTGGGTGAGCTGGAAGACCGGCTGGATCGGGGTAACAAAGACGTAACCCACACCCTGTTGGCCTGACTTGGCGCGCCGCTTTTAACGCGGCAAATGCTGGCGTGCCACCCGGCGCAGTAGCAGCACCAGCCCCACTGCGGCAATTGTGAGCCCGATCACCAGTGCAACCCAGAAGCCTTTGGCGCCCCAAGGCTCAGTCGGCACCCCGGGCCAGCCCTGAGGCGCAATGCCCAAGGCAAACCCCAGCGGCAAAGACACCACCCAAAACGCGGTCAGGTGAATCAGCATTGGCGCGCGCGTGACCTTGTAGCCGCGAATAGCGGAGCTGGCCGCCACTTGGGTGGCGTCCGAGAGTTGAAAAATAGCCGCCACAAACAGCAGCTGTGCCGCCAGCACAATCACCGCCCCATCCCGGGTGTAAGCCGCCGCAATGGAGTAGTTGAAGACCGCCATGCCAACGGCCGACACCACGGCGAACGCCAGTGAGATGGCCACGCCTACCCACGCCCGAAAGCGCGCTGCCACGGGGTCGCCGGCGCCCAAGGCCTGACTGACCCGCGTGAGCAAAGCCATGCCCAGGCTCAGGGGCACCATGAAGACCAGCGATGAAAAGTTCAGGGCAATCTGGTGGGCCGCCACCTCGGTGCTGCCGAATCGGGCCACCATCAGGGCAATCAAACTGAAGGCGCTCACCTCGGCAAAATAGGTCACGCCAATGGGTAGCCCCAGGGCAAGCAAGCTGCGAATCTGTGGCCAGTTAGGACCCTCGAACCGATCAAAGGGCCATGTGACGCGGTAGGCGGGCGCACGTCGCATCCACCACCACAGAGCGCCCAGGTTGAACCACACGCACACCACCGTAGCCCAGGCGCAGCCCAGTCCACCCAGCTTTACAAACCCCAGGTTTCCAAATACCAACACCCAGTTCACCAGCACGTTAAGCAGCAAGCTCAGTAGGGCTGTGACCATCAGCGGCTTGGTCTGGTCCAGGCTGGTGCTGTAGCCATACAGCACTCGGTAAAGCGCAAAAGCGGGCAAGGCCAGGCTGGAGACACGCACAAAGTCCCGCGACAAGTCGCGCACCAGGGGCTCCAGGCTCAGGTGGTCAAACACCAGGCTGGCCAGGTTGGCCACCACCACGGCCAGCAGACCCACACCGAGTGCCTTCCAGAGTGCCTGTCGCACCACCGGGGGCACGGCGGCAAAGTTCTTTGCTCCCACATGGTGAGACACCACCGGATTCACTGCCAGGGTGATGCCGATGATGGTGATGATCACCATGATCCAGATTGAGGTGCCCAGTGAAACACCCGCCAAGTCTTGCGCTGAGGCGTGTCCTGCCATGGCGACCTCGGCCACCGACATGCCCACGGTGGCCAGTTGTCCGATCAAAATGGGCCAGGTCAACCGCCACAGGGCAAGCGATTCTGCACGCGCGTCCACGCCCACAGCGGCGCTGGCAAGCTGACGAAACGACGAAATTGTGGGCATCAAGAAGGCAAAAGAGCGATCAGCGCCCGCGCATGAACAGCGCATCGAGCTCGCTGAGCTTGATCTGGCGCCAGGTGGGGCGTCCGTGATTGCACTGGTCGGAGCGGTCGGTGGCCTCCATCTGGCGCAAGAGCGCGTTCATTTCTTCCACGGTCAGGCGACGGTTGGCGCGCACGGCGCCATGGCAGGCCATGGTGCCGAGCAGTTCGTTCTGGGCCCGCTGGATCACTGTGCTGGCCTCATGTTGGGCGAGTTCGGCCAGCACACTGCGGGCCAACTCCACCGCATCACCCTGGGCCAAGGTGCTGGGCACGGCACGCACGGCCAGCGTTTTGGCCGAGAACGGCGTGATCTCCAGGCCCAGCACGGCCAGTGCCTCAGTGTGGGCCTCAGCAGTGGCCACCTCGGCCAGTGTGGCCGCAAAGGTCGCAGGAATCAACAGCGGCTGGCTGATCAGACGGCTCATCGGGCCGTTGGTCTCATTGCCCAACTGGGCCTTGAGTCGCTCGTACACGATGCGCTCATGGGCGGCGTGCATATCCACAATGATCAGACCTTGCCTGTTTTCTGCCAGGATGTAGACGCCCTGCAGCTGGGCCAGCGCCCGCCCCAAAGGCCAATCATCCTCAGGCAGGGCGATTGGCACGGCCTGGGTCTGGGTGGGGGGCTGCGCGGGTATGCCTGGCTGCCACAGCGCGCCCAAGTCACTCACACGGTGGCCAGTCTCGTTATTAAAATTAATAGCGGTCTGGGAAATATATCCGCCGGCTAGAGGCCTGTTTGATACATAAAAGCCCGTATTTTCCGCCTGGGAGCCCTCTGGCGAGTCGGTAGAGGCCTCGGAGGGCGCCGCGATCAGACCCAGCGCCAGGGTCGCCCCCGCGCGCGGTGCCGCCAGCGCGTCTTCCACAGCGTGGCGCACGGCCTGGTGGACCTCCCGGCTGTCCCGAAAGCGCACCTCGATCTTGGTCGGGTGCACGTTCACGTCCACGCGGGTCGGGTCAATTTCGATGTACAGCGCATAAACGGGCTGGCGGTGACCGTGCAGTACGTCTTCATAGGCGCTGCGGGCGGCGTGGGTCAGCACCTTGTCACGCACAAAGCGGCCGTTCACGTAGCAAAACTGCTGGTCCGCCCGCGAGCGCGCGGCATCCGGAATGCCGGCGCGGCCCCACACCCGCACGGCGGGCGCGTGTTGTTGCCGGCTGGCACTGGTGCGGTAATTCACCGACACAGACCGCTCCACAAACTCGGCACCCAGCACATCGGTCAAGCGCTGGTTGAGGGTGGCGTGATCGGGGACGGATTCGCCCTCGGGCAGGTCGCTCATTCCGGTGGGTTCCAGGCTGGCAGGCGGGCAGCGCCGCCATTGCTCGACCATGCGGCCCTCGTGCCAGATGGCAAAACCCACATCAGGGCGGGCCAGGGCATGGCGGCGCACTGCCTCCACGCAGTGTGCCAATTCAGTGGCATCGGTCTTAAGGAACTTGCGCCGGGCGGGGGTGCTGAAAAACAGTTCTTTCACCTCCACCGTGGTGCCAGTGCTGCGCGCCACGGGCTTGAGCTCGCCGGTCTGGCCTTCCAGCGCGTAGGCATTGTTTTGGCCACTTGCTCTTGAATAAATTGAACAGTCAGCTATGGAGTTAATAGCGGCCAGCGCTTCGCCCCGAAACCCCATCGTGCCCACTGATTCCAGGTCAATCAGGCTGCTGATCTTGCTGGTGGCGTGGCGTTTGAGGGCCATTGGCAACTCCTCGCGCAGAATGCCTGTGCCATCGTCTTCCACCGAAATCAGCCGCACGCCGCCGGCCAGGAGCCGCACCGTGACCTGACTGGCGCCTGCGTCCAGTGCGTTGTCCACCAACTCCCGCACCACGGAGGCAGGTCGCTCCACAACCTCACCTGCGGCGATCTGGCTGATCAGCTCATCGGGCAGTTCTCGGATCGGGCGGCGGGGGGAGGGGGAAGGGGGAGCGTTCACCGCACGTATTTTAGGGTGACGCCGTCACTTAAGATCGCTGGCCCGGGTTTCTCGGTGCCACAGAGCAAACGAGCAACAAAACCGTGTCAAAAGGATTTGAATGAAAGGCACCTGGCTTCCGCTGGTGGTGACGCTGACCATCCAGGCCATGGTGTCCATGGCCCTGCTGGCGCTGCCGGTGATGGCGCCCGTCGTCGCGCAGGCTTTGGGTGTGTCCACCACCTACACCGGCCTGTATGTGGCTGTGGTGTATGCGGGCGCCATGCTGGCGAGCCTGGCCGCTGGCGCGGCGGTGGCGCGGTTTGGTGCCATCCGTGTCAGTCAGACGGGTCTGGTGCTGTGCGCGGTTGGCCTGGCCTTGTGTGCTGTTCCGTCCGCGGTGACGATTGCGCTGGGTGCCCTGATGATCGGCTTGGGGTACGGTCCCATCACTCCTGCCAGCTCGCACCTGCTGGCCCTGAGTACCCCGGCGAGCCGCATGTCTGTCGTTTTCTCAGTCAAGCAAACCGGCGTGCCGCTGGGCGGTGTGTTGGCGGGCGCGGGTGTGCCGGGTTTGTTGCTGCTGGTGGGCTGGCAGGGGGCGTTGTTGGTGGTTGCTGCTGCCAGTTTGCTATGTGCGCTGGTGGCGCAGCCGCTGCGCAAGACCCTGGACACCGATAGAGATGCCCACGCCTCACTGGCTTTGAGCAACCTGGCGCATCCCATCAAGCTGGTGCTGTCCCACCCGGCGCTCACACTGCTGGCGGGCTGCTCGTTTGTGTTCTCCTGTGCTCAGTTGTCGCTCACCACCTATTTGGTGGTGTACCTGCACGAGACGCTGGCTTACGGGCTGGTGACCGCCGGGCTGGCGCTGTCCCTGTCGCAGTTTGGCGGTGTGGCCGGGCGCATTTTGTGGGGCTGGGTGGCGGACCGGTGGTTGGGCGCGCGGCGTATGTTGGTGGTGCTGGCGGGGGGCATGACCCTGAGCGCAGTGGCCACGGCGTCGCTCTTGCCCGGCTGGCCCCCTGTTCTGGTGCTGGCGGTTTTGGTGGTCTTTGGGGCCTCAGCCGTGGGCTGGAACGGTGTGTATCTGGCTGAAGTAGCGCGCCAGGCACCTCCGGGCCAGGCCAGCATCGCCACCGGCGGTACGTTGGCGTTCACCTTCTTTGGCGTTGTGCTCGGCCCGCCTGCGTTTGGCGCGATCTCCGGCGCATTTGGCAGTTACCGTGCCGGTTACCTGGCGCTAGCGGTTCCTCTGGCCTTGTGTGGCGTGGTGCTGCTGCGGTCCCGGCGCCTGACCCGCAGGCTCAGGTGATTTGCTGATCGAGACCCTCAACCCAGCATGTGCACCTTGGCGCCGCTCATGTCCATGTCAATCGACAAAATGCTCCCGCTGCTGGAGTCAGTGCAATACAGCGTCTTGTTGCCAACCCCGCCAAACGCCAGGTTGGTGAGTGAGTTGCCGGGCGTACCGCACAGCACCTGCACGGGTTCTGCCCGATGATTCAGCACCCATACGTAGGCCAGGCCCGGGTTCGCCACCAGCAAGCGGCCTGATTCGTCCACGGCCAGGCCATCCGGTCCACTGGGGCCATAGGATGTGAAAAACTGTCCGGCCTTGGACACGCTGCCGTCAGCGAGCAAAGGCATGCGCCAGACGCAGTTGCCGCGTGTCGCCGCCACAAACAGGAATTTCTCGTCGGGTGACAACGCGATGCCGTTCGGGCTGGGCACATTTGACAGCAGCACATCCATCCGGCCTTCTTTGGATAGTCGGTACACGCGACCCGAGGGGTCGTGCAGGCCGGTCTGCCCCTGGTCGGTGAAGTACAAGTTGCCCTGCGAGTCAAAGGTGAGGTCGTTCACTCCCTTGAAACTCTCGGTGTTGCGCCGACTCAAGTACGGCCTCACGGCGCCGCTTCGGGTGTCCAGCACCATCAGGCCGTTAAGGTAGTCGGTCACCAGCAACTCGGTGGTGTTCAGGAATTTCATGCCGTTGGGCTCGCCGTCCCACTGCGCAACCAAGTCCCACTCGCCTTGCCGGTCGATCCGAAACACGCGTCCGAACGGGATGTCGGTCACATAGAGGTTGCCCTCACCGTCAAACACCGGGCCCTCCAGGAACGAATCGCTCTCGCGCCCGCCCTGGTTGGCATCTCCCCAGACGGTGCGTCGGGGCTGGCGGTAGTGCTGGGGCAGTGTGGTGAACATTGCCAAGGGGCGGACTTCAGGGGGGCTCAGGAGAAACATGATCGTGATTATTGCTTCTCGAACGCGGTGTTGGTCACGACCTTGCCCCAATTCTCGGTGCTGTCTTTGAGCATGCGGCCAAATGCGTCCGAGCCAACCTGCCGGGCTTCGGCACCCATGCCCTCGGCAAACGCCTTCATGTCGGCAGAGGCCATGGCCGTGGCAATTTCCTTTTGCAGCCGGGACAGGGCCTCGGGCGGTGTGCCTTTGGGCGCCCACAAGCCAGTCCAGTTCACCACGCCAGGCCACGCGGTGCCGGCCTCGGTGAAGGTCGTCACATCGGGCAGGGCAGCCAGCCGCTTGTCGCCGCTCACCGCCAGCAGGCGCAGCTTGCCGCCTTTGACGTTACCCATCAGGCCCGTAGTGGAGGCGATCTGAAAGTCGATGGTGCTCGACAAAATGGCCTGCGTGGCTTCGCCCGCGCCTTTGAACGGGATGTGCATGAAGTTGGCTCCGGAGGCAATTCCCAACGCCTCAGCCGCGAAATGCGGCGTGGTGCCCGGTCCGCCCGTGCCGTAAGTCACCTGGTTCGGTTTTGTTTTGGCCTCGGCCACCAGGTCAGACAGGGTCTTGAACCGGGACTGGGCGTTGACGGCCAGGCCCATGGGGGCGAAGACAAACGCACCCACCGGCATCAGGTCGACGGCGGAGTCAAACGGCAGCTTCTTGAAGATATGGGGTAAGAGCGAGAACGTGGTGTCGTTGGCCATCAGGGTGTACCCATCCGCAGCGGATTGAGCCACCTGGTTCGCACCAATGGTGCCGGTGGCACCGGCCTTGTTTTCAATGAAGAAGCTCTGTCCGGTTTGCTCGGTGAGCTTTTGCGCCATCTTGCGGGTGACCAGGTCCACCGCGCCTCCGGGGCCGTAGGGCACCACGATTTTGACGGCCTTGGTGGGCCAGGCC
This sequence comes from Rhodoferax sp. OV413, assembly GCA_943371745.1. Taxonomy (GTDB): domain Bacteria; phylum Pseudomonadota; class Gammaproteobacteria; order Burkholderiales; family Burkholderiaceae_C; genus Rhodoferax. Next base: position 21,760 of record CALRWE010000012.1, read on the forward strand.
ATTTGAGCTTGCGCAGCAGAGGCCAGCAAGCTCAGGACGGCCAGTGCGCAGCCCTGGACGACGACGCGACGGTTGATGGGTTTGAACATGTTTTGTCTCCGATGTATTTTTGATTTGACTTGTGCGCTGCGGGTGCTCAGGCCGTGGCCACGGCAGCGACCCTATGAAGCGCCGCCAGCGTGTTTTTAGCAGCTGCCGCACCCATATTGATGTAAGCGTCGCTGGTCACACCTCCAATGTGCGGGCTCAAAATGAAGCCGGGTTGCCCATGGAACATGTGCGGTGCCGTCATAGGTTCCACCGCAAAGCTGTCCAGCGCAGCCATGCGAACCTGACCCGACTGCACTGCCGCCAGCAGGGCCGCCTCATCGATGAGACCCCCGCGCGCGGTATTCACCAGCATCACGCCCTGTTTGCATTGCGCCAGCGTACTGGCATTCAGGAGCTGGGTGTTGTCTGCCGTCAGGGGGCAATGCAGGGAGATCGCGTCTGACTCGCGCCAAAGGGTCGCCAGATCCACCAGCTCGATATAGGAAGGCTGGTTTTTGGCGAACGGGTCAAAGCCGATGACCCGCATGCCCATGGCGTCGCACATTTTGGCGAAGCGCTGCCCGATGGCACCCAGGCCCAACAGGCCGATGGTGCGGCCCCCCAACTCCACACTCTTGTGGGTGGCTTTGTCCCAGTGCCCGGCGTGCATGCGCTCGTTGAGTTGCACCACCGATTTTGCACACGCCAGCAGAAGGGCCAGCGCCTGCTCGGCCACGGCGGCCGCGTTGGCGCCCACAGCAGCGGTGACTTCGATGCCGCGTGCGCGAGCGGCCGCTTTGTCGATGGTGTCGGTGCCGCTGCCGTGCTTGGAGATCACTCTCAAAGCCGGTGCAGCGTCCATCACTTCAGCCGTGACGCCGCTGTAGCGCACGATGATGCCCACCGGGTTGTGTTGCCTGGCCAGGGCGGCAATGTCAGCCACCTGCGGTGTTTTGCCCGCAAAGATGATTTCATGGCCTTGCAGCAGCTCCAGCGCCTGGGGCGCCAGGTCGGCCGCAGTCACCAGAATGACGGGTTTGGCGCTCACAGCGTTTCTCCCTCTTTCATGACCCCGGCGGCCACCAGCGAGGCGTTCAGCCAGGAGGCCTGGGTATTACCTTCCTTGATCTGGGCAATTCGTTTGGCCTCGGCCACCACCTTGTGGGCAGCCAGCGGCAAAAGGGATTCGATTTTTTCCCGCTCCACCACCACCACACCGTCACCGTCCGCAATGATGAAGTCACCCGGGTTCACGGCCACGCCGCCACAAGAGACGGGGTGGCCGATGCGCCCGCCCACCTGTTTGGTGGGGCCGTTGGGGTTGGTGCCGACCGAGAAAACGGGGTAGTCCATCTCGTCGAGTTCCAGGCTGTCTCGCACGGCGCCGTCAATTACCACGCCAGCCAGACCCAGTTGTTTGCAGGCAGTTATCATGATGGTGCCCATGAGCGCGGCGGTCTGGTCGCCCTTGCCGTCAATCACCAGCACGTCGCCGGGTCTGGCCAGTGACATGGCGGCGTGGATCATGAGGTTGTCGCCGGGGCGCACTTCCACGGTAAAGGCGGGACCAGCTACTTTCATGCGCGGGCGCAGCGCCGTGATGCGGCCATGCATGGCGCCACGGCGGCCTGCCACGTCAGAAAAAATGGCCGGTTGGTATTGGGCGGCTTGCGCCACGGTGTCGGCGCTGACGCGGGGAAAGTCTTTGATGATGTCGGGCGTGTTCATGATGGGGTCAAGGCGAGAGTAAAGAAGGTTTGGCTCAGTCCAGCTTGGCACCGGACTCTTTGATGATGGGCGCCCAGCGGGCGAGGTCGCTTTTGATCAGCGCACCAAACTGCTCCGGTGTGCCGCCCAACACATCAGTGCCCTGGTCGTTAAGCTTCTTCTTGACGTCAGCGGCTTGCAGCGCCTTGTTGATCTCGGTGTTCAGGCGCATCACGATGTCTTTGGGCACACCCGTTGGCGCCACAAAGCCGAACCAGGTGACGGCTTCAAAGCCGATGTAACCAGACTCGGCTATGGTGGGCACCTGTGGCAGATCGTCCACGCGGCTGAGTGAGGTCACGGCAATGGCTCGCATCTTGCCGCTCCTGATATGCCCGATCAGCGTCGGCACGGACGACATATAGAGTTGCACCTGCCCACCCACCACGTCGGTGGCGGCTTGGGCTGCCCCCTTGTACGGAATATGAGTGAACTTGACGCCGGCGGTTTTTTGAAACAACTCGCTCGCTAGATGCGCCACAGTGCCGTTGCCCGACGATGCAAAGTTCAATGAGGCGGGCTTGGCTTTGCTGGCGCTCACCACATCGGCCAGGGTTTTGAGCGGTGAGTCGGCGCCTACCACCAGCACCAGTGGCGCGCTGGCTACCAGCACCACCGGGGTCAGGTCCTTGACCGAGTCGTAAGGCATTTTGCTGAAGAGCGTGGGGTTGATGGCGAGGTTGCTGGTTTGGCCCAGTGCAATGGTGTAGCCGTCGGCGGGGGATTTGGCCGCTGCATCGACCCCCAGGTTGCCACCGCTGCCGGGCTTGTTTTCCACCACGATTGTCCAGCCCAGGGTGCTGGAGAGCTTGTTGGTGACTTCACGCGCAATGATGTCGGTGCCGCCGGCGGCAGGGAAGGGCACGATGACCCGGAGGGTCTTGGTCGGGTAACTCTGAGCAAAAGTGGGGGCCGCCAGAGTGACGAACAGGGTGGCCAGCAGGCCGCGACGCAGCAATGTCATGAAAAGTCTCCTTCGTTATTGAAATGTGAAATGACAGCGCAGATTCTCTTGGCATGTTTCGTTTGACGCAATATAGTTGCACCTGTTGAAACGAAATCCGTGCCATGAACCTCATCACACCTGCAGCCGAATCTCCATCCCGCCCCGAAGACAACGCTGGCGTCACAGCCGTGACTCGCGCCCTGCGCCTGCTGGAAGCCTTTGGCATGAGCGACGCCCAGCTGACCCTGGCGGAGTTGAGCCGCCGCACGGGCATGCACAAGACCACCGCCCTGCGCATTGCCCGCACGCTCGCACATGACAACTACATGGTGCAAAAAGAAGACGGCAGCTGGCGCTTGGGCCGTGCGGCCGGTTGGCTGGGGGCCTGCTACCAAGCGACCTTTGATGTGCATGACGTGGTGGAGCCGGTGCTGCGTGACCTCACGGTGCAGACCGGGGAGAGCGCTTCGTTTTACGTGCGCGAGGGCAACCAGCGCACCTGCCTGGCCCGGGTGGACGGGCCGCGCACCATTCGCCACCATGTGCGGGTGGGCCTGGGTTTGCCGCTGGAACTCGGCGCGCCGGGGCGAGTGATTCTGGCGTTTTCAGGGGAGGCGGGCGAGCCTTATGAGTCGATTCGCCAGCGTGGCTATCACTTGTCGCTGGGGGAGCGGGAGCCGGAGGTGTCCAGTGTGTCGGCGCCCGTGTTCGGCCTGCATTGGCGCTTGCTGGGGTCAGTATGCATTTCTGGCCCGACCGCCCGCCTGCCCGAACCCCGCTTGCTGGAGTTGGCCCAAACGGTCATTCAGGCCGCCAACCAGTTGTCCTACGCGTTGGCGGGCAGCCGCAAGCCCCAAACTGGGCTCAAGGCTGCAACGCCAGCGCTCTGGCATCCTTGAAGAAAGCCCTCACGCTTTTTTGACTGCGTCCTTGAGCGCCTCTTTCGCGTCTTCCAGCACCTCCTTGACATCTCCCACGGCCTTCTGTGCCTTGCCTTCGGCCTGCTTTTGCAGGCCTTTGGCCTCTTGCGTCGGGTTGCCAATCAATTTGCCGGCTTCTTCCTGAACTTTACCGGCGGCGTCTTTGATGGCGCCCTTGACCTGATTTTTATTAAGCATGGTGTTTCTCCTTCAATCAATGGGATGGGATGGGATAGCTGCCGTCAAGGCCGCACGGCAATTTCGTTTTTGACCGATTTCACGCCACTGACGCCACGGGCGATTCGCTCGGCAGTTGTTTTTTCAGTGCCGTTTTTGGCAAAACCGGACAGCATCACCACGCCATTGAGCGTCTCCACGCTGATGGCAGCAGCGTCCACTTCCTTGCTCTCCACAAAGCGGGCCTTGACTTGCGTGGTGATGCCGGTGTCATCAATATAGGCGCCTACCGTTTCCTGCCCCCGTGTGACTGCACAGCCCGTGGCGCTCAGTAAAACAAGGGCCGTGATCGTGGCGGCGAGGGGTATTCGAATCAGCATAAGTTGCCTCCAAATAGTGAGGTTGAAATATCGATATTTGGTGAACAAAATTCACAAGGCACGTTGCCGTGTCACAAACGTCGGGTGAGGTTTCAGTTTGGCTGGAGGGTCAGGCAACCCCTTGCGAATTCTCAATCGAGCTCGGTAACAGTCAGTTCACACTGACTCAGCCTGATGCAGATGCTTGTGCTGTGCGGACTGGCGGGCTGTCCGATTAAGTCATTGCCAGTACTTGGCGGAGAGGAAAAAAATGCTTGAAACCATCGCCATCGTTCTGATTATTTTCTGGCTTTTGGGTTTGGTCAGTTCTTACACCTTGGGCGGATTCATTCATGTGCTGCTGGTGATTGCCGTGGTGGTGATCCTGATTCGGGTAATCCAGGGGCGGCGGCTTTAGCGCTGGGGCCAGTTGGAATGAGCGGGCCGGGCTGAACGGGGATAATCCCGACCCATGGAATTCATCACGCTCTTGTTCGACTTCATCCTGCACGTAGACAAACACCTGGAGGTGTTTGTGCAGAACTACGGCTGGTGGGTTTACGCCCTGCTGTTTTTGATTATTTTTGTTGAGACCGGTGTGGTGGTCATGCCGTTTTTGCCCGGCGATTCGTTGCTGTTTGTGGTGGGTGCCATGTGTGGCGCGGGGTTGATGAGCTACCCCGTGGCCTGCGGCGTGCTGGTGACGGCGGCTATTTTGGGCGACCAGTGCAATTACGCCATCGGGCGGGCGGTTGGACCGAGGGTGTTCAAGTGGGAAAACTCCCGTTTTTTTAACAAGGCGGCGTTTGATCGGGCCCACGATTTTTATGAGCGTTATGGTGGCATCACCATCATCCTGGCGCGGTTTATGCCATTTTTGCGCACGTTTGTGCCGTTTGTGGGCGGAGTGGCCCATATGAACCGCGTCAAGTTTACGTTCTTCAACATCATCGGCGCTCTGATCTGGGTGTTTGGTATTTGCACTGCGGGATACTTTTTGGGCAGCATCCCTTGGGTCAAGACCAACCTGGACAAAATCATCTGGGCGATGATTTTCATCCCCGGCATCGTCATTGTGCTGGGCGCCTGGAAGGCGCGGCGCGCGAACCGGGCTGCCGCTGCAGCCTAAACTGTGCGGTTTCTCGCCAGGGGCGGGTTTTGGGAGAAATAGGTGACGATGGCCCGCATCAGGGCGTCGGCCAGCTCATTCTGGTAGGCGGCGCTGTTGAGTTTGGCTTCTTCTTCCGGGTTGCTGATGAAGGCCGCTTCCACCAGCACACTGGGAATGTCCGGCGCCTTGAGCACGGCAAAACCGGCTTGCTCCACCCGGGGCTTGTGTAGCTTGCCGACACGGCCAATTTCGCCCAGCATAGCGCCGCCGATCTTCAGGCTGTCGTTGATCTGGGCGGTGGTGCTCATGTCATACAGGGCCCGTTTGACGGTTGCATCCTTGGCCTGGATATTCAAACCGCCGACCTGGTCGGCCTTGTTCTCCTGCGCGGCCATCCAGCGCGCGGCGGTGCTGGACGCACCACCCTGGCTCAACGCAAAGACGCTGGCACCCTGCGGGCGTGGTGTAAAAAACGCGTCAGCGTGGATGCTGATGAACAAGTCGGCCTGGACATGGCGGGCCTTTTGTACCCGCACATGCAAGGGTACAAAAAAATCGGCATCGCGCGTGAGGTAGGCGCGCAAGGCGTTGCCGTTGATGGTGGTGGCGTCAATGCGATCACGCAGACGGTGTGCCAAGCGCAAGACCACGTCTTTTTCCCGTGTGCCGCCAGGCCCGATGGCGCCGGGGTCTTCACCGCCATGGCCGGGGTCCAGCGCGATGATGATCAGCCGATCGGTGGCAGCAGCGACAGCAGTCTTGGGGGCAGGTGCTGTCGCTATTTTGGAGTCGTTTAGGCCTCTAGCAATCGTGTTTATAGGGTTGAGCGCTATTGTTTTGGGTGGATCCAGCTGGCCTGTGATAGCGGCCGGCGACCGCTGTGCAATCAGGTCTCCCAAGGGGTCAGCCGGGGTGATGTCTTTGATTCGCTCGGCAATCAGTGCTTCCAGTGGGTCCGCCACCTGGGTCGGGTACAGGTCGAACACCAAGCGGTGCTGGTACGCGGCCACCGGGGGCAGGGTGAAGATCTGGGGGGCGACAGCTTGCTTGAGGTCCAGTACCAGCCGCACCACGCCCGGGGCGTTTTGTGCCACCCGAATGCCGGCAATGGTGGGGTCGTCCGAGCGGACCTTGGCAACCAGCTCTCTCAGGGCCGGGTTGAGTTCAATGCCCTCAATGTCCACCGCCAGCCTTGGTGGGTTGGGAATGACAAACTGACGCACTTTAAGCGCGCTGTCCGACTCAATGGTGACGCGCGAATAGTCTGGCGCCGGCCACACCCGCACCGCCACAATGCTGGCGCCCCAAGCCAGGTGCTGGCGGCCCAGCAGCAGCACGATGGTGCCGGTTTGCAGGAGGTGGCGGCGTTTCATGGGGGCGCGTCAGCCTCGAGTGTTTTGGAATCCGGCGCCGGGGCGCTGTCCAGCAAAGCTTGACCTGCAGGGGTTTGCGCCGTCAAAACCACGTCACGCACACCGTCGTCCATGGCCTCCAAGTGAATGATCAGGTCGGCCCGGGGAATGAACCCGGCGGCCTTGTCAGGCCATTCGGCCAGCTTGAGGCCGGGGCTGGCAAAAATATCCCGAAAGCCGGCGTCTTCCCACTCGCGCGGGTCGTTGAAGCGGTAGAAATCAAAGTGCCAGACATGGAGGTCGGGCAATTCGTAGGGCTCCACGACGGCGTAGGTGGGGCTTTTGACTCGACCTTGCACACCGAGAGCCCGCAACAGGTGGCGCACCAGCGTGGTCTTGCCGGCGCCCAGGTCGCCACGCAATTCAATGAAGGCGTTGCGTAGCCGCGGTTCTTTGGCCAACGCGTCGGCAAAGCATTGGGTCTCTGATTCGTCGCGCCAGACCAGGCTTTTTACAATAGGGGCGTGACCCATTCCAGCAATCATTTCAACAGCACCCCGTGGGTGTCCAAAATTCAGGCCTGGGCCCGGGAGTTGGGATTTTCCCAAATTGGCGTGGCTGGTGTGGATTTGTCTTCATCAGAGGCAGGATTATCGGCCTGGCTGGCCCGAGGGTTTCATGGCGACATGGCTTATATGGCTGCGCACGGCCTCAAGCGCGCGCGCCCTGCGGAGTTGGTACCCGGCACCGTGAGTGTCATCACGGCGCGCATGGATTACTTGCCCGCCGCCACGCTGCCGGGGTGGCAGGCGGTGGAGTTTGATCGGCTCAATCACCCGGCCGAGGGCATCGTGTCAGTCTACGCCCGGGGGCGGGACTATCACAAGGTTTTGCGTAAGCGCTTGCAACAGCTCAGCGATCGCATTGCGGCCGAGGTCGGGCCTTTTGGCCACCGCGTGTTCACCGACTCCGCCCCGGTGCTGGAGGCCGAGTTGGCCGCGCGCAGCGGTCAGGGTTGGCGCGGCAAGCACACGCTACTGCTCAACCGGGATGCGGGTTCCATGTTTTTCCTGGGTGAAATTTACGTCGACCTGGCGCTGCCCCCCACCGAGCCCGTCACCGCGCATTGTGGGGCCTGCAACGCCTGCATCACGGTGTGCCCGACCCAGGCCATTGTGGCGCCGCATCGGTTGGACGCCCGGCGCTGCATCTCCTACCTGACCATTGAGAACGTCGGCGCCATCCCGCTTGAGTTTCGGCCTTTGATCGGCAACCGCATCTATGGATGCGACGATTGCCAGCTGATTTGCCCCTGGAACAAGTTCGCCCAGCGCAGCGCTTTGCCCGACTTCGACGAGCGCCAGGGCCTCGCAGGCAGTCAGCTGGTGACGCTCTTCGGCTGGACCGAGGACGAGTTTTTCCGGTGGACCGAGGGCAGCCCGATCCGGCGTATCGGGCACGAGCGCTGGCTGCGCAATGTGGCTGTGGCCATGGGCAATGCGCTGCGTGACGAGTCTGACCCCGGGATGATTGCGGCGCTGGCCCTGCGTGCCGATCACCCCAGCGCACTGGTGCGCGAGCATGTGGCCTGGGCGCTGAATCTTTAAGGCTTTTAGGCCTCTGGCCGACGTTTTAATTGGCTATTTAAGCGAAATTTCATAGCAAATTCAGCACGCCAAGTGCAAACGGCAGACTCGCCATGCCCAGCAGGGTGGACAGCGTCACCAGGCCCGCCACATAAGAGCCGTCGTAGCCCATGCGGGCTGCCAAGACGTAGCAGCTTGAGGCCGTGGGCAGGGCGGAAAAAGCCAGCAGCATGGTGGTTTGAACCGGGTTCAGTTGAAATGCCCGTGAGAGCCCCAACGCGGCCAGTGGCATCAAGAAATGGCGAATGGTGAGCACTGCCACCGCCAGCGCCTTGGCTCGGCCCAGGGCGCCCAACTGCATGCCAGCGCCTGCCGCCATCAGGCCGAGTGCCAGCGAGGCGGCGCCAATCCGGTTGACGGTGGGCTCCAGCCAAACCGGCAGGGTGAAACCCAGCAGGTTGGCCGCAAGACCCGTGGCCGTGCCCAGAATGAGCGGGTTACGCACCAACTCCCGCAAAAAACTGCGCTGCGCGTGGCGCGCCATGGGCCATACGGCACCTACATTGAACAGGGGCACACACACGCCAATGAGCACGGCAATCAGCAGCAGGCCTTCAGGGCCCGCCAGGCGGTCGGCCAGGGCCAGGCAGATGAAGGAGTTGAAGCGAAACGCCACTTGTGCGCTGGCGGCATGGTCCCGGCTGGGAATGTGGCGGCCCAGCCAAGGCCAATAGGGCAGCGAGTAAGCCAGGGCAATGCCCGTCAGCCCCAGCGCCCAGCCCGCGCCAATCAGGCTGGAGGCGGCACCCAGGTCCAGCGGGCTTTTCACAATGGAGTGAAACAGTAGCACGGGAAACAAAAAGTAGTACACCAGGGACTCGACCTGCTCCCAAACGGAGCGATTGAGCGCGGTGTAGCGGCAGACCAGATAACCGCACAAGATGAGGGAGAAGTCGGGGAATAGAAGTTGAGCGTAATTCACCGGGGTGAGAATACCAGTCTGACCCGAGTCAAGAACGCACCGCGCGGGCCGAGGCCTCTGCGGGTTTGTCCCTAAGGGGTTGCCGCAGGTTGGGTTCTGCGGGCAGGGGATAACATAAGTCGTTGAAAATTTCCATTTTTTACCACGTCAGGAACACACACCATGCACCGCAGAACCCTTGTTTCCTTGAGCTTGCTCGTACTCGCTGGCTCTGCAGCGGCTCAGGGCTATCCCAACAAAGTGGTCAAGTTGCAGGTGCCCTTCGCACCGGGCGGTACCACCGATATCATCGCCCGGGTCATTTCAGAGCCCTTGGGCAAGGCGCTCGGACAAAACGTCATTATTGAAAACAAGGCTGGCGGCGGAGGCGTGGTCGGGGCCAATGAGACAGCCAAGGCTGCGCCTGATGGTTACTCGCTGGGTATGGCCACGGTGTCTACCACAGCGGCCAATCCGGCCATCAACCCCAAGACACCGTACAACCCGCTGACCGATTTCACGCCCATCATCAATATCGCGGCAACCCCCAATGTGATTGCGGTGCACCCCAGCTTTCCGGCCAAGGACTACAAAGCGTTTGTGGCCGAGCTGAAGAAGAATCCTGGCAAGTACTCTTACGCTTCGTCCGGTACGGGGGGCATCGGGCACTTGCAGACCGAACTGTGGAAGGGGCTGCAAGGCGTGTTCATCACCCATATTCCTTATGCTGGCGCAGGGCCCGCTTTGCGCGATACCGTGGGTGGGCAAGTTGAGATCATTTTTGACAACGTGCCATCGGCCATGCCGCACTTCAAGAGCAACCGATTGATTCCCCTGGCCGTGGCTGCTCCCCAGCGCCTGGCTGCCCTGCCCAATGTACCCACGTTCAAGGAGCTGGGTCTGGAGCCAGTCAATCGCATGGCTTATTACGGTATTTTGGGCCCCAAGGGACTGCCAAAAGACATTGTTGACACGATCAATGCAGCCACCCGCAAGGCACTGCAGGACCCGGCAGTCCGCAAACGCATTGAAGACACCGGTTCGGTTGTGCTGGGCAATACCCCAGAGCAGTTTGCAGCGCAAATGAAGGACGAGCTTGCCGTATACCAAAAAGTGGTGGAAACAGCCAAGCTCAAACTGGAGTGAGTTCATCCAGGCCGTCAATGGATGCCTCGGTCGATGCCTTCATTGATGCCATCTGGCTCGAAGAGGGGTTGTCCAAAAACACCCTGTCAGCGTACCGGCGCGACCTCAACCTGTTTGCGGTCTGGCTCCTGGGGGATCGCCAGCGCTCCCTGGTCGGCACCACAGCAGCCGACATCAACGACTATTTTGCTGCGAAACACAGCACCACCAAGGCCACCACGGCCAATCGCCGCCTCACCGTTTTCAAACGGTACTTCCGCTGGGGTCTGCGGGAGCGTCGGATCAGCAACGACCCGACGCTCAAGCTCCTGACGGCCCGGCAGGCGCTGCGAGTGCCCAAGACCCTGACCGAGTCGCAAGTCGAAGCCCTTTTGGCCGCACCAGATGTCGGGGTGGCGTTGGGCCTGCGCGACCGGACCATGCTGGAGCTGATGTACGCCAGCGGGCTGCGCGTGAGTGAGTTGGTCACCTTGAAGGTGTTTAACTTGGGGCTCAATGAAAATGTCTTGCGGGTGCTGGGCAAGGGCAGCAAGGAGCGTCTGGTGCCCTTTGGTGAGGTGGCCAGTGTCTGGCTCGAACGCTATCTGGCGCAGGCACGGCCCGAGTTGTTGGCAGACAAGCAAACGGATGACCTGTTCGTGACCAGCCGGGGCGTGAATGCCGGCTCCGCCATGAGCCGGGTGATGTTCTGGATGATTGTCAAAAAACATGCGCTGGGCGCCGGCATCACCGTGCCACTGTCACCGCACACCTTGCGCCATGCGTTTGCCACGCATCTTCTCAATCACGGCGCGGACTTGCGGGCAGTTCAGATGTTGCTCGGTCATGCGGACATCTCCACCACCACCATCTACACCCATGTGGCGCGGGAGCGGCTCAAAACCTTGCACGCCCAACACCACCCCAGAGGCTAGCGTGGCGGCGTGTCGTTGGGGGATCGTCCCCAAGTCCGCGCTTCACATGGGCCCGGTTCACTTTGGGTGACGTGCTGCAGATTTTTTTGGGCTAGTACATGGCAAGTCGTGGTGAGGATGATCCCGGTCCTGGGGAACCCAGGGCGTCCGTGCTCCCAACGGATCTGGTCTCACTTCGACCAGGTTGCTTTGAGGCGTAACGTTTCTATATTGATAGATAAAAATCATTAAGTTAACATTTAATTTCTGTTTGTAGAATAATCTAACACTCATATGTTCAGGAGCGTCTCATGGACCGATTGCTTTCGATGCGGGTATTTGAGCGGGTGGTGGACGAGGGCGGTTTTGCCGCCGCTGCCCGCTCCCTGGACATGTCTGCCCCCGTTGTGACCCGGCTTATTGCTGACCTTGAAGACCACCTGGGCACCCGGCTTTTGCAACGCACCACACGCAGGATGTCACTGACCGACGCAGGTCAGGCCTATCTTGGGCGGGTGCGCAGCATCCTGCAGGACATCGACGAAGCGCATGCCGTAACCAGCTCACAGACCAACGAGTTGGCGGGCCTGCTGCGCATGCACGCACCTCCGGTTTTGGCCACCTATGTGATTGCGCCACTGCTGGCCGAGTTCAAAAAACGTTACCCCAAAATCCAGATCGATGTGGAGGTTGAGACAAGCCGTGAGCCACCGTATGAAGATTACGATATCACCTTGATGGGCGCTGACGATAATTTCAACGGCGACGTGGTGGCGCGCAAAGTGATCGAGTCAGATGCCATTTTGGTGGCTTCTCCTGCGTATTTGAAGAGCCATGGAACGCCCAAAACACCTGATGACCTGAAGCAGCACGACTGCTTGCGTCTGAAATTGCCCCACGAACGGCAGCGAGTCTGGCGAATGTGGCGGCGGGATGAACCCGCCGACGCGCTGGAGGTCGAGGTGGTTCCCGTGATCTCTGCCAACCATACGGATACGCTCCTGCGCGCGGCTCTGGACGGTGCGGGCATCACATCGGTCTCCATGGACATCGTGGCGACCTACCTCACCCGCGGCGAGCTTGTCAGGGTATTGAGTCCCTGGATTACGGGCCACCTGACCCTGTATGCCGCGCTCCCGAGTCGCAAGTTCATCCCGCAGCGTACCCGGGTCTTTCTTGACTTTTTGGTGGAGCAAACACGCGTTCAAGTCAGCTCAGCCATGCAGGCTTGTACGAGCTGCCAGGAATGAGTCACCCGACGGCACCAGCCGCGGGGCCGCGATCAGCTGGTATTGCAGAGTTGCGCCAATTCGGCTTCGTCAAAGCCTGCGGCACGCCGGGCTTCCATATTGAAGGGGCCCTTGAGTTGGGGGGCACCATAGCGCTGGGCCAAGGTGGCATATGTACTGACATGGTCCAAGCCCTGCATGGCACAGAGGTGGCGATACCAATGGTTGCCGATCGCCACATGGCCAATCTCGTCCCGCAAAATCAGGGCAAGAATAGCCGCACCGGCACGGTCCCCCACCGAGATGAGCTTGTTTCGAATGGCGGGCGAAGCGTCCAGGCCCCGGGCCTCCAGGGTGCGCGGCACCAGTGCCAGCCGGGCCAGCAGGTCACTACGGGTTTTCTCTGCCATCTCCCACAGGCCATCGTGGGCCGGGAAGTCGCCATAGTCAAAACCCAAAGTCGTCAGGTGCGCTTGCAGCAGCTGAAAGTGCAGCGCTTCTTCACGGGCCACCTGCAGCCAGTCCAGGTAGAAGCGCTCAGGCATGCCGCCAAAGCGCCAGATCACGTCCAGTGCGAGGTTGATGGCGTTGGCCTCAATGTGCGCCAAGGCATGAATCAGGCCGGCCCGGCCCTCCAGCGTGCCCACGGCCCGGGTCTTCAATTGGTTTGGGTGCACGAGCTGCGGGCGCCGCGGGCGTCCCGGAATGCCCGGGACGGGTTCCATGCGCGCGTTGCTGTCCACGGCGCAGGCACTGGCCTCTATCTCCCGCACGAGAACAGATTTTTGCAGTGGGCAGGGGATGCACAGCAGTTGTCGGGCCAGGGGCCGAAGGGGGTGGGGGAGCGTTGGGGTGGGGGTGTTCGTCATGCTGGGGTTTCCGTCCCTACAATTCTAGGCAATTGATTGAAAGGCATTCACATGGCAATTTATGAACTCGACGGATCAGCCCCACGTATTGACGAGTCGGCCTGGGTGGCTGACAGCGCTCAAGTGATGGGCAATGTGGAGCTGGCCGCTGGCGCCAGTATTTGGTTTGGCGCGATTGTTCGGGGCGATACCGAGGTGATTCGTGTCGGGCGCAACAGCAATATCCAGGACGGCAGCGTCCTGCACGCCGATCACGGCAAACCCCTGACCATTGGTGATGATGTCACCGTGGGGCACAAGGTGATGTTGCACGGCTGCACTATTGGCGATGCTTCCCTGATTGGTATCGGCGCGGTGGTGCTCAATGGTGCCAAAATCGGCAAGGGTTGTCTGGTGGGCGCGGGCGCATTGGTTACCGAGGGCAAGGAATTTCCCGATGGCTCCATGATCGTCGGCAGCCCGGCGCGGGTGGTCAAGCAACTCACCCCCGAACAACTCGAACATCTGCGTCTGAGTGCGCTGCACTATGTTGAAAATGCCCGGAGGTTCAGGTCTGGTTTGAAAAAAATAGGCTGATCCGGGTAGTTTGTTGAAGTGTTGAATCTGCAGGAAGAAATGCGTGTCTGAAATTCATAAGTTTTTGTTCGACGGGTTACCCGTGCGTGGCGTGCTGGTGCGCCTGACGGGGGCCTGGACGGAGATCCTGAGCCGTCATGCGTCCGGCAGCGCCGCCAGCCCCTACCCTGAGCCAGTGCAAAACATGCTGGGCGAGATGGTGGCAGCCGCCACGTTGATGCAATCCAACATCAAGTTCAACGGTTCACTGATCTTGCAGGTGTTTGGCGACGGTCCGGTCAAGTTGGCCGTGGCTGAGGTTCAGCCTGATTTTGGTCTGCGGGCCACGGCCACCCTGATTGGGGACATTTCGGCGGATGCCAGTCTGAGTGCGATGGTCAACGTCCACAACGAGGGGCGATGCGCGATCACGCTGGACCCGCAAACCCGCTTCCCGGGCCAGCAGCCTTATCAGGGCGTGGTGCCTTTATTTGGCGATACCGGTGACAAGCTGGAAAAGTTGAGCGAGGTGCTGGAGCACTACATGTTGCAAAGCGAGCAGCTCGACACCAGGCTGGTGCTGGCCGCCGATGGTGAGGTGGCTGCGGGCTTGCTGATCCAGCGTCTGCCGCTCGAAGGCGTGGGCAACCTGGCGGGCAGTCTGGTCAGTGTGGCCAACGAAGATGAGATTGGCCTCAATGAGCACTACAACCGCATCGCCCTGCTGGCGTCCACCCTCCAGCGCGAGGAGCTGCTCATGCTGGATGCCGATACGATCTTGCGCCGCCTGTTTTGGGAAGAGCCCTTGACCCGGTTCGAACCGCTGGCGGGCGATACAGCGCCCCGTTTTTCCTGCACCTGCAGCCGGGAGCGTGTGAGCAAAATGCTGTTGGGCCTGGGCCAGCAGGAGGCCCAGAGCATTTTGGACGAACGGGGCGATATCGAGGTGGGGTGCGAGTTCTGTGGCGTACAGCACCGGTTTGATCCGGTCGATGTGGCTCTGATCTTCCAGCCAGGGAGCGACCTGGCAACGGCCCCACCGACCGTTCACTGATCTGTCTGGGTGGGCTGGTTCGGGGCTGAGGCTTTGAGAAGTCCTGTGAACATGCGGTGCTCGCAGCTGCCATCGCTGCATTTTTCGCAATTCCACTGCCAAGGCATGCTTTTTTGAGCTGGTGTCGTGCCGTGCTGCCCCGTGAGGTGAGCGATCGCCTGCCTGGCCGCCTCGGTGCGGGCCGCACCTTGGCCGTATACCACCACAAAAGGGCGGGCCTGCTGGACAAGCTCCGCTCGCAGTCGGGAGTCCACTTGGGCACGAGTGCTTGCTGCGTCTGGCTTGCCTTGTTCTGGGGTCCACAGCAGGTCAAGGCCCATCAGCAAAGTGAGATTCACTGCTTGTGGTGTGGCTGGCGCTTCGGTTAGCACAAGGTTATGGGGGATCAGCTTCTTCAGCGAATCAATCAGGCTTGATTTGCCGGTGCCTTGAGCGCCCAACACGGCGATGATCATCGGGTCGCTGAGGCGGGGCTGCTGGGCTTGGGGATATGAACCAGGATCTCGTTGGGCTTGACCATGCCCAACTCCAGGCGGGCTTTTTCTTCCACCATCTCAAGCCCCTCCTTGAGGTCCCGCACTTCGGCAGCCAGCTGCTTGTTGGCCAGCAAGGCCTGCTG
>CALRWE010000013.1:0-36928 GCA_943371745.1 Rhodoferax sp. OV413
CATACAAAAACGCGCCGGCAAACATGTCACCTGCACCGTTGGTATCCAGCGCCTTGACCACGGCCGCTGGCACCACGGTTTGCTGGCCGCCCTCAATGACCACGCAACCCTGGGGGCCGCGAGTCAGGCACACCGTGCGCGCCAGTTGGCTCAATTGCCCAATGATGGCAGCCAAGTCCGTGGTGCCGCACCAGACCTGGGCCTCTTCTTCGTTGCAAAACAGGTAGCTCAAGTCTGTGCCGACGATCGCATCCAGGCCGGGCCGACAAAAATTGATCATGCTGACATCGCTCAAGGTGGTGGCCAGTGCCACGCCTGCGTCCAGCGCGATTTGCCGCCCCTGGAGCGCAGCCTGCAAGCCGGTCGGTGAGGCCGCCAGATAGCCTTCCATGTAATAAATGCGCGACCTGGCAATCTCCTGCTCGTGCAGGGCGGTGTGGTCCAGATCGGCTGTGGCGCCCAAAAACGTGCTCATGCTGCGTTCGGCATCCGGTGTCACCATCACCATGCAACTGCCGGTCTGGCCGGGAGCGGCTTGGGTGTGGGTGAGGTTGGTGGCCACCTGGTTGTCGATCAGGTCCTGGGTGTAGAACTTGCCCAGTTCGTCATCGGCCACACGGCAGGAGTAAAACGCGCGTCCACCCAGTTGCGCCAGCGCCACCACCGTGTTGCCTGCGGAGCCGCCACCCGTGCGCCGCGACGACGTGTGCCCCAAGTGGCCCAATAATTCGGCGCGCCGGGTCTCGTCAATGAGGGTCATGTGGCGCTTGTCCACGCCCATGGCGAGCAGGTGGACGTCGGAGACCTCGTATTCGGAATCCACCAGGGCGTTGCCAATGGCGTAGAGGTCGTAGGTGGAAGAGCTGGGGGTAGTGGGGTTCGCCATGGGGTCAATCCAGTTGCAAGTTCAAGGGAGGTCCGAACTGCGTTGCTTGGGCTGGGTAGCTTTGGGCGAACGCTTTAGCAGAAGTGTCAAAAATTTGACAAGGCACAATGGCGGCTCTTTCTGAGGCGCCCTTATGTGTCGCCCTGCAAGTTGTTCCGTAACGCAGCGACGCGTTGATCTTATTCGAGTGATGACCACCCTTTTTAAAATATTCTCCTTGCTGCCTCTGGGGCTGGCCCATGCCCTGGGGTGGGGCTTGGGTTGGCTGGTGTTTGTCGCATCCGGCGTGTACCGCAGGCGTTTTTTGGCCCACGCGCGCCTGGCCGGTATGGGGTGGCGGCAATGGTGCGGCGCGGTGGGGGAGAGCGGCAAGCTCGTGGCCGAGTTGCCACGCCTGTGGCTGGGTCGGCCCGTGGCCGTGCAGTGGGATGGTGCCGAACAGGTGGATGCCGCACTGGCTTTGGGGCGTGGCGTGGTGTTTTTGACGCCCCATCTGGGCTGCTTTGAAATCACGGCTCAGGCCTACGCGCAGCGATACGGCCAAACCCACCAGCCCATGACCGTGCTGTTTCGCCCCCCGCGCCAAGCCTGGTTGCGCTCGGTGGTGACCACAGCACGCGAGCGCCCCGGCTTGCACACGGCGCCCACCACACTGGCTGGCGTCAGGCAAATGATCAAAGCTTTGAAGCAGGGTCAGTGTCTGGGGCTGCTGCCTGATCAGGTGCCGCCCCTGGGTCAGGGTGTCTGGCTGCCGTTTTTTGGCCGTGAGGCTTACACGATGACCCTGTCCGCGCGCCTGGCCCATCAAACCGGCGCGACCGTGCTGATGGCCTGGGGCGAGCGCCTGCCTTGGGGACGGGGGTTTCGGGTGCATGTGCAAGCTTTGCGCGGCCCTCTGCCGACCGATGCGACGCAGGCAGCAGGCGCCATCAATCTGGAAATGGAAGCGCTGATTCGCCAGTGTCCGCAGCAATACTTGTGGGGCTACGCCCGGTACAAGCAACCGCGTCAGGACGGGCCATGAGCTTTCGTCTGATGAGCCAGGCCGGTATCCGGGTGATGCGCGCGGTAGGACATCTCCCTCTGCCGTGGGTGCGCGCACTGGGTTACGGGCTGGGCTGGCTCCTGTATGGGCTGGCGGCGCCCCGGCGCCGGGTCGCCCAGACCAATTTGCGACTGTGTTTTCCGGAGAAATCCCGGACTGAAATCCGGGCGCTGGTGATCAGAACCTTCATCCACTTTGCCCAGGCCTGGCTGGACCGGGGTTGGCTCTGGCATGGCGCGCCCGAGGTGGTGCGCAAGCGCCTGAGTTTGACGGGTGCGGTGGATGAGCTGCAGGGCCGTGAACCGGTGGTTATCTTCGCGCCGCACTTTGTTGGTTTGGATGCCGGCTGGACTGCCCTGACCCAGCAGTTGCCCCGGCACTTCACCACCATCTACACCGACCAGTCCAACAAGGTGCTGGATGCCTGGATTCTGGTTGGGCGCCAGCGGTATGGATCGGCCCAGCTCTTTGGCCGCGCAGCGGGTGTGAAGACCATCGTGGCGGCACTGCGCGCCGGTGACCCGCTCTATTTGTTGCCAGACATGAACTTTGGCCTTGAGGACTCGGTGTTTGTGCCCTTTTATGGTGTCTCGGCTGCGACCGTGCCCTCGCTGTCGCGTTTTGCCCGGCTGGGGCGGGCCAAGGTCGTGCCGGTGATCACCCGCCTCACACGCCAGGGCTACGAGGTGCAGGTGATGCCGGCTTGGCCAGGCTTTGGGTCAGCGGATGCCGTAGCAGATACGGCCCGCATGAACCGGCATTTGCAGACCTACATTGACACCATGCCAGACCAGTACTTCTGGGTTCACAAGCGCTTCAAGGATCGTCCGCCCGGTGTACCGCCAGTGTACTGAAAATAGAACGATATCGGCTTCTAGCCAGCGCATCAAAATGTTTTTGTGTCTAATTTTTGTAGCAGATTTTTCAGCGGATTTATCGATCAAAGCGGCTTGGTTACGCTTGGTCCAGTGGCTGATCCAGGGTAGGTTTTTGGGGATGAGCCCATTGCCACAGCAGTGTGGCGATCTCGTCAATGCCTTGGCGTTTGGGCGATGAAAACAGGCGCACCTCACCGCCGCCCGCCTGCAGCTTCATGATCGACAGCGCCTTGTTTTGCTCCACCCGGGTCAACTTGTCCGCCTTGGTCAGAACCACCAAAAACTTGAGCCCTTCTTCGACCCGGGGGCGCACGATGTCGAGCAAGATCTCGTCGAGCTCGGTCAAGCCGTGGCGGGGGTCGCACATGAGCACAATCGCCTTGAGGTTTTCGCGCGTGACCAAATAATTGGCCATAACCTGCTGCCAACGAATCTTGTCGGCTTTGGGTACCGCGGCGTAGCCATAGCCGGGCAAGTCGGTCAGGATGGCATCGGTGACACCCTGCTTGCCCAAAGAGAACAGGTTGATGTGCTGGGTGCGACCGGGTTTTTTGGAGGCGAAGGCCAATTGCTTTTGCTGCGTCAGGGTGTTGATGCAGGTGGACTTGCCCGCGTTGGAGCGGCCGACGAACGCAAACTCCGGCACCTCCATGGCGGGTAGAAAGTGCAACTGGGGTGCTGTGGTCAGAAATCTGGCTGTGTGAAGCCAGCCCAGCGCGATGGCTGCAGCCTTGGCTGCCTCATCCGCTGGGGGTGTTGCAGGGGCCGAAGCCTTGGGGTTTGTATTGGTAGTCATTATTTAAAGAGAAAAAACCCGAAGCCGCATTGTAGAATCACGCTGTTTTGCCCACCTGATGCGACATGCCCCCTATGAAGTTTCTCACCCATTTTTTGATTGCTGCCTCATTGGCCGCTTCTGCTGTTTCCACTTTTGCTGCTGAGGGAGCCAAGCCTGCCCCTGCGGTAGCCGCCAAGCCTGACCTGGCCAAGGGCGAGGCGTCTTTCGCTGTCTGCGCTGCGTGTCATGCGGCCGACGGCAACTCCAGCATTCCCGTCAACCCCAAACTGGCGCAGCAGCACCCGGAATACCTGGTCAAGCAACTGCAGGAGTTCAAGTCAGGCAAGCGGGCCAACGCCATCATGTCCGGATTTTCGGCCATGCTGAGCGATGACGACATGCGCAATATTTCTTACTGGCTGGCCGCCAAGCCTGCCAAGGCCGGTTTTTCCAAGGACAAAGAGATGGTCGCCCTGGGCGAGCGCATTTACCGCGGTGGCATTGCAGACCGCCAGGTGCCTGCTTGCGCCGGTTGCCACAGCCCCAATGGCGCTGGTATTCCTTCGCAGTACCCTCGGATGGGCGGTCAGCATGCCGATTACACGGCAGCCCAGTTGACAGCTTTTCGTGACGGTGTTCGCAAGAACAATCTCCAGATGACCCAGGTGAGCGCCAAGCTCAATGACCGCGAGATCAGGGCCGTATCGGACTACATCGCCGGCTTGCGCTAACCAAAGCCACGTGGCGCAGGGGACTGGTCCGTTTATTGATTGAACTAAACGCCACCGAGACTCCCCAAGCTGGGCAGGTCCATTTCAAGATGGGGCTGCCCATTTTTTTTGAGTCCAAGACAATCCACCCATGACAGTTTCCACGCAAGGCCTTGAGCTCAAGACCGGTTCACGCGCCCTGCGTGCGGCC
The DNA here is from genome assembly GCA_943371745.1 of Rhodoferax sp. OV413. Lineage (GTDB taxonomy): Bacteria > Pseudomonadota > Gammaproteobacteria > Burkholderiales > Burkholderiaceae_C > Rhodoferax. The sequence continues at coordinate 4,509 of CALRWE010000013.1, forward strand.
GTCGAGTTGCTGTCGTCGATGCGATTTTCTATTTCTTTGCTCACTGTCATCTGCATTGCATCGGTGATTGGCACCGTACTGAAGCAGCAAGAGCCGGCCAACAATTACGTCAACCAGTTTGGCCCCTTTTGGGCCGAGGTGTTTGGCGCGGTCAGTCTCTACTCGGTCTACAGCGCGTGGTGGTTTTTGCTGATCCTGGCGTTTTTGGTCATCAGCACCTCCCTTTGCATTGCGCGCAACACCCCAAAAATCCTCACCGATTTCAAAACCTACAAAGAAAACATCCGGGTGCAAAGCCTCAAGGCCTTTGGCCACCGCGCCCAGGCCGATCTGAATGAAACCCCCGAGGCGGCGGCGCAGCGCATCGGGCAGATGCTGGCGGGCGGCGGCTGGAAGGTCAAGCTTCAGCAGCGGGGCTTGACGACGGGTGCGAGCGCTGACGAGGCGGGCTGGATGGTGGCGGCCAAAGCGGGCGCAGCCAACAAGTTTGGCTACATTGCAGCCCACAGCGCCATCGTTTTGGTGTGCCTGGGCGGGTTGATGGACGGGGATCTGGTCGTTCGGGCGCAAATGTGGTTCAACGGCAAAACGGCTTATAGCGGCGGCGGCATGCTTGCCGATGTCAAACCGGAGCACCGCCTGAGCGACCGCAACCCGACCTTTCGCGCCAACCTGATGGTGACCGAAGGCACCCAGTCCAGCACGGCTATTTTGAATCAGAGCAATGGCATCCTGGTTCAGGACTTGCCCTTTGCCGTCGAGTTGAAAAAATTCATTGTGGAGTATTACTCCACCGGCATGCCCAAGCTGTTTGCCAGCGAGATCGTCATTCACGACCGGGAGACCGGAGAAAAAATACCCAAGCGGGTGGAGGTCAACCATCCCGCCCGCCACAAGGGCGTGGAGATTTACCAGTCGGGCTTCGATGATGGAGGCTCCCGGGTCAAGCTCAAGGCGGTGCCCATGAATGCGGCCACCAAGCCGTTTGAAATCGAGGGCGTTATCGGTGGCAACTCGGAGCTGACCAATGGCGCAGAGAAGTTGTCGTTGGAGTACGTGGGCCTGCGGGTGATCAATGTCGAAAATTTTGCCGCTGACAAGGCCTCCGGCGTGGACGTGCGCAAGGTGGACTTGCGGGAGTCGCTCGACGCCCGCCTGGGCGCCGCCAACAAGGCCGTCACCACCAAAGAGTTGCGCAATGTGGGCCCCAGCATCACTTACAAGCTGCGCGATGCCTCGGGCCAGGCGCGTGAATTCCACAACTACATGTTGCCCGTCACCCTGGGAGAGGGGGCGCCGGTGTTCCTGCTGGGGGTGCGCGACTCGCCCGCCGACACGTTTCGGTATTTGCGGGTGCCAGCGGATGAGGAGGGCAGCGAGGAATCCTTTTTCCGGATAAAGGCCGCGCTGGCCGATCCAGCCACGCGTGCGCTGGCGATTGAGCGCTATGTGCGCGGCGCCGTGGACCCGAGTCGCCCTGACCTGAAAACACCGCTGGCCGCCTCTGCGTCACGGGCCCTGACGCTGTTTGCCGGCACGTCCACCGGTACACCCCCGCTCAAGGGCGCCAAGCCCACGGGCGGTTTGCAAGCCATTGCCGACTTCCTGGAGACCAATGTGCCCGAGGTCGAGCGGGCGCAGGCCAGCGATGTGTTGATTCGCATCCTGAACGGTGCCTTGTTTGAGTTGACCCAGCTTACCCGGGAGCGTGCGGGCTTGAAACCACTGCCCCCCACCGAGGCCACCCAAGCCTTCATGACCCAGGCTGTATTGGCCCTGAGTGACTCGCAGGCCTACCCGGCGCCCATGGTCTTGCAGTTGACCGACTTCACCCAGGTGCAGGCCAGCGTGTTCCAGGTGGCTCGCGCCCCCGGAAAAAGCATTGTTTATTTGGGGTGCACCCTGCTCATCCTGGGAATTTTTGCCATGTTGTATATCCGCGACCGGCGGCTGTGGGTCTGGCTGGCACCGCGCAGGGTCAATGGGCTTGATGTGACAACCGCCACGCTGGCGCTGTCGAGCAACCGCAAGACGATGGACGGCGATCGCGAATTTGAGCAGCTGAAATCCAGGCTGATCGGCATCAAGGAAACATGACATGACCACTGCAACCACTGTGTCCACCACACTGAGCCTCAATGAAGGCTATTTCGCCAAGCGCAACTGGTTTGACTGGGTATTTGCTGTCATGGTGGTGGCCGGTGCCTTGTATGTGTTGATGGGTTACCACGGTGCCATGGATGTGTACGAGCAGAGTATTTTGCTGGGCGCCGTGCCCAGCGCCATTGCATTGGCCTGGTTTTGGCGGCCCTTGCGCACCCTGATGCTCGCGGTGGCCGGCTTGTCGCTGCTGGGCATCGCGTCTTACCAGGGCACGCTGGCGAACGCTGACAACGTGTTCTGGCTCAAATATTTCCTGTCCAGCCAGTCGGCCATTTTGTGGATGAGCGTGCTGTTCTTCATGAGCACCATTTTTTACTGGATCGGCATGTTTTCCAGCCGGCAAGGCGACGCCATGGCCCTGATTGCGTCCCGGCTGCTCTGGGTGGCTGTCGCGTTGGCTCTGATCGGCACGATGGTGCGCTGGTATGAGAGTTACTTGCTGGGCGCTGATATCGGCCACATTCCCGTGAGCAACCTGTATGAGGTGTTCATCATGTTTTGCTGGATGACTGCCGCGTTTTACCTGTACTTTGAAGACCAGTACAAGACCCGTGCCCTGGGTGCTTTTGTCATGCTGGTGGTGAGTGCCGCCGTGGGTTTCTTGCTGTGGTACACGCTGGTGCGTGGCGCGCATGAGATCCAGCCGCTGGTGCCGGCTCTCAAGAGCTGGTGGATGAAGCTGCACGTACCGGCCAATTTCATTGGCTACGGCACGTTTGCCCTGGCCGCGATGGTGGCCTTTGCCTACCTGATCAAGCAGCAAGCCACCGAGACGCGCTGGTTCAAGTTGGCGCCGCTGTGGTTGCTGGGCATTGTGTTGTGCTTTGAGCCCATCGTGTTTCGCCAGTCGCCGACAGGCGGGCTGAGTGACTATTGGGCGGTTTATTTTGGTATCTCGGCGTTGATGGTCGGCGGCATCTTGATGGGGCGCCGCCAGATTGCCTCGCGCCTGCCATCGTTCGAGATTCTGGATGATGTGATGTACAAATCCATTGCGGTGGGGTTTGCGTTCTTTACCATTGCCACCGTGTTGGGTGCCCTGTGGGCGGCAGAGGCCTGGGGCGGCTACTGGAGCTGGGACCCCAAAGAGACCTGGGCGCTGATTGTCTGGCTGAACTACGCCGCCTGGTTGCACATGCGCCTGATGAAGGGCTTGCGCGGCACGGTCGCGGCTTGGTGGGCGCTGGCGGGGCTGGCGGTGACGACCTTTGCCTTTATCGGGGTCAATATGTTTCTGAGCGGTCTGCACAGTTACGGCACCCTCTAACGCGTTTCATCCACAAGGACACACCATGCTGATCAAAACCCATCGCGACGGATTCAACCATCCGCTTTCCAGCGAGATCACCCCGCAAACTATCTACACCGGGCGTCGCGACCTCATGAAATTCATGGCCACAGGCGTGGCCGGTGCGGCCATGGCCACCTGGGCGGGACGGGAAGCGCATGCACAGGGCTCCGCCCGGCCGGGCAAGTTGGCGGCGCTTGCAGGCGTCAAGTCGTCTGTGGCGGGCGCTTTGGTCATGGACAAAGTCACGGGCTACAAGGACGCCAGCACCTACAACAATTTTTATGAATTCGGCACCGACAAGGCTGACCCGGCCCGCAACGCCCACACCCTCAAAACCACGCCCTGGACCGTCGAGATCGAGGGATTGGTCAAAAAACCAGCCAAATACACACTGGAAGACCTGCTCAAGCTCAGCGCCCAGGAGGAGCGGATTTACCGCCTGCGCTGTGTCGAGGGCTGGTCCATGGTCGTGCCGTGGGTCGGCTACTCGATGAGCGAGCTGATCAAGCGGGTGGAGCCGCTGTCCAATGCCAAATACGTCGAGTTTGTGACCCAGGCCGATCCCAAAACCATGCCTTTTCTCGGGTCGCGGGTGCTGGAGTGGCCCTATGTGGAAGGTTTGCGCCTGGATGAAGCCATGCACCCGCTGACCCTGCTCACTTTTGGCATGTATGGCGAAGTGCTGCCCAACCAGAACGGCGCGCCGGTCAGGCTGGTGGTGCCCTGGAAATACGGTTTCAAGAGCGGCAAGAGCCTGGTCAAGATCCGCTTCACGGACAAGCAGCCGGCAACTGCGTGGAACAAGGCGGCGACCGAGGAATATGGTTTCTTCTCCAACGTCAACCCCAATGTGGACCATCCGCGCTGGAGCCAGGCCACCGAGCGGCGCATCGGTGAAGACGGTTTATTTGCCAAAAAACGCCCCACCTTGATGTTCAATGGCTACGAGGCCCAGGTCGGGCAGCTGTACGCCGGCATGGACCTCAAAAAGTTCTTTTGAGCACGGCGACTCGCCGGCAGCCGGAGGTGAAGCGGGCGCGATCGCCTTGGCTTCACGGCATGGCCAAGCCAGTTGTTTTTGGCCTGATGATGCTGCCGTTTGCGTGGCTTTTTTATGCCGCTGCGGCCAACGAACTGGGAGCCAACCCGGCCGAGGCCCTGATCCGCGCCACGGGCGACTGGACTTTGCGGGCCTTGTGCGTGTTGCTGGCCGTCACGCCATTGCGTGTGATCACGGGTACACCGGCGCTGGCGCGCTTCAGGCGCATGCTGGGTTTGTTTGTGTACTTTTATGCGGTGCTCCACCTGCTGAGCTACAGCTGGTTTGACATGGGGTTTGGCGTGCGGGAGATCATTCTGGACATCCTCAAGCGACCGTTTATTCTGGTGGGTTTCTCGGCCTTCCTGTTGCTCACGCCGCTGGCTTTGACCTCGTTCAACCGCGCCATCAAGGCCTTGGGGGCCCGGCGCTGGCAGCTGTTGCACAAGCTTATCTACGTGATCGCCGGCCTCGCTTTGCTCCATTTTTTCTGGATGCGCGCGGGCAAGAATGACTTTGCCGAGGTCTTTGTGTACGCCGCTGTGCTGGGCGTGCTTCTGGGTTGGCGCGGAGTGAGATTTATAAGAAATGGGACTCTAACCGTCGTTTTATAAGGACTGACCGCTATAAACTTATTTATTTTTAGGTGCTGTGATTTGGGCTGGCGGTGCGGGGCGCTGCGCCCCTGATTGCATCAGGGTTTCGGGCAGGGTGGCCCGGTTGGCCGCTGCAGGTTCGGTTGGCAAATACAAGGGGCCTTGCTGGCCGCAGCCCCCCAGACCCACCACAACAGCGCCAAGGACAAGGCGACTGACTAGAATTCGACGGATTTGAAACATGGTGAAATTGTAATGACCGACCCCGAATTCATGGACCACGCCGAAATCCTGCTCAAGGCAGTGGAATCCAGCTGCGACCGCATCAACGACGAGTCGCTGGCGGACATCGACAACCAGCGTGTTGGCAGCATGGTGACACTGGTGTTTGCCAATCGCACCCAGATCGTCATCAATCTGCAAAAACCTTTGCACGAGATCTGGCTCGCGGCCAAGTCCGGCGGCTACCACTACAAGTTCGACAACGGCCAATGGTTGGACACCAAGGGCCAGGGCGAGTTCTTTGCGAACCTGTCCCGATTTTCCAGTGAACAGGGTGGCGTTTCATTGGTTTTTTCGGCCTGAGCCGGGCTCTTGAGACCCCGGCTCGATTGCGATCGCAGTCGCCCTAGTTTCTGAACAAGTCCAATATTCGGCTTCGTTCTTCAGAGGGTGGCAATGGGATGACCTGCCGTTCCACCGGGCCGCCAGACGGATCATTGGTCCCAACGCTGGTGACGCCGGCGTTGTTGGCGTATTCGGTATAGAACCACTCTCCACCAGAGTTGACCACCCCCTCCGGCACGACGGGTTCGTTCACCGGAACCCCTTTCAGGGCATGCTCCATGAAGGTGATCCATACCGGCAGGCTCAAGCCGCCTCCGGTTTCACGGTCACCCAATTTGCGCGGGGTGTCATAGCCGATCCAGGTAACCGCCGCCAAGGTAGGCTGAAAACCGGCAAACCAGGCATCCATGGAATCATTGGTGGTGCCCGTTTTGCCATACAGGTCCGGGCGCTTGAGCCGGGCTTGCGCAGAAGCGGCGGTACCTGATCGGGTCACCTCCTGCAGCAAGCTGTCCATGATGAATGCATTACGAGCGTCAATGGCGCGCGTGGACTCACTCAATACGGGTAGCTCGGTCTGCACCAGGACTTTGCCTTGTTGCTCGGTCACCCGGGTGATCAGCCATGGGTTGATGCGGTAGCCGCCATTGGCAAACACCGAGTAGGCAGACACCATTTGCAGCGGCGTCACTGCACCTGCACCCAGCGCCATGGTGAGGTAAGCCGGGTGTTTTTCTCCATCAAACCCGAAGCGGGTGACCCAGTTTTGCGCCGCCTGAGGGCCAACTGCCTGCAAAATTCGAATCGAAACCATGTTTTTCGATTTGGCCAAACCGCGGCGCATGCTCATGGGGCCTTCGAACTTGCCATCGTAATTTTTTGGCTCCCACGGTTGACCTCCGGTCACACCCGCGTCAAAAAACAGGGGTGCGTCGTTGATGATCGTTGCAGGGGTGAACCCCTTTTCCAGCGCCGCAGAGTAAATGAAGGGCTTGAAGCTGGAGCCGGGTTGACGCCAGGCCTGCGTGACGTGGTTGAATTTATTTTTCTGAAAGTCAAAACCACCCACCAACGCCTTGATCGAGCCATCCCGGGGGTCCAGTGCCACAAAAGCGCCTTCCACCTCGGGCAATTGGGTGATTTCCCAGGTATTTTTGGGCGTCTTCGACACCCGAATGATCGCGCCGCGCCGGATCTTGATGTTGGGCGGCGCCTTGTCAGACAACCCCGATTGCCCTGGCTTGAGTCCTTCGCCTACGATCTCAAACGGTTCCCCAGTGCGGCGCACGGCCTGAATCCGTTTGGGGTTGGCGTCCAGCACCACAGCAGACATCACATCGCCGTTGTCTGGGTGGTCGTCAAGTGCCTCGTCGATGGCCTCGTCCAGCTCCTGAGGGTTGGGGGGCAGCGTGATGAATTTTTCCGGGCCCCGGTAAATCTGCCGCCGCTCGAAGTCCATGATGCCCTTGCGCAAAGCCTTGTAGGCCGCATCCTGGTCTGCGGCCCTGAGTGTGGTGTACACGTTCAGGCCCCGGGTGTAGGTGGCATCGCCATACTGCGCAAACATCAATTGGCGAACGGTTTCAGCAACAAACTCGGCATGCACCTTGGTGTTGTCACTACCGGATTTGATTTTGAGTTCTTCGTTCTTGGCAGCTTCGGCCTGGGCTGCGGTGATGAAACCGTTTTCCAGCATGCGGTCAATGATGTGAAGCTGGCGCACCCGGGCGCGCTTGGGGTTGGCGATCGGATTGAAGGCCGAAGGGGCCTTTGGCAAGCCCGCCAACATGGCCGCTTCGGCAATGGTGATGCCGGCCAGAGGTTTGTCGAAGTACGCCTCGGAGGCCGCCGCAAAGCCGTAGGCCCGGTTACCCAGAAAAATCTGGTTCATGTAGATCTCAAGAATCTGGTCCTTGGTCAACATGTGCTCCAGCTTGAACGTCAGCAATATTTCGTAAATCTTTCGGGTGTAGGTTTTCTCGGACGACAGGTACACATTGCGGGCAACCTGCATGGTGATGGTTGAAGCTCCCTGGCTCTTGAGGCGGCCCAGGTTGGCCAGGGCGGCACGCAAGACGCCCTTGTAGTCCACACCGCCGTGTTCGTAAAACCGCGCGTCTTCAATCGCCAGCACGGCCTGAGTCATCACTTTGGGGATGTCCTTGATGGGCGTCAAATGCCGACGTTCTTCACCAAATTCCCCGATCAGGATGTTCTCGGATGAAAAAACCCGCAAGGGCAATTTGGGTCGGTAGTCCGACAGGTCAGAAATGTCAGGCAGGTTGGGGAATGCCACCGCCATCGCAATGGCGACCGTGATGACAAGGGCCAGCGCGCCGGCTGCAGCCAGTCCGCAGGCCCACAGAACAATGCGCACGATCCATCCCAACGCAGTGCGTTGCGGCTTGGGGCTGTCAGGCGTGCGGGCTTCAGATTGCGGCGTTTTGGAGGGCATAGGTTTTTCTGGCAACACATCGCCAAAGTAAAAAAGGAGCTTTTCCCGGTTAGGGCGCGGTAGTATCCCTCAATTGAAGCGGCTCGTTTGCGGACAGCCTCCTGGCTCGCACCTCCGTTGTAACGTATGGTCACAAAGCGTCAACTTTTGGCAACGCTGGTCGCTCCGTGAAAGTCGAAAAACACTGGCTGGACAAAGGCCTTGCTGCTAGCATCAATGTGCGTTGTTAAGTTTCGCCAACATCGGTTTGGCCGTTTCAGGGGATAGTTTTGATCTCATTGGGGTCCTTGTTTAGCCGTCAACCGTCTCCCATGATGGGCCTGGACATCAGTTCTTCCAGCGTCAAAATGGTGGAGTTGAGTCAGGATAAGTCCGGAAATCTGGTGCTTGAGCATTGCGCTATCTTGCCTTTGGAACGTGGATGGATCGCCGATGGCAATATTGAGCGGTTTGATGAGGTGGCAGACGCGGTTCGGCGACTGATCAAAAAAAGTGGCACTAAAACCAGGAACGTCGCCATGGCTTTACCGCCCTCAGCGGTGATTACAAAAAAAATCATGTTGCCCGGCGGTCTGTCGGACCAGGAGCTCGAGCTGCAGGTGGAAGCAGAAGCGAACCAATACATTCCGTTTCCGCTGGATGAAGTCAGCCTGGACTTTTGTATTGTGGGGCCCGGCAGCAACTCGGGGGGTGACATCGAAGTTCTGATTGCGGCGTCACGGCGTGAAAAAGTCCAGGATATTCAAGGCCTGGCTGAAGCAGCGGGTTTGAAGCCTGTCATTGTCGATGTGGAATCTTATGCATCACGTCTGGCGACGGGTCGGCTGATCGCGAGGCTGCCCCAACAGGGCCAAGACAGCATTGTTGCCCTGTTCGAGGTCGGTGCGCTGACCACCAGCATGCAAGTTATCCGAAACGACGAGATCTTGTATGACCGTGACCAGGCTTTTGGGGGCGCCCAGCTCACCCAATTGATTGTGCGTCAGTACGGGTTCTCTCAGGAAGAGGCGGAAAGCAAAAAACGCAGCGGTGAATTGCCTGATGACTATGAGGGCACGGTATTGCGGCCGTTTTTGGACAGCATGGTGCAGGAGGTCGGTCGTGCCTTGCAGTTCTTCTTCACCAGCACACCCCACAACCGAGTCGATTACGTGATGCTGGCCGGTGGCTCGGCCGCCTTGCCTGGCTTGACCGCAGCGGTAACCCAGCACACCACATTCGCCTGCAGCGTGGTGAATCCCTTTGAAGGGATGGAAATGGGCAGCAGTATTCGCTTGAAGAAGATGGCCAGGGAGGCACCCTCTTACCTTACGTCGTGCGGGCTGGCCTTGCGGAGGTTCATGCCGTGATTCTTATCAACCTGCTACCGCACAGAGAGGCAGCCCGCAAACGCCGTGTCGAGTTGTTCAATATCAGCCTGGGCATTGCGTTTCTTTTGGGCGGCCTGATTGCTGGCCTGATTTTTCTTGGGTACCAGGCGCAGATCAAGGACCAACAGGAAAAAAATCAGGTTCTGAAAGTTGAAATCACCAAATTTGACGCCCAAATCAAGGACATTGCAGCGCTTGAGACTGAAATTGCCGCCTTGAGAGCGCGCCAGCAAGCCGTTGAGGATTTGCAGGCGGACCGGAATTTGCCGGTGCATCTGCTCACACAGCTGGTCCAGCAACTTCCTGACGGCGTTTATATTGTCAATGTGCGTCAGGAGAATCAAAGCGTGACGTTGCAGGGTGTTGCGCAATCCAATGAGCGCGTCTCCGAGCTGCTGCGCAATCTGGGACACAACACGCCCTGGTTCTCCAAACCCGAACTGGTGGAGATCGTCGCTGGAACCCTTGCGTTGAACCCGCGCGAACAGCGGCGAGTGGCCAATTTCACGATCCGTGTCGCCTTGGTGCGCGCCAGCGAGGCGGCCAAAGTTGGCGCGTCGGCCAGCCGTGCCGCGCCGACCTCCGCACAGAAATAGAGGTAGGGCACCATGGCGAGTAAACCAGCTTTGACTATCGATTTTTCCGAGTTGCAGGACCAATGGTTTGGCCAGTTTCGCAACCTGGACTCCAAAGACCCCTCGAGCTGGCCTGCGTTTCCGCGTTATGCGCTCTTCGCATTGCTTGCCGTCTTGGTGGTGGCTGTGCTCTGGTTTTCGTGGCTCAAAACCTCTGAGGCCGAGCTGGAGGCGGAGAGAAACAAAGAAACCACGCTGCGGGAAGAGTACAAGATGAAACTGGGCAAAGCCGTGAACCTTGAGGCACTGAAGAAGCAGCGTGAACAAGTTCAACAGTACGTCACCCAGCTTGAAAAACAATTGCCAAGCAAGGCCGAAATGGATGCTTTGCTCTCTGATATCAATCAAGCCGGCCTGGGGCGCAGTCTTCAGTTTGATCTGTTTCGGCCCGGCCAGGTGGTCGTCAAGGAATACTACGCCGAGTTGCCCATTGCCGTACGTGTCACAGGGCGCTATCACGATCTGGGTGCTTTCGCGTCAGATATTGCACACCTCTCCCGCATCGTGACCCTGAATAACCTGGCCATTGTTCCCGCCAAAGACGGTGGGCTCGCCATGGATGCCACTGCAAAAACTTTTCGCTATCTCGACACGGATGAGGTGGCTGCCCAGCGCAAGGCCACGGGCGCGAAGGGGGCGAAAAAATGATGCTTCCTCGAGCAATTTTCCTCCTGCCAGCAGCGCTGTTGCTGGCTGGCTGCAGTGCGTCCACAGAGGATGAATTGCGGCAGTGGATGGCGGATCAAAAAAACCAGACCCGACCTCGTATTGCGCCGATTTCCGAGCCCAAGCAATTCAAGCCGGAGAGTTACCTCGAAGTGGCCGCAGTTGATCCTTTTAGCAATCAGAAACTGACGCTAGCTCTCAAAAAAGATGCCACACAATTGACTTTCAGTAGCGCGTTGATAGATCGCGAGTTGGGCCGCCGCAAAGAGGCTCTGGAGTCATTCCCCCTGGATACGATGTCGCTGGTGGGTTACATGGTGAAAACCGACAAGCCCGTGGCCCTGATAAAAATTGACAGCCTGTTGCACCAGGTGCGTACCGGAAATTACCTTGGACAAAACTACGGACGGGTGACCAAAATCAGTGAGACGGAAGTGACGCTGCGGGAAATCGTGCAGGACTCGGCTGGCGAATGGATTGAACGCAATTCCAGTTTGCAGTTGCAAGAGAGGTCAAAATGAACCAACATAATTTTTGGATGACAAAGCAACTGGGGTCGAGCGTCTTGATGGCGGCCAGCCTGTTTCTGACAGCGCTGGCAGCCCAGGCGCAGATCAGGGTTGAGGCCGTATCGGGCTCTGTGCAGAGCGGTGTGGAAGTGGTGAGAATCGACCTTAGCGAACCTCTAGTTGCTTTGCCTGCTGGGTTTTCCATCCAGTACCCGGCCCGCGTGGTATTCGATTTCCCAGGGGTCAGGAATGCCATGGGGCGTTCCAGGATTGACATCAATCAAGGCAATCTCAAATCGGTCAATGTGGTGCAGGCAGGAGATCTGACACGCGTTGTTCTGAATCTGAAGCAGGCCACGCCTTACCGGACTCAGATGCAGGGCAAATCCTTGCTGGTGGTTCTGGAGACCGTGACCACCAGCGAGCCTGCTGCTTCAGTGGCTCCCGTTTTTGCGGAAAACCGCAGTCGTGACACCTCACCGCTCAAAGACCTGGATTTCCGCCGGGGGGAGGAAGGCTCTGGAAGGATCGTGGTGGCCTTGCCCAACAACCAGGTCGGTGTCGATATTCGCCAGCAAGGGCAGTCCCTGGTGGTGGAGTTCCTGAAATCCACCTTGCCGGAGGGGCTACGGCGTCGTTTGGATGTCACTGACTTTGGCACGCCAGTGCAGACTGTCACGACCTTCCAGACCGGTGACCGGGTGCGCTTGGTGATCGAGCCTAAAGGGCAGTGGGTCCACAGCGCCTACCAGACAGACGAACAATTCGTCATTGAAGTCAAGCCTGTCAAAGTCGACCCCAGCAAGCTTACCCAAGGCCCTGGCTACACCGGACAAAAGCTGTCTTTGAATTTTCAGAACATCGAGGTTCGCTCACTCCTGCAGGTCATTGCTGATTTCACCAACTTCAACATCATTACCTCTGATTCCGTGACCGGCGGTGTGACATTGCGGCTGCAAGACGTGCCGTGGGACCAGGCACTTGACATTATTTTGCAAGCCAAGGGCCTGGGCATGCGAAAAACGGACAACGTGATCTGGATCGCTCCCAAGGATGAGATTCTTGCCAAGGAAAAATTGGAGCTGGAGTCGAAAGCCTCAGTTCTGAACCTGGAGCCGGTGCGAACGCAGTCGTTCCAGATGAATTACGCCAAGGCGGACGAGGTCGCCAAGCAATTGACAGGTGCCGGTGGTGGCGAAAAAAGCGCTGGGCGAACCCTCAGTCAGCGTGGCAGTGCGACGGCCGATGTTCGAACCAATCAGCTGTTTGTGACAGATGTGCCATCCAGGCTGGAGCAGGTGCAGCAGCTGATTTCGCAACTTGACGTCGCAGTGCGTCAGGTGATGATTGAAGTGAGGATTGTCGAGGCCAACGATACCTTCGGTAAGTCTTTGGGCGTCAAGCTGGGTGCGACGGATCAGCGCGCTTTGCGGGGTGGTGATGGTGGCTACAGGTTGGCGGGCGACAATCGGGTTGTTTTTGGAACAAACTACAGCGGCGCTGTGGCAGCCAGCGGCGGCGGTGGTCTCTCCGAGAATGCCGCAGCCAGAGACAGCACCAGTGGCAACTTCGTGAACTTGCCTGCCAGCGTACTGGGGTCTGGCCTGGCGACGGCGCCCGCATTTGCGGTGTCGATCTTCAACGCGGTGGCGAACCGGTTCCTGAACCTGGAAATCTCGGCCCTGGAAGCCGACAGCAAAGGCCGGGTGGTTTCGAGCCCACGGGTCATTACTGCCGATGGAAAAAAAGCTTCCATCACACAAGGTGAGCAAATCCCCTACTCATCCTGTATCGCGGGCGCCGGGGGGGGGACGACCTGCACGCCGCTGTTCAAGGACGCAGCACTCAAACTCGAAGTCACACCCCAGATCACGCCGGAAGGGACCATCATCATGGACTTGGATGTCAGCAAGGACTCGCGCGGTCAAGATACGACGGCCGGCCCCGCGATCAACCGGAAAAATGTCATCACCCAAGTTCTTGTCGACAATGGCGGTACGGTGGTTATTGGGGGTATTTTTGAGCTGACCGAGCTTGACGATGAAAACAAAGTCCCCGTGTTGGGCGATTTGCCGGGAGTTGGCAACTTGTTCAAGAACAGGTCCAAAACTAAAGTCAAGAAGGAACTGCTGGTGTTCGTCACTCCAAGGATAATTACGGACAACGTGGGTGTGCGCTGAAGCATTCTGGCTTTTTTCTTCCATGGGGGCGCCCTGTTCGGGTGTGTGGGCGCGATCGGTCGGACAGCAAGTTGCTGGAATTTCTCGGTTGAAATGAACCCAAGAAAGAGGAGTATGATTTTTTTGAAATATGTTTTGAGCCTGGCGCTCATCATGGTTGCTGTGGCGTGTGGTGGCGGCGGCGGGAATCCGGGGACTCCGTCTGGTGCGAGTCCTACGCTACCGGCAGTGGCGGTGCCGAAAATGACCTTGACGGTCGTGGATGGCGCTGGCGCGGAGATCACAAACCGTGAGCTCTCGACCACGCAGGCGCGGTTTCTCAAAGTGGTGGTGAAAGATGGGCTCGGCGCTGTTGTTCCCTACACACGCGTGACCGTCACGCTTGATTCAGCTTCAGCCGTGCTTGTTCCCGCCAACGGGACTCAGTTGACCGATATCTCGGGTGGGGTTTTGATTCGCATTGCCCCGGCTAACGTGGACGCCGATGGCACCGTCAGGGCCAGCGTCAGCGCCTCGGTGGGAGCGGTTGAGATACCGCCACAAACCTATGATTTTCAGATTACGCCTGGCACAGTTCAATTTTCAGCCGTGTCCGTGAACCCTGAGTCTGTCCAAAAAGGCCAGTCGATCAACGTGAGTGCGGATGTCATCATCAACGGTGCTGCTGCAACATCCAATTCTGTCTCTGTAACATTCAACACGGCTTGTGGCGTTGTGTCGCCGGCTTCGGCGTTGGTCAATGCGGCTGGCAGGGCGTCTGCCGTCATCCAGACAACGAGCACCGGGAGTTGTACTGTGGATGCTACCGCCAGTGGTGTCACAACCCGACCAACAAACTACACAGTGACAGTGCCGCCGATCACAGGGCTTCAATTTTTAAGTTCCTCACCGAGTCTGATTTACCAATCAGGCTCTGCCGGCGTGACTACATCCCTCGTGACATTCAAGGTCCTCGATTCATTGGCCGCTGGGGTGCAAGGGGTGGAGGTGACCGCCAATCTGACAAATACCGATGGGGGCATTAATTTCTGTGGATCACCTTCTACCGCTTCATCCGGTGTCGATGGAACCGTGACCTTCTCCATTTGTGCCGGCACCTTGCCAGCGACAGTGCAAGTTCGTGCCGCATTGACGAACACACCCGCAGTTTCTACCCGGTCAAACCTGCTAACTGTTCAAACGGGTTTGCCAACTCAGCGTTTTTTCGATATTTCGGCTAGCCAACTTAATTTTTATGCAGGCGGGTACTTCACCAGCAAGTTCAACGGCAACAGCACCGCTATTTCGGTTTTCGCTGCGGATCGGCAAGGCAACCCCGTACCCAACGGCACCAAGATCGTTTTTGTGAGCGAGGGGGGACAGATCAACTCGGGCGGGGTGAGCAGTTGCCTGATCACGGCGGGCCGCTGCAGCGTCGACCTGATCGGGCAGGATTACCGTCCCTTGGGATCTTCTGCGCCTGGAGGTGATCCACGCCCTGGGCGCGTGACTGTGCTGGCTTACGCTGATGGTGAAGAGTCTTTCATCGATGCCAACTTCAATAATCGCTACGATAAAGCGGGTGACGTCTTCAATGGTGTCGTGGTGGCTGCGGATGAACTTTTTGAGAATTTGGGTACGCTTTACATGGACAAAGATGAAAGCGCTTCATTTTTGGCTGCGTACACCAATTTGCAAACGGGAAGCAATGAAGGTGAGTTCGCTTATCCCATGCCCACTGGGTCAACTGGGACGTCAGGCTGTCCCGCAAACTCGGCTGTCGGCCTTTCCGTGGCATCTACGTGCAACCAAAAGTGGGACGGTTTGACCAAAGTTCGTCGCCAGATTGTCATCGTTTTCTCGGGCGGCGAAATCGGTCAGCCTCTTGACTACGACGCCAGTATTCCTGTCGACAAACGAACCACCACGTTGTCGGCGACCCGTTCCGCCGTGTCGGTGCGACTCGCTGACTCCAACGGAAATCCGTTGCCCGCGTCGGCTGGTTTGGCCGTGGAGGTTTTGCCTGCGGGTGGAACGTGCAAAGCTTCATTGGTGGGGGCCCGGATTGGCAGTACGACAGAGCCCACGATTCACACGGCCATCCTGGACAAGTGCGGGGGAGGTGAGTTGATTTTGTTCAAGGTGACTGTGGCAAGTGGCTCGGGATCCATTGAAAGCTCTTTTGCAGTCACCGTGCCGGTAGCGGCAGCCGATTTGACTGCACCTGCGTTCACGCCATCAGGGGCCCCGTCCGTCGAGTCGGTAACGAGCACCAATGCCTTGTTCACAGCGACGATCGACGAAGCTGGCGCGGGCTACTACAAGCTTGAGTTGGCATCCGCCGCTGCACCCAGTGTTTTTGCCGTGACGCTCCAGGGGACTGCGATTGGAATGGCTGGAAATGTCCCCGCAGGCGCCGTGTTGACATCCCTGGCCGCGAACACGGCTTACAAGCTTTATTTTGTTGCGAAAGACACTGCGGGAAATACGCAAAGTGCCGTGACTGAAGTTGGTTTCAAAACGCCGTGATCGCACTCATCGGCCTCCCTGGCTCAGGCAAATCGACCGTTGGGCGACAACTCGCCCGGCGGCTGCAGCGTCCTTTCTTCGACTCGGACCATGTCATTGAACAGCGACTCGGCTGCTCTATCCGTGACTATTTCGAGCGGGAAGGGGAGGCCCGGTTTCGGGATGTAGAGCAATCAGTCATTGACGAGTTGACCCAAAAGCCCAAATGTGTGCTCTCCACGGGCGGTGGGGTGGTGTTGCGGTCTGCCAACCGGCAGCACTTGCACGCGCGGGCTCGGGTGGTTTATCTGAATTCATCCCCGGAGGAGCTGTATCGCCGCTTGCGTCACGACACGAGTCGCCCCCTGTTGCAGGTGGCGGACCCGCTGGACCGATTGCGAGAGCTCTTCACGCAGCGCGATCCGCTGTACCGCGAAACAGCACATTTCATTATTGAAACCGGCAGGCCATCGGTGCCAACCCTGGTCAACATGATCGTGATGCAGCTGGAGTTGGCCGGCTTAACGACCGGCGCCTGACTCAGCCGGGCGACAAGATCAGGGCTGCATGGGCGCTGGCGCCGACGGGCGGACCAAGACGCTCTAAACTTGGGGTATGACTTCTTCCGAACTCCAGACGGTTGCCATTGATCTGCAACACCGCAGCTACCACATTGCCATTCGTGGCTCGCTTTTTGACAACCCCCTGAGCTACGCCGAATTGCCTTCGGCCAGCAGCGCGGTGATTGTGACCAACACCACGGTGGGGCCCTTGTACGCTGAGCGGCTGCGTGCCGCCTTGCAAAGCAAGTACGCCACCCTTCACACGGTGACACTTCCCGATGGGGAGTCGTTCAAGACCTGGCAAACCCTGAACCTGATTTTTGACGCTTTGCTTGAGCACACCTGTGACCGAAAGACCATCCTGTTTGCCCTGGGCGGCGGGGTGGTCGGTGACATGACCGGTTTTGCGGCTGCCTCCTTCATGCGGGGCGTGCCCTTTGTGCAGGTGCCCACCACCTTGCTGGCGCAAGTGGACTCCAGCGTGGGCGGCAAGACCGGGATCAATCACCCGCTGGGCAAGAACATGATTGGTGCGTTTTACCAGCCGCTCAAGGTGGTGTGCGATCTCGATGTGCTCAAGACCCTGCCTCAGCGCGAACTCAGCGCCGGGCTGGCCGAGGTCATCAAATACGGCCCGATTGCCGATTTGGCCTTTTTGGGCTGGATCGAAGAGCATATTGATGCCTTGGTCGCGCGGGAATCCGCCGCACTGGCGCACGCCGTCAAACGCAGTTGCGAAATCAAGGCCTGGGTGGTGGGGCAGGATGAGCGGGAAGCCGGGCTGCGCGCCATCCTCAATTTCGGTCACACCTTTGGTCACGCCATTGAAGCGGGCCTGGGCTACGGCGAGTGGCTGCACGGCGAGGGCGTGGGCTGCGGCATGGTGATGGCGGCCCATTTGTCGCAGCGCCTAGGTTTGGTGGACGACGCGTTTGTAGCCCGGCTGACCACCCTGATCCAGCGGGCGGGTTTGCCAGTGACCGGGCCCAAACTCGCCGGCGTCGACAATGCGGGCCGTTATCTCGAGCTGATGCGGGTGGACAAAAAGGCCGAGGGCGGTGAAATCAAGTTTGTGCTGATCGACGGGCCGGGCAACGCCGTGGTGCGCAGCGCGCCCGATGCACTGGTGCGTGAGGTGATTGACCAGTGCTGCGAATGAATGCTATCAAAATCAGCTGTATAAAGCATTGTAATACGCTGGCTAGAGGCTTTTTTATTTTGAATTCATGATGCTGGCCACCTACGCCTGTGATCCGGCCCAATCACGCGGCCGGCGTTACCCCCAAGCACCCGCGCCCACGCGCACCGAGTACCAGCGCGACCGCGACCGCATCGTGCATTGCACCGCGTTCAGGCGGCTGGTCTACAAAACCCAGGTGTTTTTGAACCATGAGGGCGACCTGTTCCGCACCCGCCTGACGCATTCGCTGGAGGTGGCGCAGCTGGGGCGCTCCATGGCGCGCTCTCTGCAGCTCAATGAAGATCTGGTGGAGGCCATCGCGCTGGCGCATGACCTCGGCCACACCCCCTTTGGCCACGCCGGGCAGGATGCGCTCAATGAGTGCATGGCGCCATTTGGTGGTTTTGAGCACAACCTGCAAAGCCTGCGGGTGGTCGATCACCTGGAGGCGCGCTACCCTCAATTTGAGGGGTTGAATCTGAGCTTTGAGACGCGCGAGGGCATTCTCAAGCACTGTTCACGCCTGCATGCCCAAGCGCTGGAGGACGCCGAGCCGGATGGCGTGGGTCGGCGCTTCCTGGACCGCACCCAACCCAGCCTGGAGGCGCAGCTGTGCAATCTGGCCGATGAGATCGCCTACAACGCGCATGACATCGACGATGGGGTGCGCTCCGGGCTGATCACGCTGGAGCAGTTGCAAGACGTGGCCTTGTTTGATGACTTCCGGCGCGAGACGCAGCAGGAGTTCCCTCACATCGGCGACAAGTCCCAAGGCCGGCGCCTGCTCTACGAAAGCATTCGCCGCATGCTCAGCGCCCAGGTGTATGACGTGATCGACACCACCGGGCAAGCGATTGCCGCAGCCCGACCCCAGAGCGTGGACGAGATCCGCCAGATGGCGCCCCTGCTGCAGTTCAGCGCTGGGATGCGGGCCCGGTCGCAGGCGCTCAAATCTTTTTTGCTGCACCAGTTGTACCGCCACCCCCAGGTGATGCACACCACCGGGCAGGCCCAGCAAGTGGTGCGCGACTTGTTTGCGGCGTACCTTCAGAGTCCGCAAGAGATGCCGGACAGCTTTCAGGCCCGGGTGGCGCGCTTGAGCGATGTTGCCGATGACGCCAGCGCGTACGCACGCGTGGTCGCGGACTACATTGCCGGCATGACCGACCGCTTTGCCGGGCGGGAGCACGCGCGCCTGACTGGGCAACAGTTGCTGGCGTGAATCGGCGGGGGCCGTGACCTGGGCCCGTCGGGCCTGCTCCGGCGCCGTAAAATTCGGTCACAAATCAGCCAAGCCCTAGAAGTCAGATCCGCCAGTAGCGCCCGGGAGCCCCAGTGAGTTTTCACAATCCATTTGAATCGCATGCCAGTGCCTTGCAGTCCGAACAAAGTGCGGCGCAAATTCACGCGCAGGAGATCATTCGCCTGACCGAGGCTGCGGCCAAAACCGCCAGGATGGTCATCGCCGGGCTGGCCACACTGGTCGTTGGGCAGGAGAATCGTTTTGTTTGAGGATCGCTTGTCGTCGCCTTCGGTCACCGCGCAACAGGCCATTGAGGACACCCGCGCATGGGTCGATCGCGCCGTGATCGGCCTGAACCTGTGCCCGTTTGCCAAAAGCGTGCAGGTCAAGGGGCAAGTTCACTACGCCGTCAGCCAGGCCCGCACAACACAGGCGCTGTTGGAGGATCTTGTTCATGAGCTCAATCAGCTTGTAGCTCTTGATTCTATTGATCGGGACACAACGCTTTTGATAGCGCCTGGCTGTCTGGATGATTTTCTGTATTTCAATGATTTCCTGGTGCTGGCCGACCGGTCGCTGGTGGACCTGGACCTGGATGGCGTGATCCAGATCGCCAGCCTGCACCCGGACTACCAGTTTGCCGGCACCCGCGCTGACGACATCACCAACTACACCAACCGCTCGCCTTACCCCACGCTGCACTTGCTGCGCGAAGACAGCATTGACCGCGCCGTGGCAGCGTTTCCTGAGGCCGAGTCGATTTTCGAGCGCAACATGGCCACCATGGAGCGCTTGGGGCCCGAGGGCTGGGCCGCCCTGAACGTGGGCCGGACTGGTCCTTGCGAACGAGAACAATGAAAATCAAAAAAAACGACCCTCGCGCCTCTGATGTCAAGACCCAACCTTCCGTGGAGGAATCCATTGCGCCTGAAATCAGGCCCGGTCAGTCGATCGAACTCCTGAAGGCGCTGCACATCCTCACGCGCGAAGGCAAGCTCAATCAGGATTCGCGTCGCAAACTCAAGCAGGTTTACCACCTGTTCCAGTTCATCGAGAAGCTGCTGCTGGAGCTCTCCAGCCAAGCTGGCGGGGAGGGCAGTATCACCCTGGCGGACCATGGCGCGGGCAAGTCGTATCTGGGGTTCATTATTTACGACCTGTTCTTCAAGGCGATGAGGTCGGGCCATATCTACGGCATCGAGACCCGCCCCGAGCTGGTGCAAAAGTCGCGGGAGTTGGCCTTGAGGCTCGGGTTTGACCGCATGTCGTTTTTGAACCTGACGGTGGCTGAATCGGCCCACGCGGCAGAGCTGCCGGCCCGCATTGACGTGGTCACCGCCTTGCATGCCTGCGACACGGCCACCGACGATGCGATTGCGTTCGGGCTGCAAAAACAGGCCAACTTCATGGTGCTGGTGCCCTGTTGCCAGGCTGAAATAGCACGCAGCCTGAATGCCGGCAAAGCCCTCAGCCTGAACCGCACCCCGCTGGCTGAGCTGTGGCGCCATCCGCTGCACACCCGCGAGATGGGCAGCCAGATCACCAACGTCCTGCGCTGCTTGTACCTGGAGGCCTGGGGCTACCAGGTCACCGTGACCGAGCTGGTGGGCTGGGAGCACAGCATGAAAAATGAGCTGATCATCGCCCGGCGCACCGGCCACCCCAGGCGAGCCGCAGCCCAGCGCCTGCGCGAGTTGCTGGACCAATTCGGGCTGGGCAGCCTGCTGACCACCCGGTTCATCCTGCCCGCCGAATGATGGCAGCCAATGGGGGTCAGATGCCAATTAAGATGCGCTTGGACCGTTGAACCCCCTCTGATCGCACGCCATGGCCCGTCTTCCCCGCCTCACACTGCCCGGTTATCCGCACCATATCATCCAGCGCGGGAACAACCGGCAGCCAATTTTTTCGAGGGCGGCCGATTACCAGACCCTGCTCGATGTGCTTGACGAGAACGCCAAGAAGTTCCATGTGGCCATTCATGCCTATGTGCTGATGAGCAATCACTTCCATCTGCTCGCCACGCCCGTCACGGCGGAGGGCCTGCCGCAGATGATGCAGGCGGTGGGTCGGCGCTATGTGCGCTATTTCAATGACACCCAGCAGCGCACGGGCACCCTGTGGGAGGGGCGTTACAAATCCACCTTGATCCAGGCCGATCGCTACCTGCTGGCCTGCATGGCCTACATCGACCTGAACCCGGTGCGCGCCGGCCTGGTGCCGGGGCCGCAAGACTACCCGTGGTCCAGCTACGGCCACACCACCGGCCAGCGCATCGACAAACTGATCACCCCGCACCCACTGGTATGGGCGCTGGGCAACACCCCGTTTGCGCGCGAAGCCGCGTACGCCCAACTGGTGCAGAGCGGCATCAGCCCGGTGCAGCAAGCGGCCCTGACTGAGGCGACCCTGCGCGGTTGGGCCCTGGGCGAGCCCGATTTTGTGGCGGATTTACAAATGCGAACACAACGCCGCGTCAGCAAGGCGGCAGCCGGTCGGCCGATTTCCAAGGCCAAATAAGCACCAAATGGGCCTCTAGTCAGCGTATTTATTGCGTTAGAAGCTACTAAATTCAATATGTCCCTAATTAATGGCAGGGCGACTATTTGTGAATTTAATTGGAATCTGACCCCAATTATTTTGCTTGGCACTTTTGTTGCATTGCAGTATTCTTCAACCCTCTAATTTTTTTTAGGAGCGCGCCATGACGACGGCTGCCGAGATCAAGCATCTCCAGGAACACGGTTTGTATTCTTCTACCCAAGAGCATGACGCTTGCGGTGTGGGTTTTGTGGCGCACATCAAGGGCACCAAGTCGCATGACATTGTCAAAAACGCACTGAAGATTCTTGAGAACCTCGACCACCGGGGCGCGGTGGGCGCCGACAAACTCATGGGCGACGGTGCAGGTATCCTGATCCAGTTGCCTGACGCGCTGTACCGCGAGGAGATGGCGGCCCAAGGCATCACCCTGCCTCCACCCGGCGAGTATGGCGTGGGCATGGTTTTTTTGCCCAAGGAGCATGCCTCCCGTTTGGCTTGCGAGCAGGAGATGGAGCGGGCCGTCAAAGCCGAGGGCCAGGTGCTGCTGGGCTGGCGCGATGTGCCAGTGAACCGCGACATGCCGATGTCGCCCACCGTGCGCGCCAAAGAGCCTGTTTTGAAGCAGGTCTTCATTGGCCGGGGTAACGATGTCATCGTGCAGGACGCACTCGAGCGCAAGCTCTATGTGATCCGCAAGACGGCCAGTGCCCACGTTCAGGCCCTGAAGCTCAAGCACTCCAAAGAGTACTACGTGCCCAGCATGTCCAGCCGCACTGTGGTCTACAAAGGCCTGTTGCTGGCCGACCAGGTGGGCGTGTACTTCAAGGACCTCAGCGATGTGCGCTGTGTGTCGGCCCTGGGCTTGGTGCACCAGCGCTTCTCCACCAACACCTTCCCCGAGTGGCCGCTGGCTCACCCCTACCGCTATGTGGCGCACAACGGGGAGATCAATACCGTCAAGGGCAACTACAACTGGATGAAGGCGCGTGAGGGCGTGATGTCGTCCCCGGTGCTGGGCAACGACCTGCAAAAGCTCTACCCCATCAGCTTTGCCAGCCAGTCTGACACGGCCACGTTCGACAACTGCCTGGAGTTGTTGACCATGGCGGGCTATCCCATCAGCCAGGCCGTGATGATGATGATTCCCGAGCCATGGGAGCAACACACCACCATGGACGAGCGCCGCAAGGCCTTCTATGAATACCACGCCGCCATGCTGGAGCCTTGGGACGGCCCCGCCAGCATCGTGTTCACCGACGGCCGCCAGATTGGCGCCACGCTGGACCGCAACGGCCTGCGCCCCTCGCGCTACTGCATCACCGATGACGACCTGGTCATCATGGGTTCCGAATCCGGCGTCTTGCCCGTGCCCGAAAACAAAATTGTGCGCAAGTGGCGCCTGCAGCCGGGCAAGATGTTCCTGATTGACCTGGAACAGGGCCGCATGATTGACGACGAAGAACTCAAGTCGAACCTGGCCAACAGCAAGCCTTACAAGCAGTGGATCGAGAACCTGCGCATCAAGCTCGACGACGTGCAGTATGACGAGCGCCGCAAGGACGCGGTCATGGCCGCTACTCTTGCGGCTGCGGACCGCAAACGCATCGATGACACCGTGAGTTTGCTGGACCGCCAGCAGGCCTTCGGCTTCACTCAGGAGGACATCAAGTTCCTGATTGCGCCGATGGCCTCCGCCGGGGAAGAGGCGATTGGTTCCATGGGCAACGACAGCCCGCTCGCCGTGCTCTCTGACAAGAACAAGCCGCTGTACAACTATTTCAAGCAGTTGTTCGCGCAGGTGACCAACCCGCCGATCGACCCGATCCGCGAAGCCATCGTGATGAGTCTGGTGTCCTTTATCGGCCCCAAGCCCAACCTGCTCGACATCAACCAGGTTAACCCGCCCATGCGCCTGGAAGTGGCGCAGCCGGTGCTGGATTTTGCCGACATGGCCAAGCTGCGCGACATCGAGCAGCACACCCAAGGGAAATTTCGCAGCCACACCATCGATATCACCTACCCGCTGGCTTGGGGCCATGAGGGCGTAGAGGCCAAACTGGCTTCTCTGTGTGCTGAAGCGGTGGACGCCATCAAAGGCGGCAAGAACATCCTGATCATCAGCGACCGCGGCATCGGCGCCACCCAAGTGGCGATTCCTGCCCTGTTGGCCTTGTCGGCGATTCACCAGCATTTGGTGGGCGCGGGTCTGCGCACCACCGCCGGTCTGGTGGTGGAGACCGGTACCGCCCGCGAAGTTCATCACTTTGCGGTTCTGGCCGGTTACGGCGCTGAAGCCGTGCATCCGTACCTGGCCATGGAAACACTGGCCCACATGCACAAGGAGTTGGCAGGTGACCTGAGCGCCGAGAAGGCGATTTACAACTACGTCAAGGCGGTGGGCAAGGGTCTGTCCAAGATCATGTCCAAGATGGGCGTGTCCACCTACATGAGCTACTGCGGTGCCCAGCTGTTCGAGGCCATCGGCCTCAACACCCCCACAGTGGCCAAATATTTTGCCGGCACCCCCACCCGTGTGGAAGGTATTGGTGTGTTCGAGATTGCTGAAGAAGCCATCCGCATGCACAAGGCCGCCTTCGGTGACGATCCCATCCTGGAAACCATGCTGGACGCCGGCGGCGAGTACGCCTGGCGCGCCCGGGGTGAAGAGCACATGTGGAGTCCGGATGCGATTGCCAAGCTGCAGCATTCCACCCGCTCCAACAACTGGAACACCTACAAAGAGTACGCGCAACTCATCAACGACCAGAGCAAGCGTCACATGACCTTGCGCGGTTTGTTCGAGTTCAAGATTGACCCCGCCAAGGCGATCCCAATCGACGAAGTCGAGAGTGCCAAGGAAATCGTCAAACGCTTTGCCACTGGCGCCATGTCGCTGGGCTCCATCTCCACAGAAGCCCACGCCACGCTGGCCATTGCCATGAACCGCATTGGCGGCAAGAGCAACACGGGTGAGGGCGGTGAAGATCCGCAGCGCTACCGGCAAGAACTCAAGGGCATTCCGATCAAGCAGGGTCAGACCATGGCCGACATCATCGGCCACGATGTGGTGGAGGTGGACATTCCGCTCCTGCCCACGGACTCGCTGCGCTCGCGCATCAAGCAGGTGGCCTCCGGCCGCTTCGGTGTCACCGCCGAATACCTGACCAGTGCTGACCAGATCCAGATCAAGATGGCCCAGGGCGCCAAGCCGGGCGAGGGCGGTCAGCTGCCTGGCGGCAAGGTGTCCGAGTACATCGGGCGCCTGCGCCATTCCGTGCCGGGCGTGGGCCTCATCTCGCCCCCGCCGCACCACGACATCTATTCGATTGAAGACTTGGCGCAGCTGATTCACGATCTGAAAAACGTGGCGCCGCATTCCAGCATCAGCGTCAAGCTGGTGGCTGAAATTGGCGTCGGTACCATCGCGGCCGGTGTCGCCAAGTGCAAGGCTGACCATGTGGTGATTGCCGGACACGACGGCGGCACGGGTGCCTCGCCCTGGTCGTCCATCAAGCATTGCGGCAGCCCCTGGGAAATCGGTCTGGCCGAAACCCAGCAAACGCTGGTGCTGAACCGACTGCGCAGCCGCATCCGGGTGCAGGCCGACGGCCAGATGAAGACCGGCAGGGATGTCGCCATTGGTGCCTTGCTGGGCGCGGATGAGTTCGGCTTTGCCACGGCCCCGCTGGTGGTGGAGGGCTGCATCATGATGCGCAAGTGCCACCTCAACACCTGCCCCGTGGGCGTGGCCACGCAAGACCCGGCGCTGCGCAAGAAGTTCTCTGGCAAGCCCGAGCATGTGGTGAACTATTTCTTCTTCATTGCCGAAGAAGTGCGCCAGATCATGGCCCAGCTGGGCATCCGCAAGTTTGACGACCTGATCGGCCGCGCTGATCTGCTCGACATGCGCTCCGGGATCGCCCACTGGAAAGCCAGCGGACTGGACTTTGGCCGTTTGTTTGCCATGCCCAATGTGCCCGCCGACGTGCCGCGCTTCCAGACGCTGGAGCAAGAGCACGGCCTGGAAAAAGCGCTGGATAACGTCCTGATCGCCAAGAGCCGCGCCGCCATCGACAAGGGCGAAAAAGTCCAGTTCATGGAAATGGCCCGCAATGTCAACCGCTCGGTGGGCGCCATGCTCTCCGGCGCGGTGACCAAGGTGCACCCCGAAGGCTTGCCGGATGACACCATCCGCATTCAGTTGGAGGGCACCGGGGGCCAGTCTTTTGGTGCGTTCCTGGCCAAAGGCATCACCATGTACCTGATTGGTGATGCCAATGACTACACCGGCAAAGGCTTGTCGGGTGGCCGCATCGTAGTTCGCCCCAGCATCGACTTCCGGGGCGAAGCCATCAAGAACACCATCGTGGGCAACACGGTGATGTTTGGCGCGACCAGCGGCGAGGCGTTCTTCAGCGGCGTGGGCGGCGAGCGTTTTGCGGTGCGTCTGTCGGGCGCCACCACCGTGGTGGAGGGTACGGGCGACCACGGCTGCGAGTACATGACCGGCGGCACCGTGGCGGTGCTGGGCCTGACCGGGCGCAACTTCGCCGCTGGCATGAGCGGCGGCATTGCCTATGTGTATGACGAAGACGGTCATTTTGCCCAGCGTTGCAACACCGCCATGGTTTCCATGGAGAAGGTGCTCACCACCGCCGAGCAGGAAGCCACTGTGGATAAGGCCGTCTGGCACCGGGGCTTGAGCGATGAGGTGCAATTGCGCAAGTTGCTCGAAGACCACAACCGCTGGACTGGCAGCAAACGCGCACGCGAATTGCTCGACACCTGGTCAGTGGCACGCCTGAAGTTTGTCAAGGTCTTCCCGAATGAATACAAGCGGGCCCTGGGCGAGATTCACGCGCGTCGTGAGGCGGCAGCCGCCACCGCACGAGCACAGTCAGCTACTACAAAAGAAGTGATTGCCGCCAAATAAGGCGCCATCCCGCAACCAAACAGGAACAGCATCATGGGAAAAGTAACTGGCTTCATGGAATTTGAGCGGTTGGAAGAAGGCTACAAGCCGGTCACTGAGCGCTTGAAGAACTACAAAGAGTTTGTGATTGGTCTGGACGACAAGCAGGCCAAGGTGCAGGCGGCGCGCTGCATGGACTGCGGCACGCCGTTCTGCAACAGCGGCTGCCCCGTCCATAACATCCTTCCGGATTTCAACGAACTGGTCTACCAGGGCGACTGGAAGAACGCGATTGAGGTGCTGCACAGCACCAACAACTTCCCCGAATTCACGGGCCGTATTTGCCCCGCGCCATGCGAGGCGGCTTGCACGCTGAATGTGAACGATGGCGCGGTGGGCATCAAGTCGATCGAACACGCCATCATTGACCGCGCCTGGTCCGAGGGCTGGGTGCCTCCACGCCCCGCCAAGCACAAGACCGGCAAAAAGGTCGCCGTGGTTGGCTCCGGCCCTGCCGGCATGGCAGCGGCCCAACAGCTGGCCCGGGTCGGCCATGACGTGACGCTGTTTGAAAAGAACGACCGGGTGGGTGGCCTGCTGCGCTACGGCATTCCCGACTTCAAGATGGAAAAGTCGCACATCGACCGCCGCGTGGCGCAAATGCAACTCGAAGGCGTGACCTTTCGCACCGGCGTGCTGGTGGGCGATTTGCCCAAAAGCTCCAAGGTCATCAACTGGGCCAAAGAGACCATCACGCCAGCGCAACTGCAAGAAGACTTTGATGCCGTGCTCTTGACCGGCGGTGCCGAGCAGTCGCGGGACTTGCCCGTGCCCGGCCGGGAGTTGGAGGGCATTCACTTCGCGATGGAGTTCCTGCCGCTGCAAAACAAGGTGAATGCGGGCGACAAACTCAAAGGCCAGTTGCGAGCCGATGGCAAGCACGTCATCGTCATTGGTGGCGGCGACACGGGTTCGGACTGTGTGGGTACCAGCAACCGCCACGGCGCGGTCAGCGTGACCCAGTTTGAGGTGATGCCCCAGCCCCCGGTGGAAGAAAACCGCCCCATGACCTGGCCCTACTGGCCCATGAAGCTGCGCACCAGCTCCAGCCACGATGAAGGCTGCACCCGCGAGTTCGCGGTGTCGACCAAGGAGTTTCTGGGCGAAAAAGGCAAGGTCACGGGCCTGACAACCGTCCACACCGAGATGAAAGACGGCAAGCTGGTCGAGATTCCTGGCACCGAGAAAACCTACCAGGCCGACCTGGTCCTGCTGGCCATGGGTTTTGTCAGCCCGGTGGCGTCCATCCTGGACTCGTTTGGCATCGACAAAGACGCCCGTGGCAATGCCAAAGCCAGCACCGAGTTCACCGGTGGCTATGCCACCAATGTGGCCAGGGTGTTCGCGGCGGGCGACATTCGCCGGGGTCAGAGTCTGGTGGTGTGGGCGATTCGCGAGGGCCGCCAGGCCGCGCGCTCGGTCGATGAGTTCCTGATGGGCTGCAGTGATTTGCCCCGTTAAACCGGGGTCAATGCCGCGTTGCACGCTAGCGCATAGGTGTAATCCCGTATGATCGACAGGCCGGGCAGCCCCCGGCCTTTCTTTTTTTATGGCACCACCCCCTTCAGAATCCCTCGTCGAACTGCAGCACCTCACCTTTGGTTACGGCGAGCGGGTGGTGCTCGACGGTATTTCCTTGTCTGTGCCCCGCGGCAAGGTGACCGCGCTGATGGGCGCCTCCGGCGGTGGCAAGACCACCATCCTGCGGCTGATCGGCGGGCAAAACCGGGCGCAGTCCGGACAAGTGCTGTTCGACGGGCAGGACATCAC
The DNA here is from genome assembly GCA_943371745.1 of Rhodoferax sp. OV413. Classification (GTDB taxonomy): domain Bacteria; phylum Pseudomonadota; class Gammaproteobacteria; order Burkholderiales; family Burkholderiaceae_C; genus Rhodoferax. Next base: position 32,739 of record CALRWE010000013.1, read on the forward strand.
CCCCATGGACCAGACCCAGCTTTACGCTGCGCGTCGGCGTATGGGCATGCTGTTCCAGTTTGGCGCCTTGTTTGCCGACCTGTCCGTGTTTGAAAACGTGGCCTTTCCACTGCGCGAACACACCAATTTATCCGACGTCCTGATTCGAGATATCGTTTTGATGAAGCTCAATGCAGTGGGCCTGCGCGGCGCGCGCGACCTGATGCCCAGTGATTTGTCGGGCGGCATGGCCCGTCGTGTGGCGCTGGCGCGTGCCATTGCCCTGGACCCCGAGCTGGTGTTGTATGACGAGCCGTTTTCGGGCCTGGACCCGATCTCGCTGGGCACCGCAGCACGGTTGATTCGCGAACTCAATGATTCGATGGGCTTGACCAGCATTTTTGTGTCGCACGAGCTGGAGCAGACGTTTGCCATTGCGGACCATGTGATCATTCTGGCCAACGGAAAAATTGCAGCGCAGGGCACGCCCGATTCCGTGCGTCAAAGCACGGACCCCTTGGTCTACCAGTATGTGCATGCCCTCTCGGACGGCCCGGTGCGCTTTCATTACCCCGGCCCGACCGTGGCCGAAGACTTTGGCGCGGGAACGGCCTCATGAGTTGGTACAAACCTGCCGATATCGGCTTTTCTGCGCGCCGCCAGCTGGCTGACATGGGCCATGGTGCCCGCCTGTTCGTGCGTTTGTTGGGTACCCTGGGCGGCAGCCTCAAACGCTTTGGCCTGATCCGGGACCAGATTCACTTTCTGGGCAACTACTCGCTGGCCATCATTGCAGTGTCCGGACTGTTCGTTGGTTTTGTATTTGGCTTGCAGGGTTACTACACCTTGCAACGCTATGGGTCGTCAGAAGCGCTGGGCTTGCTGGTGACGCTCAGTCTGGTGCGTGAATTGGGGCCGGTGGTCACCGCCTTGTTGTTTGCGGGCCGGGCCGGCACGTCGCTCACGGCCGAGATCGGTCTGATGCGCGCGGGTGAGCAAATCAGCGTCATGGAAATGATGGCGGTGGACCCGGTGAAACGCATCCTGGCGCCCCGGTTCTGGGCGGGTGTCATCACCATGCCCCTGCTGGCGGCCGTGTTCAGCGCCATGGGCATCATTGGCGGCTGGGTGGTGGGCGTCTTGATGATTGGTGTTGACTCTGGCTCGTTCTGGAGCCAGATTCAGGGCGGAGTCGATGTCTGGCAGGACGTGGGCAACGGCATCATCAAAAGCGTGGTGTTCGGGTTCACGGTGACCTTTGTTGCCTTGCTGCAGGGCTATGAGGCCCAGCCGACCCCTGAAGGTGTGGCCAGCGCCACCACGCGCACCGTGGTGGTGGCGTCCCTGGCCGTGTTGGGTCTGGATTTCATCCTGACCGCGATGATGTTTACGATATGAAGACCACTTGGCGCCTTGTGGCGCTCCAGGCGGCGAACCAGTTGAGGATGATGTATGCAACGCTCTAAAAATGACGTGTGGGTGGGCCTGTTTGTGCTGGTCGGCGCTGTGGCGATATTGTTTCTGGCCCTGCAGTCGGCCAATTTGTTGACCCTGAGTTTTCAGAAAACCTACCAGGTCAGCGCCAAATTTGACAACGTGGGCGGCGTCAAGCCCAAGGCTGCGGTCCGCAGCGCGGGCGTGGTGGTGGGACGGGTTGAAAGCATTGCGTTTGATGACAAAACCTTCCAGGCCCGCATGACGCTGGCCTTGGAGAGTCAGTATGTTTTTCCCAAAGACAGCTCCCTCAAAATCCTGACCAGCGGTTTGCTGGGCGAGCAGTATTTGGGGTTGGAGCCGGGTGCGGACGAGAAGAACCTGGCCCCGGGCGACACCATCACCGCAACCCAGTCTGCCGTGGTGCTGGAAAATCTGATCAGCCAGTTTTTGTTCAGCAAGGCGGCCGAAGGCGGCGCCCCTGAGAAAGAAGGAGCCGCAAAATGACGAGGCAGTTGCCATCCCGCGTTCGGGTTGCGGGCGGGCGCCGGGCCGCATCGGGCAGGGGGGCCGCCGCGCTGTGCCTGACCTTGCTGACGGCGTGCGCCAGTGGTCCTGCCGCGCATCCGAACGATCCGCTGGAGCCCTTGAATCGGACCGTTTATCAGCTCAATGATGTCGTGGACGCCGCTGTGGTCAAGCCCGTGGCCACTGTGTACCAGGACGTGGTGCCGCAATTGGTCCGTCGGGGTGTTCGCAATTTTTTCTCGAATTTGCAGGACGCCTGGTCGGGCGTGAACAACGCCCTGCAGTTCAAGGGGGAGTCAGCGGTAAACAGTTTCACTCGCTTTGGCGTGAACACGTTCATTGGCCTGGGCGGCATTCTGGATGTCGCCTCTGAGATGCAAATCGAGCGCCACACCAAGGACTTTGGCCACACGCTGGGCTATTGGGGCGTGGCGCCGGGCCCTTACCTGGTGTTGCCGCTGCTGGGCCCTTCCACCCTGCGCGACACGCTGGCCTTGCCCCTGGACGCCAAAGGCAACATGGTGTCATCGGTTGAGCACATTCCCACCCGCAACAGCCTGACCGCCCTGCGTCTGGTGGACGTGCGCACGTCCTTGCTGGGTACGGCGGCCTTGCTGGAGGCGGCTGCCCTGGATAAATACACGTTCACCCGCGATGCCCACCTGCAGCGGCGGCGCAGCAGCGTTTACGATGGCAACCCGCCTGAAGACGGCGAGGTGGAAAAGTCCCCTGTGAGCCAGGACTTCTCGGATGTGCGGGAACGCACACGTACCTGGGTTGAAAACATCAAAAACCCCGAAACCAAACAGGCTGAGGAAATTAAAAAATGAAACGCAGATTGTTGAATCAAATGGTTGCAGCACTGCTTCTCAGTGCGCCTGCCTGGCTGGCTCTGCCAGCCCACGCTGCCGATGAGGCACCAGATGCCTTCATCAAGCGCTTGTCCTCAGAAGTGCTGGATGGCATCAAGGCCGACAAAGCGATCCAGTCGGGCGAAGTGGCGCGGACCGTGGTCCTGGTGGACACCTTGGTCATGCCCAATGTGGATTTCAAGCGCATGACGGCCGCTGCCGTCGGCCCGCAGTGGCGCCTGGCCTCTCCTGCGCAGCAGCAGCGTCTGCAGGAGGAGTTCAAGATCTTGCTGGTGCGCACCTACGCGGGAGCTTTGTCGCAAGTCAATGACGTGACCCTCAGCATGAAGCCCTTGCGTGCCAACCCCGCCGACCAAGAGGTGGTGGTGCGCACTGAAATCAGGGGCCGTGGCGACCCGATTCAACTGGACTACCGGCTGGAAAAAACACCTGGTGTCGGCGCTGGCTGGAAAATTTACAACCTCAACGTGCTGGGTGTCTGGCTGGTGGACACCTACCGCAGCCAGTTTGCGCAGGAAATCAATGCCAAGGGCATTGACGGGTTGATCGCCACGCTGGCCGCCCGCAACAAGTCCAACGCCGCTAAAGGTTAAGTGTGCTGGCCCTGCCGCAGGCTTTGACCCAAGCTCAAGCCATGGCCTGCCTGGCCGCGCTGCTCAAGGGCATGCGTGAGCAGCCTGGCCTGGAGGTGGTGCTGGACGCCACACCTCTGACCCGGTTTGATTCAGCCGCTCTGGCTGTCTTGCTGGAATTGAGGCGCCAGGCCGCCACCCAGGGCAAGCAGCTGACCATCCGTGGCTTGCCCGGGCGCTTGTCGGACCTCGCGGCGCTGTACGGTATTGCCGAGCTCTTGCAGTCGGCCTGAATCTTTAGAATAGACCCTTCATGTCCGCCATCTCGTTTCAGACCGTTTCCAAGACCTATCCCTCGCCCAAGGGGCCCAAGGGCAGCACATTTTTGGCGCTGGACCACGTCAGCCTGGACATTGAAGAGGGCGAGTTTTTTGGCCTGCTGGGACCCAATGGGGCGGGCAAAACCACCATGATCAGCCTGCTGGCGGGTCTGGCCCGCCCCAGTTCGGGTCGCATCAGCGTGCTCGGGCACGATGTCCAAGTGGACTACGCGCTGGCGCGGCGCAGTCTGGGTGTGGTACCCCAGGAGCTGGTGTTTGATCCGTTTTTCAATGTGCGGGAACTGCTGCGCATTCAGTCCGGCTATTTTGGCGTGAAGAACAACGATGCCTGGATTGATGAATTGCTTGACAGTCTGGGTTTGAGCGACAAGGCCAACGCCAACATGCGCCAGCTCTCCGGTGGCATGAAGCGCCGCGTGCTGGTGGCGCAGGCCCTGGTGCACAAACCTCCGGTGATCGTGCTG